>PLBW01000130.1:0-17682 GCA_003135475.1 Acidobacteriaceae bacterium
TCGATTCCAGCTATCGGTCAGCAATCCTTCGCCGGCACCGTGACCCAGGGCACCGAGACACATGTCGGCCTGGGTGCACTGGACGGTGTTTTTGTCTTCGGCGTGACTCTGGCCGGCTTCGATACGACGTCGGATAACGTGAACAATCTTGTGGCCCTCGCCCGCGCGCAAAAGGCCGTTATCGACGCCGCCTCGGGGCAGTAACGATGTCTCATCCGTTGCTCGTAGCCCGTCCAAGGCATCGTTTCACCCGACCATTTTTCCTCATTCTGCTGAACTTACCAGACCGCTGCGGTAGTCGTCTGTGATTACTGTTGTGAACAGCCATCTCTTAACCTATCTGAACCGGAGCGAATGCTCAGCTGAGCATTCGCTCGTCACACGGGCCAGAAAGCGGCTTATGGGGAGATTACTGCCGATAAGTCGCTTGTCGAAGTTGACTGGCCGACTGCGATCAATTGGCGGGATTGCTCTTGGGCCAATGGCCTCGGCCTAGCATGTTCCTGCAGGCACTATTTACTCGTTGTAGGAAAAATTGTAACTGTCAGATCCTCAAGGAACATCAAACTTCAATAGCTTTCAATGAGCGGCGCGCAACAGGTTCAATATCAACCCGTTACGAACCTCAAATTTCCACAAGCTTCGATAGGCTTTGGAATCTGGTTCGGGACCAGGGGGTCGGAGGTTCAAATCCTCTCTCCCCGACCAATTACTTCCAACTACTTACGGCGACGGGAACACAGGTTGTTTCCAAGCCGACACCGGTGGAATTCGCCTTGAATCCCGGGAGGTACGAGATCAAGCTGGAGTTGGAGGGCTACGCGACACTGCAGAAGATGGTCGAGGTCAACGCCGGCAAGAGAATCCAGGTAGAAGAAACTCTGACCAAGAAGTAGACTTGCAGCAACTGACGCGATTTGGACGGGGTTAGAGTCTGCGACTGCGACCGACTTCGCTAAAGGTTTATGGCTTTTCTCATACGGATCCTGATGTGAGCTAAAGAGCCCGTTCCTAGCCACGGCGCGTTAGCCATGCACGGAAACGGGCTCAAAGCTAGCCTACGATTGTACGTTCGGGCATGGCCCTCTATGGGTTGAGTTCAACGTAAATCGCCAAACCTCCCCAAGCGTACTGCCCGATGCTATATCCGTCGCGGTGAAAATACTGCGTGCCGGGGGTGACGCAGGATTCTTTCCATCACTTGCCCAGCAAAATCGTGGAGATCTGTGTATTCCAGCCTCCGCCGGAGCGGGTCAGCTTGTAAAAGGGGATGGGTGTCATAGTGCTTTCGCACCACGTGTAGCACGATTCGCGAAGGTCTACATGAAAGCGAGTGAGGCAGCAGAAGCACGACTCATTAAGTGTAATCGGCGGGATTGGAGTTGGGTCGGAGCTACCAGTCTGAAGAAAGCAAAACGGAGACGACCATCGCTGATCGTCCCCGAGATGTCGGAGCAAACGCGCCGCGGTTACGGGTTGAGTTGAATGTAGATCGCCAATCCTAACCAGGAGAAGTTGGAGTCGTTCACCACGACACCCGCGTCGCGATGGAAGTATTGCGGCCCAGGTGTGACCTGGTTGTGGCCGACGTCTGAACTGCCCGAGTTGGGTCCGTGTCCGGGGAGGAAATCCGGACCATCTTCTCGGGGACAATTGGTGTCGTTACCTAGGCAATGTATGTTCGTGGGGCCGTTGCTTAACCAGGTGTCCCAATACGTAACCGGTGCGGACCTTCGATTCACCATCAGCAGAGCGCCCAGTTGTAGATCGCTGGAGAATCTAGTGGTAGCGGTACCCGCGCTGACAGTATAGGGGAGAGGTTGGTTGATGTAATCACCGGCGGCGGTGCTCATCGTATCCACTTTCCCAGTGAATTTTGGCACATCGTAGAGCTTGAGTTCGGCCGGATTCTCACTGGCCAGCGTCACTGTCACCTGGCAGGCCGTACTGGTATTCGACGTTCCCTTGTACCAGGCGATAACCCCCTGGTTGGTCTTTAGCGCCTGTGACGCGATCAGCGTCCAGGCTCCCATGCCCGTTGGGACACAGCCGCTAATCGAGGTGGGAAGACTCACGTTGTTCAGCACCTTGGGGATGGATACCTCAAGCAGCAACGGATCGCCGCTACTCTTCGGCGTTATGGTGCCAGACACCAGTGAGGTACCGGAGTCGATGCGACCGCAGGCGCTATTGGGGACATACGTTGTGTCGGTTTTGGGAGCACGGCAATTAGCACCCTCAGGCAGCGGGTTCCATTCGCACACGATGCCATTGTCGGCAGCCGTCCTCTCCGGGACGGAACAAGGCCAATCGTTGCCCGTAGATTGCCATTGATTAGGAGGCTGGTTGCGAACCAACCCAATACCAAACTCCGCGTTTTGGCCCATGATAGGTATGCTGCAGTTCGAGCGATTTTGCGAGGGCTTGTAATTGGTGGGCAGCGAGTCGCAAGCCGGGAGAGGCTGGGCTGCTGTAATCGGAGCCTGGCCGCTGCCTTCCGGGGAGAAGACTATGCGATAGACCGGGGCGTCACCCTGGAACACCTCAGGATCGTTTGGCCACGTGTAGGCGCCATGAAGTACCTGATGAACTGTGTCTTCACCAATGCAGGCAGCCTTGGTTCCGTTGAAAGTTACGACGCTGCAGCCGGCAACGATAGGCTGGTCATTGAAGTCGAATCGCGTCGCGTCGTCGTTATCCAGCGGGTTGACGGATCCATAAGTATTGTTGCACGCCACCTTCGAGGCTGGGGCAGCGGGCTGGGGATCCGGAATGCCATTACATGCTCCAACCGACCCTTTGTAAAAGCCGCGCAGCTCGCAGACGCCTCGTTTATCGGGACCATCTTTCTTGAAGCAGGCGATGTGGTAGTCAGTGCCACCGTTACATGCCAGGCAGTCTTGATCCGTGTCACAGTAGTATTTGTCAGTGTCCTGACATCCACTTTGACCAGTAGGACATTTACCCGTAAAACATTTCTTACTGTAGTTTATGCTGTCGTTACCGGCGCAAAAGGTCGTCCAAAAGTAGCAGTTGGGGTCCGTTTTCGTATTGCAGCCGGTCTTTCCCACTTCCGTGGGGAATTTATACCTTCCGCAATTACTGAGGCAAGCGAGTAGATAGTTTCCGTTCGGCATTGTAGGGTTACCCATGCCATCGACGGTTACGTATCCCAAGAAGGGATAGCCTTGACTATTGGGGTCGACCGTTTTATCGATGTCAGAACGGGCGATTTTGAAGCCGCCGCCGTTTGCGGGCACACACTGAGTGGGTTCGCGCAGATCTTTTCCATGCACGGTGAGCGGATAGTTCCAGTTCAACCAATGCCAATCTTTTGGATTAATGGGATCCAGGTCGTCGCCACCCTTAGGTGAGACGTCGACGGTAAGGCTCGCGCCGTTGACGGCACTGATATCCGGGGAATCGAAGAAGAAGCTCTGAAACTGCTGATAGAAAGTCCATTCCACGATTGTGGTGGCCGGCGGCGGCGATATGTTGGCCGAGCTGCAATCATATTGACCGCCGCAACCGCCGGTTTCGCACTGCGCCCGGTTCCTGACGGGATCGTAACGGCAGCCGGTTCGGGCCCAGAAGTTCCCCGTGTTCCCTCCTACGTGCTGGCCATACCACTGCGGAGGAATATCGATGGTGAGCACGTTGGAATAATCCGTCGGATTGTTCTTGTCGAACGGTTGCATCACCCACGTGCCTTCCTGGGGAAAAACCGGCCAGGGCGGCTGATTCGCCGCGCGCGATGCGTTGGCCGCTCCCAGCAGGACCTGGTCCGAGCAGTTCACAAGTTGCACCTGTCGTTTGACGTTTGGATCCTTTGGTGGCGGAACCGGCAGATTGTCCAGATATGCCTTCGAACCACAGTCGCTCTGAGCTGGCACCGTCTGCGCCGCAACGCGCACGCTCAAGAGCAACGGAAGAACCAAACCGCATGCAAAAGCCAAAAGCACAGCCATCAGAAGGCTGCCAGAAAACCGGGTCCGCCCGCGTACCTGTCGTGGAACTGCTGCCGTTGCTCCGACATTGTCAAAAGTAGCTCTCAGATAGATACACATAGCTTCCTCCTGGACCGGCATTCAATTGCCGGATCGTGCCTGATCTTGGTTGGTTGATCTAACGGGGGTAGAACTGCCTGTTCTCCCACATCGCTCAGGTGATTCCCTACTGCGGCAGTTGCCTCTTCCAGATACTAGGCAGTCATCATGCCGGTGGAGACGCTCTAGAATCGGCCAGGAGCGACACCATGGGCACGGCTGGTCCCGGAGGGGTCGTTTCTGTTGACGCTGGCGCAGTTTTCCGCTTATTTCGTGCACAAATCGTATCTACTCGTGGGACAAAGTCAAGTGCCAACTTCAGCAATATCTAATTACTTACCGCTCCAAGGCGCTGATCGCGAAAGTGGGGCGTATTACATGGTCGTTGACATGTGACGTTGGTGCGTGCGCCCAGCAAGTGCTCCAAAAATTGTGCTATCCGTGGATTTCATTCATCTTATCGCCGCCGCTGCCGATTGCTAAGGTTGCAACACGACCAATGGTTGCCAACGCCGGACAGGAGCTCAGCCATCTTGGATGGTTGCGCGAACGGAGCGCAATGGGAATCGATGAGATGCGCTGTTCATGGACAATAAGCCGATGAAGCCGTTCTCTGAGCCTAGGGTTGCCAGCGCCCGAAGGGTCCTCATCTCGATCCCCATCGTTCATACCCAAGCCGACATGGGAGCGCTGAACGAGCCCATACAACGGTTGAAAGTCAAGAAACTGGGAAAAAAGATGTGGGAGCACAACCTGGAGCTGGTCAAGGACTTCTGGACGCAGATCGAGCAAGCCACGCAGGGTCTCGCCCTAGCCTACGAAAAAGTTCGTCTCTATCAGGATGGATTGCCGGTTTGCGGGCACGAATTGGAGATTGTTACCGATTTGGCCAAGGCGGGGAGCCGGAACTATCAACTGCTGCTTAAGCTAAAGGAGAAGGGCGCAACCCTCATGGGCACCGAGTCCTCCGAACTTTTGCTGGAAGAGTACGAGCTGGTTAAGCAAGTTTTTACGGGAGAAATGTTTCGCGGGCCTTCCAGGCACGCGGCCCGGGCCAACGATTTGCAGCATTCCTTGCTGCAACGCCGCGACCAGTTCATGGCCCGTCGAATCAGCCAGACGCTGCTTGGCGGCGAAACCGGCCTGCTCTTTGTCGGGATGCTTCATTCCGTGGAGCCCTGGCTCGACCAGGACATCCGAGTGCTTCACCCAGTTCGCCAAGCCCTGAAGGGCGGAGACAGACCGTAGTGACCGTCGCCGGCAACAAGATTCTCATCGTTGACGAACAGGAAGGAATCTGTGCCCTGCTTTCGGAGTATTTGCAATGTGAGGGAATGATTCCGATTGTGGCCCACAGCGGGGCGGCCGCCCTGGAAAAGATCCGCAGCGAGGCGCCCGACTTGTTGATCGTGGACTTAAAGCTGCCGGACATGGACGGCATGCAGACGATGCAGGCCGCCAAGGCCCTGGACGAAGATCTCTCCATTATTCTGGCCACCGGCTTCCCCAATATTCGGGAGGCGGTGGCTGCCATACGGGCTGGGGCCCACGACTACCTGGAGAAACCCCTCAAGCACCACGAAGTACTGCGCGTGGTTTTCCGCGCCTTGAATGAGCGCAAGCTCAAATGTAAGCTGCGGACCCTGTCCTGCCAGGTGGAAGACGCAGCCTCCCTGCGCGAGTCCATGGGACCGAGCAGCGGCATCACCCGCTTGATCGCGGAGGTCAAGCGGGTCGCCAACACCAATTTCACGGTCCTGATTCTGGGGGAAACCGGAGCGGGAAAGGACCTGGTGGCTCGCGCCATCCACGGACTGAGCTCCCGCTCCCAGGGACCGTTCATGGCGGTGGATTGCGGAGCGATTCCGGAAACCCTGATCGAAGGCGAATTGTTTGGCTACGAAAAAGGGGCGTTTACCGGGGCGGACCGCCAGAAGATCGGCAAATTCGAAACCGCCCTGGGCGGGACCTTCTTCCTGGATGAAGTGTCCAACATGCCCTTGGGATCGCAGGCCAAACTCTTGCGCGTGTTGCAGGACAAGATCATTCACCGCATTGGCGGCACCCGGCCCATCGATGTCGATGTTCGGGTGCTGGCGGTCAGCAATCAAGATCTGCAGAAGTTGACGGAAGGAGAAAATGGCTCACTTCGACGTGATGTTTACTTCCGCTTGAACGAATTCGCCATCCGGGTCCCGGCTTTGCGCGAGCGCCGGGAAGACATTTTGTATTTGGCCAAGCGGTTCGTAGACCTCACCAATCTGGAGTTACAAAAAGAAGTACGCAGTTTCACCCAACCGGCGGTGGACCTGTTGCTTTCCTATCATTGGCCGGGAAACGTTTGCCAGCTTCGTTCCACCATCCGCCGAGCGGTGCTTCTGGCGGACAACATCATTGAGGAGCACCACCTGGCCATTGAAGGCATCCGCCCCGCGGTGCCGGCCGACTTGGAGGGCGCCCCCAGCGTCCAGATTCCATCGCATCCGGACTGTTCCCTGAAAGAAATCGTGCAGCACAACACGGCGCTGGTGGAGCGCGGGGTCCTGGCCCGGGTGCTGCGCGAAACCCGGGGCAATAAAGCGGAAGCGGCCCGTTTGTTGCACATCGATTACAAAACCATTCAGCTGAAAATCAAGGGATACGGCTTACAGATCGATAGAGCCACGAGAGGAGGCTTCTAGTGGAAAGAGGAAGAGAGAGAAACCTGCACCATGAAATTGGCGGCGGCCTGGGAGGAATCCTGAAAGGCTTGGGCGATTTAGTCGAGAAACTTGGCGACTTGGAACAACAGGGCGAGCTTTCCCGGACGGGCTCGATCAACGGGCCGGGAGAACAACTCCGCGGCATCTACGGATTTACCGTCAAGGTCGGATTGGGAGACCAGGGGCCCCGCATTGAACCGTTTGGCAACATTCGTCGCGACGCCACCTCCGGCCGGACCGAAGTCCAGGAAGTCCGCGAACCCATGGTGGACGTCTTTGAGGAAGAGGACCATCTTCTGGTTCTGGCGGAATTACCCGGCATCGGAAAAGACGACATCAAAGTTGACCTGAAAGACGATGTCCTAACCATTACCGCCGAGCGAGGGGACAAGAAGTACCGCAAGGAAGTTCTGCTGCCCTGCTGTGTGCCGAAAAATAAAATGCAGGTCACCTGCAACAACGGAGTCCTGGAAATCAAGTGCCCTAAATAGCCGCAATTCATTCTCGGGAGCTGTCATGACAGTCGATAGCAAGACGCTCAAGCTCAAGGTCAGTGAAGCGCTCAGCAAGGACGTGGGCCGGGCCTACGGTCGTATGGGGCCGGAGGACCTGGCCCGGCTGGGCGTCGAGGTGGGCGACATCGTGGAAGTGGCCGGGAAGACCAAGGCCGTCTGCAAGGCGATGCCGGCCTACAAAGAGATGCGCGGTCAATCGCAGATTCAACTGGATGGACTCACCCGGGAGAATGCCGGAGTCGGACTGGACGAGCATGTTCAGATACGCTCCATCCGTTGCCCAACCGCTGAGCGGGTGGTGCTGGCCCCCACCAATGTTGTCCCTTCCGAGCGCGATATGGATTACATCGGCAGCCGCCTGGACGGCCTGCCGGTTTTGGTGGAGAGCCGCATTCGGGCTGTCCTGTTCGGATCGCGTTGGGCCGACTTCAAAGTGGAAAGCACGGTACCCAAGGGCCCGGTGTTAATCAGCCCGGGCACGCAGCTTCTGATCTCCAAGGCTAAGTCACAAGAAGTGACGGAGCGAGCGGTCTCCTATGAAGACATTGGCGGGCTGAAGCCTCATCTGCTCCGAATCCGGGAAATGATTGAGCTGCCGCTGCGCTACCCGGAAGTTTTCGAGCGGCTGGGAATTGATGCGCCCAAAGGCGTGCTTCTGTATGGCCCCCCAGGTTGCGGCAAGACGCTGATCGCCCGCGCCATCGCGCACGAGACGCAGGCGAATTTCTTTTCGGTCAGCGGCCCGGAAGTCATCCATAAGTTTTACGGGGAAAGCGAAGCCCATCTGGGCAAGATCTTCGAAGAGGCCGGCCGCAAGGCGCCCAGCATCATCTTCCTCGACGAACTGGATGCGATTGCGCCCCGCCGCGATCAGGTGGTGGGCGAGGTGGAAAAACGGGTGGTCGCCCAGTTGTTGGCGCTGATGGACGGTCTCTCCAAGCGCAACAAGGTCATTGTCATTGGGGCAACCAACCTGCCGCAGGTGCTCGATCCCGCCTTGCGCCGGCCGGGACGCTTTGACCGCGAGATTTCCATTCCGATTCCCGACCGCCACGGCCGCCTGCAGATCCTGGAGATTCACAGCCGGGGAATGCCGCTGGCGGAAGAAGTCGATCTAGCGCACCTGGCGAACATTACACACGGTTTTGTGGGGGCGGACCTGGAAGCNNGACGTGGACTTTGCCCTGGCGCATATCCCCTACGACCAACTCGCTAAGCTCGAGGTCAAGATGGATGACTTCCTCTCGGCCCTGCAAATGATCGAACCTTCGGCGATGCGCGAGGTGTTTGTCGAAGTTCCCAACGTGGGGTGGGAGGATGTAGGAGGTTTGGCCGAGATCAAGGCCCGCTTGGTGGAAGCGGTGGAGTGGCCTCTGCAATATCCCGACTTGTTCACCCAGGCCGGCATTCGTCCACCCAAGGGCATCTTGCTGTCGGGGCCTCCCGGCTGCGGCAAGACCCTGCTGGCGAAAGCTATTGCCAGCGAAACCAACGTCAACTTCATTTCCATCAAAGGGCCGGAACTGCTTTCCAAGTACGTGGGCGAATCCGAGAAGGCGGTGCGCGACATCTTTCGCAAGGCCAGGCAGGCGGCGCCATGCATTATTTTCTTCGACGAAATCGATGCCCTGGTGCCCAGCCGAAGCGCCGGCACCTCGGACTCGCATACCTCGGAGCGTGTCCTGAGCCAGTTTCTTACCGAGCTGGACGGAGCGGAAGAGTTGCGGGGAGTGTTGGTGCTGGGCGCAACCAATCGCCTGGATATGCTTGACCCCGCCATCATCCGGCCGGGGCGCTTTGACGAGATCGTGGAAATCCCGCTTCCCGATGAAGCCGGTCGTGCCGAGGTCTTCCGGGTTCAGCTGCGCAATAAACCTGTGGATGGGGAAGTGATCGTCCAGGAATTGGCGGCGCGAACCGACGGATACAGTGGCGCCGACATTACGGCGCTATGCCATCAGGCTGCCCTGCGGGCAATCCGGCGGGCGGTTCACGCCGGCGAGGAGCCAGCTGGGAACAGCATCAAGGTGAGTATTGAGGCCACTGACCTGGAAGCGGCCCTGCAGACCATGAGTCGATAGGCTTTCGGATGGGTTCAGATTCGATGGAAAACGGCGAGACAGCGCTCTACTTGTTCTGCTTTGCCCGCTGCGACGCGGTGCGCGGGCTGCAAGCGACGGCGGTGGACGGCCACCGCCCGGTTTTGACGATTCGTCATGCTCCCGATCTGTGGGCCGTGGTCAGTGAAGTCGCACGGGAGGATTTCTGCGGACCCGCGGCAGAGCTCCACCTGCAGCAACTGGCCTGGGTGGCGCCCCGCGCCGTACGTCACGAGGCGGCGATTGAAGAAGTAATGGCATACTCGCCGGTCCTGCCGCTGCCTTTCGGCACGCTTTTTTCGTCGGCCGAAGCCCTCGCCGAGTTTGCGGATCGACATCGCGAGACGATTGCTTTGTTTTTGCAGCGCGTAGCGGACCACGGGGAGTGGTCGGTAAAGGGTTGGTTGGATCGCAAGCAAGCGCTGCAGGGCCTTACGTCCACCCGGCTGACAGCTGAGCAGAATCGGCTCTCCGCATTGCCTCCTGGGACTCGCCACTTCGCGGAACAACGTATCTGCAAAGACATCGAGAGGGAGTTGAGCCTTTGGCTTGACGAAACCCGTCGCACCGTCGCGAGCGGTCTCACCAGCTATGCTTCCGATTTCCGCGAATGTGCGTTATCGCCGTGCGCCCACCCAGAAAGCGGGGCCGAGGAGGTGCTGAACTGGGCTTTTCTGCTGCCCGAATCAGCCATCGCCTCGTTTCAAGAGCGCGTGCAACGGGCAAACCTGGACTACCTGCCGCAAGGATTGGCGCTGCAACTCTCCGGTCCCTGGCCGCCGTTTCGTTTTGTTCCGGCTTTGTCCTCGACCGGCGCCCCATGAAGTACCTGCTCTACTGCGTCTTTCGCAGCGTTCCGCAACCGGAACTTGAAGCCCCCACTGGTGTCGGTGGGAAACCGGTGCTGGTAATGGATCATGGGGGTCTGGCTGCCGCCATTTCTGAGCTTAGGGAGCCGGACTCGCTTCCCGATGTCGCGGCCATCCTCGCCTATGAGAGTGTGGTTGAGTTTTTTTTCAGCCGACGAACCATAATTCCCATGCGATACGGATGCACGGTTCGGGACAGAGCGGAGCTCGCCGTGGTGTTAGACGAACATCATAAGCAGTACGACGGGTTGCTCGACGGACTGGAAGGGTTAGCCGAGATGGCCATCCAAGTTCCAGCCAACGGTTGCGACGCCGCTCCCAAAATTGACTCAGCGGCAGTCTCGCCGGCACGCTTTCCCGATTCCAATCGATCAGGTGTTTCTTATCTATTAGCCAAGAAGCAGTATTACGGCAGCGCGGACCGAATGGCCGAACGGCAAAACGAACTCGTGAACACACTTTGCTACCCGCTGTCCGGCCTGTTCGTGCGCCGCAAGGTAGAGTTGCCTTCCCGTGGAGAACCTCTCCTGTCTCTCTACTTCCTCGTACCGCACACCTTGGTCGAATCCTTTCGTGAGGCAAGCCGGCAATGTCTTAAGGACGGGCTCGCAGGACCGCTGGTGAGCGGACCTTGGCCGCCGTATAACTTCGTTGATTTCTCCAACATTAAGGGAACCTCATAAACAAGGGGAACTATAGCTCACTGTAAGGGTAGGCGCTCTATGGAATGGACTCCTCAGTTGCTGACTAAGTGTAGGTACTCTCGCTGCAATAGTACGTTCGTAATTTTTCTTGCTTGCCCAGATCTTGCTCATACGAATGGCAATTACTCTGCCCCGCCCGAGTGCAGGTCTGAAGAAGTCGGTAAGTCCGCTCACCCGTTCACTAGAAGGCCCGTGACTTGCACTGTCTCTTGATAGGTAAGGCCAAGTAAGCCTTTTCTAAGAAATGGAGAAATATCATGGCGAAAGTTCAAAAGTCCACCGACTCTTCCAGCTTAGCGGAAGTAGTCGATCGAATTCTTGACAAAGGCATCGTGATCGACGTTTGGGCGAAGGTTTCGCTGGTCGGGATCGAGCTGCTATCAGTGGAAGCCCGGGTAGTGATTGCCTCGGTTGAGACCTACCTGAAGTATGCGGAAGCCATCGGGCTGACGGCCAACGCTGCTACTCCCGCCTAGGGCATGGTTGGAGGACATAACCGCAACCAAGTTTAGGGGGGCGATTGTGGCCCCCTTAGCTTGGCTGAATACCGAAACTACAGCCGTTTGAGAAACGACCTAAGGAGGACACCAGTGGGTAGATTGACGAAAGACATGACCCGGTTGTGCGAGGACATCCAGACGCTGCGAGCGGACCGTCAGGAGCTGAAGAAGAAGCTGGCTGAGGGAACCAAGGCACGTCAGGTGGAGATCCTTGAAACCTGCGCAGCTTATACCGACGCGCGAGTTTGGAAGGCTGAGGGAGCGCGCAATAGTCGGCAGAGCTTCGTGGATAACCTGAAACAAGTAGTGGCCGGACAGGTAAGGGATACCCGGGATGATCTCGCGATGGCGCGGCGCTCCTGGGGCAAACTGCGGCAAGCATGACGGACCTGGCTGTGCTGAACGCCTATCGCTAGCACGGCAGGCAAAGCCCAGGAGCATGAAGGTGCACCCTCTTTCTGCCGATAGGAAGCTTGAAAGGAGTTCAAATCATCGTGCCAGCCCTTGACTTCACCCGATATCCGACTACCCAGCCCATCATCAGCGAGGAGGCGCCAGTCAATGGCGACCATTCCGGGACCTGCGAAGATGTCGAGGTCACGCTGCTGGCTGAGGACATCAACGTCATCCCGGAACCCAGCGATTCGTTTGTCTCAACCCCCTACATCGAGAGTCTCACCGCCCGCGCGCTCACGTACCTGGAGGTGGGATACGCGCTTCATTTTGCCGGGCCGGCGGGAACGGGAAAAACCACCCTGGCGCTGCATGTTGCCCGGAAGCGTGGCCGGCCCGTGGTTCTTATCCATGGCGATGACGAGTATGCCAGCTCCGACTTGGTGGGCAAAGATTCCGGTTATCGCAAGTCCAAGCTGGTGGACAATTACATTCACTCGGTGGTGAGGACCGAGGAGAGCTTGAACCGAGTTTGGGAAGACCAGAGGCTGACCACCGCCTGTCTCAAGGGCTTTACCCTGGTCTACGATGAATTCAATCGCTCCCGCCCTGAGGCCAATAATGTCCTGCTCAGCGTGCTGGAAGGCAAGATCCTCAACTTGCCCAATCTGCGCCGGTCAGGCGAGGGTAATCTGCACGTTCACCCGGAGTTTCGCGCCATTCTCACCTCGAACCCGGAAGAATACGCGGGCGTACACAAGACCCAGGACGCACTGCTGGATCGCCTGATTACGATGAGCCTTGGACACTTGGATCGCGAGACGGAGATCGCGATCACCATGGCGAAGTCCGGACTTCCCCAGTCGGATGCGGAAATAATCGTAGATATCATCCGCGAACTCCGCGGAGTGGGGGTCAACAATCATCGCCCCACCATCCGAGCCGGGATCGCCATCGCCCGTATCCTGGCTCACCACCACGGCTCCGCTCAGATTGGCGATCCCGTCTTTGAGACGATCTGCCACGATGTGCTCAATACCGACACGGCAAAGATCACCCATCAGGGCGAGTCACTTATGGCGGAAAAAGTGAAAGAAACGATTCGAACCGTGTGCGGCGGCCGGCCTCAACCGAGCAAGAACCGCCGCAAACCGGAACGGGGAAAGAGGTAAACGTGCCCATCCCACTTCGAGGTCTGAGGACCATTCATACATTAGCTGGAAAGGTGGACCTGGTTGCGGTCCCCCATCGGGCGCACTTACAGGTGGCCTGCCTGGAACTGGAGAAGGCGCGGCGTACCACCGAGCGAAGCAGTACGCTGCGGCGCTTGGCGGAGTTCGACGCCCGGCTCAAGGAGATCGATGCGGAGCAGGCTCGCCTGCTGCAAGCCTTGGCCGACCGAAAGGAAACAACTGGTGCCGCCGGAACCGGTCGTCCATCGCGGGGGCATAGTCAGCCGTTCAAGATCAGGTATTGACCATGGCTGCGCGCGGCGTCGGTTTCAAACTGCAGGCTAATGTGCCCGCTAATCAACGGAGGCAAACCACGTGAGTACCGCTCACATCCCGATTGCAAAACCTGCTGCCAGACGCCTGCGGAAGCCCGCAGCCGCGGCCGAGAAAACATACCTGTACGCCATCATCGCCGACGGGCAAGACAGAGTTTACGAAGAGTTCGGCATCGACCGGCACAGGCTGTACACCATCTCGGCCGGACCCATCGCCGCCGTCGTCAGCGATGTGGCCGACGACAACGTGCGCCCGGAACGCGCCCGCCTGGCGGCCCATCACGAAGTCTTGAAACGACTGATGGCCGAAACCACACCGCTGCCCATGTCCTTTGGAGTGATTGCGGACAGCCCGGTCGCAGTTCGCAGGATGCTCTCTCGCAACCAGCAAGTCCTCCTCGATCAACTCCGGCACGTTGCCAATAAAGTCGAGATGGGACTGCGAGTTACCTGGGATGTGCCCAACATTTTCGAATATTTCGTCAACACGCATCCGGAACTCAGGATGGCCCGAGACCGATTCTTTGGATCTCAGAGCGAGCCCACGCAGGAACAAAAGATCGAACTGGGAAGAATGTTCGATCGCCTTCTCCAGGAAGACCGCGAAACCTACGCGGACCTTGCGGTGCGGATGTTTGCCAGCCACGGATGTGAAATCAAGTGCTTGAAATGCCGCAACGAGCGCGAAGTGATGAACCTGGCCGGCCTGGTCAGGCGGGACGCGATGCCGCAGTTCGAAGCTGACGTGTTCGAGGTTGCCAAGCAGTTCGATAACAACTTCGCCCTCGATTACAACGGGCCTTGGGCTCCGCACAACTTCGTGGATGTTGATCTTGAACTATAGAAACCAGGGGAGGACAGGATGTTTGTTGTGGATGATCTCCTAATGGCCCCAGCCCGCGGTTTGTTCTGGATCTTTCGGCAGGTTCAGCAGGCGGCCCAGGAGGAGATGGTTACGGACGCTGAATCCATTACGGCGGAGCTCAGCGCTCTCTACATGAGACTGGAAACGGGGAAGCTCACCGAGGAAGAATTTGCGGTCGAAGAGAAGCGTCTGCTCGAGCGTCTGGACAGGATACCCAGGAGGGGAAAAGCAATTGGATAGGAGCGCCAGGGAAATAACCCAGGGGCCAAAAGCTGTGAAGGGAGCAACCGTGGAGGCGTACGTCACACCCACAAGTGGTACGGAAACTCCAGGCTTTCTGGGCCCCCGGGATTTGCAGCTCCTCATCTTCGGCGGAAAAGGCGGTGTCGGAAAAACCACCTGCGCGGCGGCCGCCGCACTGCGCTTGGCGGCACGAGCGCCGCAGTTATCTTTCTTGCTGGTCTCGACAGACCCGGCGCACTCGCTCGCCGATAGCCTGGCCGACCTGGTTCCACCTGGAAACCTGAGGGTCCTGGAACTCGATCCGCAAGAATACCTGGCTGATTTCAAGCATAAGCACGGCGATAAATTGCGCGAAATCGCATCCCGCGGGACCTTTCTTGATGATGCAGAAATCAACCGTTTTCTGGATCTTTCCCTGCCCGGTCTGGATGAACTCATGGCTTTCCTGGAGATATCCGCCTGGGTGGAAAAGCGCGCCTACGACTGCATCATCGTAGATACCGCCCCTAGCGGCCATACTCTGCGGCTGCTCGCCATGCCGCAGTTCCTGCGGAAATGGGTAACCATGCTGGAGACGCTTCTAGCCAAACATCGCTACATGAAATGGGCTTTCGCCCGCTCCCGCAAGCGCGACGATCTCGACACCTTTCTGGATGGACTGACCAGTTCGGTAGGGCGGATGGAAGCTGTCCTGGAAGATTCGGGCCGCTCCAGTTTTGTTCCCGTGATGCTGGCCGAGGCAATGAGCCTGCGCGAGACGGTGGCGATCGTGACGGAGGCGGACCGCCTTAAGCTCCCCATTCACGACATCATCATCAACAAGCTGTATCCCGACAGCCCTTGTCCGGTTTGCCGCCAAGAATACTACCTGCAGAGTTGTGAGCTTACAGATCTCTTTCGCAACACCTTCCTGACTCGGTTTGCGCTCTGGGGAATCCCGCTCCACGCCGAGGAAGTTCGCGGGGCAATTGCGTTGCAGTCATTCTGGAAAGAAGCCCGGCAGATTCGCGAGCCTCCTCCGGCAGTACCGCAACCGAAGCTATCACCCGAGATCCAGGTGACTGCCGGCATTCCCTCACCTCCACCTGGAACGACCCTGCTTATCTTTGCGGGCAAGGGCGGCGTGGGCAAGACCACCTTAGCGTGCGCCACCGCCCTGCATTTGGCTAAGCGCTCATCGGACAGAAGGGTGCTTCTGGTCTCTACCGGACCATCCCACTCGCTGTCCAGTTGTCTGGACATGCCGATCGACTCCCAGCCGCAATACGTGCTCCCTGGCGTCACCGCTATCGAGATCGATTCCGAGGCGGAATTCGCGGCCCTGAAACGACAGTACGCGGGCGATATTGAGACGTTCCTGGAAACGCTCTCCAGCAATTTTGACCTGGCATTCGATGGCGAAGTGCTGGAGCGAATGCTCGATCTTTCTCCGCCGGGATTAGACGAGGTGATGGGCCTGACGCGGGTCATGGCGCTTCTCGCCTCCGGCGAATTCGACCTGTTGGTTCTTGATTCGGCGGCAACGGGTCACCTGATTCGGCTTTTGGAGCTTCCCGAAATCATCGACCAGTGGCTCAAGGCCTTCTTCGATCTATTTCTGAAATATCAACCGATCTTCCGGCTTACGGAGTTTTCGCAAGAGCTGGTGTCATTGTCGAAGAACCTCAAGAAGCTGCGGCAATTGCTGAACGATCCGGTGCAATGCGCGCTTTACGCGGTAAGCATTCCTACCGAGATGGCCTTTGAGGAGACCCGCGACTTGCTCGCCGCCTGCGGGCGTTTAGGCATAAACGTGCCTGGAATCTTCCTCAACCTGGTTACACCTCCGAGTGATTGCTTCTTATGTTCAGCAATGAACCGGCGGGAATCGCCGATATATAAGAAGTTGAGGCAGAATTTTCACGGCAGCATTAGCGTGATCTACCGCCGCGGCGAGGTCCGAGGTCTCCACGGGCTGGAACAGATGGGAGAGGCCCTTTATCAATGCGAGCATGTCGATGCCGAGGCCGCCTATGCCTACTGATACAAAGATGATGGCCAGCCTCGCCGTGGCTCCTCGGCTCACCCTCGGTGACGCCCAGCGGCCCTCGCTGTGCGACGTGCTCGACCGGGTCCTAAACAAAGGGGCGGTCATCGATGGAGAAGCGACGATCTCGGTGGCAGGGATTGACTTGATTTACCTGGGATTGAGGCTGGTGCTGACGTCCATCGAGACGGCCCGCCGCGGGTCCCAGTTCGGAGCCTCGGAATTCGGGCCGGTAACCAATACCAGGGAGGAACCGTTGCATGGCGTCTGCTGAAATGGCGCGCATTGAGTGTGAGAGCCTGAGTGCTTGCGCTCAAGTGATGAACGCCGGAACGCCTTCGCTCGGGTCCGAAGCCGGTGAGGGCTTGCAAGGCCGTACCGGCCGGTTGAACTTCGATGCCAACGGCGCCAAGAACGGACTGGGGCAACTGGTGCTGACTCTGGTTAAGCTCCTGCACGAATTGCTGGAGCGTCAGGCCATCCGCCGCGTGGACGCCGGCTCGCTGACCGATCAGCAGACCGAAAGGCTGGGACTGGCCCTCATGCAGCAAGCCCAGGAAATCGAACGGCTCAGGAAGGAATTCGGCCTGGACGAAGAGGACCTCAATCTCGATCTCGGCCCGCTCGGAAGGCTTCTATAAGGAAACATTATGCTACAGCAACAAGCGTTATCGCATTCGGTTGAGTCCTCTACCTTGGCGGATGTCCTCGAGCGCGTTCTGGACAAGGGAATCGTTATCGCCGGCGATATCAGGGTAAAGCTGGTCGACATCGAGCTGCTCTCCATTCAAATCCGCCTAGTCATCTGTTCCGTTGACAAAGCCAAAGAAATGGGTATGGATTGGTGGGTGAATAACCCTATATTTCGTCAGGACAAGCACCCAGAGATCGCGCCGGCCTCTCTTACCAGCCTGGAAGAGAGACTGGCTACGTTGGAAGCCACTCTGCGCAACGCGGCGGCACACAGCAGCTAAGCTAGCAACATTCACCGTTTGTATCGACACCTCGTCTGCTCTAACCCAGGGCTTGTCACTCTAACCGGTGACCCGGATCACGCATGGGACGTGGGTAGACATGAGAGTCTATAATGCTTTTGGCGTTCGTCCTGGCCGGATTCGAAACCAAGGCTCAACAAGGCCTTCTACCTCATTCTTCGATCTTCTAGGTTCAGGCTCTCTCGCCAAGGAGGCTGGATATGAAATACCGGGCCACG
>PLBW01000130.1:17807-19012 GCA_003135475.1 Acidobacteriaceae bacterium
GGCCCGATTGCCGCGGTCGCACTATGGGGATGGCTGCCCTCGCTGCTCTGGCTGACGCTGGGCGTTACCTTCCTGGGCTGGGCCAGCGACTACTCCGCGATCATGGTGGCGGTGCGCAACGACGGCAACTCGCTGTCGGCGATTGCACACCGGCTGATTGCGCCGCGCGCTCGCGTCATACTCTTTGTGTTCATCTTCTTCTATCTGCTGCTGCTGGCTGGGGCCTTCGTGGGAATCATGGCCGGCATCTTCGACCCGCGGGCCGATGTCCCGTTTGGCATCTTCATTCTGGCCATCATGGGTCTGGTAATGGGTCAGATGCTCTATCGCTGGAAGATGGACCTGATCGTCGTCACCGTCCTCGCGGTTGGCTTGACCATGGGCGCGATGGCGTGGGGCGCACGCGGCATGAGCACGGTGAAGGGGAACACCCCGGCCGGCCAGCCTGGCGCAGCCGTCGTATTCGGTGGCCCCATCAATTCTCTGGTGGAGAAGCTGAATGGGTCCATTAACCAGCTCAGCGGCGGGAAGGCTTTGTACACCGTTGTCGATCCTACGAAATCGGATCCACGTCTGGCGGCGATGACCGTCAATGCCCAAGGCCAGATTGTGCCGAAGTACGTGGCCGGCGGCGGCGCCATCAAGATGCTGCCCTCGTTCATCTTCTGGTGCCTGTTCATCTTCGCCTTCTCGTATCTGGGGACGGTCTTGCCGATCTGGCGCTTCGCCCAGCCCACAAACTATATAGGCTTCTGGATCACCTTCCTCACCATCGGCTTTTCGGCCTTGGGTGCAGTTGTCGCGGGACTCCGCGGACTGTTGGGGAACACGGTGATGACCCAGGCCGTGACTTTCCAGACCAAGGTGATTTCCTCGCCCGCGCTGGGCGCGTGGTGGATTCCCATGACGCAAGCGAAAGACGCAGCCGGCCACATCGTTCAGAACCTGCCGGCAATTCAGCCGATCTGGCCGATGCTGTTTGTGACCATCGCGTGTGGCGCCATCTCGGGCTGGCACGCACTGGTCGGTTCTATCGGCACCGCGCGGCAACTGGAGTATGAGACCGATGCGCTGCCGGTGGGCGGCGGTGGCATGTTCACGGAAAATGCGCTCGCCTTGCTCGCGCTAGTGGCGGTTTCCATCGCCGGCGGAGCGGGCGCAGGCGCGTTCGCCGCCGGCGTCGGCAAGCTGCTGGGACTGGTCAC
>PLBW01000042.1 GCA_003135475.1 Acidobacteriaceae bacterium
GGTTGCGTGAGAATACCACTGCTGGTGCCGCTATCGGCGTCGTGAAAGGCTGCGTTTTGCATGCCGGGAGAGTCCGATGCAGTGGCAGCGTTTTGAGAGCCATACTCAGCGCCCGCGGTAGCCGCGTTAGTCACGGTAATGCTGATGAAAGCCGCCCGCCCGATTTCTGCGATTCCCAGCAAAAGCAATAGCATGAACGGCAGCATCACCGCAAACTCCAGCAAGGTCTGCCCAGACTCAGCGGTCTTGACCTGCCGTACCGCCTGCCAAGTCAAACGATCCACCGCTTTCTTTTGCCTCGTGATTGCCCTCTGTTCCATTCGCTATCCTAAGCAATTCTCGACTTAGTTCCCAATGGTGCTAACGGTGAAGTTCATATCCCCACTAAACAAGGCCGCCGCCCGACCCTTCAGCCTTCCCAGCCACCGATTCCACTCACTCGACCAGAATCGCACTGGTAATTGGGCCTCCACCACTGGGCAGGTAAGTGTAGTTCTTGATGTTAGTATCTCCCCCCCTGAACGTTAACTGATAGCCAACTATAATTGTGGGCGTAGATGTTGAAGAGGCGTTTCCCTTATATGTGATAGCAGTGGTTGGAAAATAGATTGCCCCAGTGTAACCCGCTCCCCTGGAGCCGCCGAAGGTGCTCCCTGGAGAGGTGATGGGCGGCATTGAACGGTCCTGAAAGAAGAGCATTCCTGCCTGGGGTCCAGTCGTCGGCGCGGACAGTGACGCTGTTTCAGAACCGCTCATGGTGATGCCGGCGTACGGGTAAGTACTATCGCCAGTGAGGTAGAACATCACGTCACTGCCGCTTAATGACGACGCACCGGTAACGGTCAAGCCGCCCCCACGCAGGATATAATCGCCCGAAGCGAAGGTGACCGCGCCGCTGCCGGTGATGGTAATCCCATTGCAATAGGTGCCCGGGCTGATCCTCCCACCCGCGGTTGAAAAATTCCTATACGTGCAATTAGAGTCATAGTGTGGCGGTGGCACATTGGCCAACGGATCAGTCAACGGGGCAATTTCGGTGACAGGATCCTGGCCATAGCTCTCTTGGCTGACGACGCCGGTCAAACCGCTCTGTTGATCTCCTACGAGGCCGATATAGTTGGCTGCCACAGTGCTACTGGGCACAGTCTTGACCAACGCCGTCGCACTGCTAGAGTTAACGTAGATACTGCACGTAGACGAAATTGTGATGTTCCCAACCACCGAAAACGTTCCTGAATGAGTGGGGTCCAGGGCGATGAGACACCCCGACCCGGGCGCTATTGCGGAGGCCACCGCACGGGCGCTCACCGGCACCGCATACACGTTGCTGACTCGCATGAAGAAAGTTGGCTGGTTCTGCTTCACAATCACTTCCACATAGCCGCTTTGATTCAGAAACGGATCGCCCGCAGTCTGAGGAGGGCTGTTAACGGTGATCGTTAGTCCATTGGTCGTGGTGGTAGTAAACCCATTCGCGCTGATATCGGCCACAGCCGCGGCATGCCAGTCCCCGTTATATGCATACGCAGAGGCGCCGGCGAGGGCGCCGGCGTCAGCCGCTTTCTGCAACTGCTGCTTCTGGTAGCGCAGGTACCCGACATCGACACCCAGGCCGGCCATCAGCAGCAGGACAACCAGCGCCAGAGCGGTCAGCACCAGAGCTTGCCCTTCGTCGGCCCTGCCGAAGCGCTTCAAACTCTGTTTCTGTGTTGGAAATAAATTCGTCACACTAGCACCTCCGCGTACGCGCATGTTCCGACTCCGACCATTTGTCAACGTTAGCCTGGACGGAACAGCAGTCGCCGAACGGTCCTGAAAATAAACAAATCCGCAATATTAGCCCGGCCAGATCGTAATAAGTGCCACTTACACGGAGCTAGAAGGTGTGCTACTTATAATCATCCCCTATAGAATTAGCATTCAGTTCGACGATATTCCGCCATCCCTTCGGATGTCTGGTCAATCCTGCACAAACCGGGACCTAAACTGCACCACTACACTAACCGCAGGCCCTCGACTCCGCTCAGGATACAACCGTGGAGACTGGGGTCCGATCATCACACCTCTTCGAACTATTTGCCGCCCACCGCGTCCATCGCGCAACGCATGGCTATTGGTACCTCGCGGGGTCGCGCATATAACCGGCACGCCACGCGAGCACAAGCGCAGCCACGACGATAGCCATCCATTGAAAGTTCTGGGTCGTACCGGAGTCGGAAACGGCATCGCGCCAATAGCTATGAAGTAGAGCCAAGCCGCCTACCAGTCCGGTTCCAACAATAAGTACGTTGTAACCCACTACCACAATGCCAAGAGCTAAAAGTACAATGGCTGCAGCCATCATGACTCGCAACATGGCACATTGTAGGATTGTTTTTTCGCAAAATCCATAGCTCTTTTAGGGAATGATATGACACTAAAGTGGTGTATAAGGCTCTTTCGAGTAAACATCTTAGGGCTGTGGTCTGATCATGCTTTTGGGCCAGTCTGGGTTTTGTTTGTCGCCATGCAAGTGCCGAGGTGTGAATCCCGGAAGGTGCGGACCCAACTACACTACGGCGGGGCTGATTCCTGCCGGGTGTTCCATATTCAAGCTACTTTTGCTTGGGTGGGAATTTTGCTTCGTTGTCACAGCGCTGGGCTCATGCCCAGGCGCACGTTGGCCACAATCCTCGGCTCTAGATCATTTTGCCTACCCACACGTCCGGAACCCGCTTCCGAACGCGTTTTTTCGGCTATAATTACAAGCGTCACCATGAAAACTCCCGCGGTACTGATTTTCTTGCTCGCGGCAGCCGCCAGTGTCTGGGGACAGACACCCGCCTCTCCTCCCGAGGTGTGCACCAAGAACGTCTCCTTCGCGGTGGCTGAAGGTGGACAGCCGGTTCCCGCCATCCCCAAGTTCGCCGCCAAATGGATCGACAAAAAGTTACAAAAGCAGGACTATCGGAGCCTTTGCTTTTCTCAAATACCGTCATCGAGCACGAGTAACTACGTGGTGATTTTTTCGACATCGGAAGCGATGTTCGAAGGGCTTACCCCTTCGGCCCACACCTATACGAGTACGGCGCCTGAGGCCGGGAATGTGACCAAGGCCAGCAGTTACGGAGGAACTTGGAGCTACGCTTATGCCGGCGTGCCGCCTCCCAAAACTACCACCACGCTGGATCTGCAGCGCGACGACAAGCCCAAATCGCTGTATGCGCGCGCCTACAATCAGCAAGGCCGGGTAGTGTCGCGTTACAGCCTGGCTGGGTTTCCTTCCCGCGAGAAACTTGTGGAGTACGTACTCGCCGCCATCCAAGGCGATGTACTGTTGCCAACCAAACTGATGCCGAAGGCAACGCCTCTCTCCGTTTACTACGTCAACTGCGATGTGGATAGTCCAGCGGTGCAGACTGCTATGGCACTCCCGCCCAGCCCACCGTTGGCAGAGCCGCCGCGCAAGGAGCCGCCACCACCGCCGCCACCGATGCCGTTGGAGATCTGGTCGAGTCCGGCGGGCGCTGATATCTCCCTGGATGGCATGTCCATCGGGAAAACGCCGCATTCCCTCGTCGTTCCACCGGGTGAACATACGATCACCCTGCGCAAGCCGGACTTCGCGACCTGGCAGCGCACCGTGCGGACGGACCCCAACCAGCGTCGAGTCACCGCCTATCTGGAACAAAAGTCGATCTCCCTGAAATTTCCGCCCGCGCTCACTCCGCCAGAACCTGCTCCCAGAAATTCAGAACCTGCTGCCAAAGATAACAATTCAGAAGGAGAGGCAGTATTGAATTTTTGGTCGAGCCCGGCGGGCGCTGACATATTCGTAGATGGCGCGTACGTCGGGAAAACACCGTATTCCTTCGCCGTCGCCCCTGGCCAACACGCGATCGCCCTGCACAAGAAGGACTTCGGAACGTGGCAGCGCAAGCTGGTGGTGGACGCCGGCGAGCGCAAAGTGGGCGCAAGTCTGGAACAAAAATCGGTTGCCCTGCAGTGACTGCGTGAGGCTTGGTGAAGCTGATCTTTTGGGTTGGCCCCAGACCACTAGTTGGAAACTGCCATGGCCAGCTTAGGCGTTGCGGTTCAGGACGTGGTTCAGTTTATCGCTGCGCCAAGGCGACGGCATGGGTGACAAATAAGAACACATTGGAAGCGACGATGACAGCATAGATTCCGCACAACGTCCACATCCGCCGCATCCTTTTCGTCTGCCACGCCAGCAACACAATGAGTCCGAACACCAGCAGCTTCGCCTGCCATAACCCAAACCCGCGCACCAGCGGGTTGAGTTCCATAACTCCAGGTACTTTCAACGCCAGCCGGGTAGAGAACAGGTCTCCAACCTGCAAGACGCAAAGGATAAGGAACGGAACCATTTTTTGACTTAGATTCATAGAATTGCGACCAATCCTCTCACGCGGCCATCCACCTCGCGTCCGGATTTGTTATTGCGGTGAGCGCCCTTGGGCAGTACCCACTGTTAAATCACTTCGGCAATCTGCTGCGCAAACTTTACAGCTCGGCAGTCAGATGATTATCTAACCGGCGCTCTGCCTCTCAACCTCACCAACTTGCACAACCTTAGACGACACCGCATTCCGTGTCTGGTCACATGTGCTCACTATGATGGAAAGCGCGGGGAAAAGGTTGTCCCTTTGACGGCGGCGGTTGGGGCGCTACGCAAATGCCGAATTGCCAAATCTGGATTGCGCAACCGCGGGGCGGAAGACGCCTCAGTTACGGGTGTTTGCAGAGGTCGAGAGGAGTCAAGGAGAGGTTTACGTCGTCAGTCTGCACGCTCCAGAAGGTCCTGTCCGAATACGCTTGGCACAACTCCCGGTCATTGTCCTCTCCCTTGGATCGCGCCCACAGAATCTTTTCAGAGTTGAAATCCGCTCCATTGTGCACCAGTTCGTTTCCCGGATAGTGCTGCTGCAAATCGTACGACACCAGGACCAACTGTTTTCCCGGCTGGTTCGTTAGTTGCTGGGCCACCAATTTCCGGGCATCGCGGAAGGTGAAGAAGGCATTCATCGCGGTGCCGCCGGTTTGCCTGGACAGCGAAACCCCAACGACGGTGAGGCATACCGCAATAACGAAGGCCCGCTCGCCGTCCTTTTGCTGCTGCCAGAGATAATGCAGACCTGCGACGGCAAAGATGTACACGGCGACGGTTGCCGGGGCAGCATAGTGCGGCAGGGTATAGATGCACAGCGCCAGGGCAATAGCTGTTGAAAGCGCAGCCAAGACCACGATCCGCAGGCGCGGTTGCCTCACGCTTGCCAGAAAGCCGAGCAAGACCGGGAACGATAAGGCCGGCCCCACGTAGAAAAACCAATCCGACAGCAACCGCCGCGCCTCCACACCGATTAACCCGGAGCTGGATTTCGTTTTCTCATATCCGTACTCCTCTTTCGTGGCTTCATAGAACTTTGCAAACGCCGGGTCCCGGAATGTCAGAGCGGGTTTTGCCCGTTGCCAGAGGAACAACGGAAGCGGGGAATAGGTTCGCTCATTCAAGATGTGAGGCAGCAAGAGCGGATTGCCGGTGGTTCGCTGATTGTAGTATCCCATCAGAGCCATGCCAGCCAAGCCGATAGCCAACACAGGCAGCACGACTGAACGAAGCTTCCCTTCCCGGCGGACCCTGGCTCGCGTCACCTTGTAGCCGAAGTACACCAGCAGAGGGAGCGAGAAGGCGAAGCCTTCATACGGCCGGGAAGTAGCCAGGACCAGCAGGGAGACTGCAAACAGAGATGCGAGCAGCCGGCGGTTCCGCTCGGTCCGTTGCGGATCGAAAAGGCGTACCACCGCGCCCAGAGCAAGCGCGCCGCCCAGCGCAGCCATGGAGCCGCCCCAGTAGGAATTCATCCAGTAGGACAAAAGCGCGATACGGACCACCGCCAGCAACCCGCCCAGCAGCGCCCATCCCGGAGGCAGGAAGGCTTGCAGCGCCCAACAGATCGCGCCGCATAGGAGAGCGGTGCTCAGATACACGCCGATCCAAGGTTGATGAAATACGATCTCGCCGACTGCCAGCACCAGTCCCTGCGACACCGGGTATTTCGAGTGATAGGTGGGCGTCATATTCACATGGAAGGTCTCGAAATGCTGCCACGCTGGCGGAGTTGGATTGGTGAGCCGGTGATGGGAGAAGGTGTCTGCCATCAGCAAATAACTGTATTCGTCGTTGATGCGAGGTTGGGGAATACCGACGGCCGGCAACAGCAGTGCCCGACCGACGAGTGCAACGGCAATCACAAGGAGCACGGAGCGCGAATTCTTGGCAAGTATCCACGCCAGCCATCTTGGCCGCTTCATTGCCGGATGCAGAAAACGCAAGCCGACATATGCGATAAGGAATGCGGCGAACAGTATGCCGCTTTCCGTTGCCAGCATCCGCAGACCGTGAATGGGCACATAATTCATTAAGGGGACATTCTACGGTGAGTGGGCGTGCAAGTCTTGAAGGAGAACTCTGCCCGCATCTAACGCCGGGGAATCGTGAATTCATTGATGTGGTCGATGCTTTCCTGAATGTCACGCAAATGCGTTTGAGCGTCCCTAAAAGGCAAGGACAGCCTCTCGTATGGCTCTGGTGCGGACAGGTTCTCGCATCCAGTCGGGGGAAGACAAATCAACCTTAACGCCCAGAATATCTTTCAGACGATTTTCAAGTCTGCCAACGCTCACCAGAGTGAAGGACTTCGATTTGTCGAAGTCGGCCATCAAATCGACATCGGAGAAAGGCGCAGCGTCGCCCCGGGCCACAGATCCAAAAATGCGCAAATGGACAATGCCGGCGGCCTTAAGCTCCGGTTCATGCTCGCGCAATTTCGAAACAACTTGCTCTTTGTCCATCCGCGCAACTCCGCCTGATTTCGAAGGCGCAATCAAATAGGCACCTTCATTTTCACCCTGTCTCAGGCTCTTGACAAGACCCTAAGGGGCTGCTGTAGATGCTCCAAGATAATG
>PLBW01000082.1:0-3654 GCA_003135475.1 Acidobacteriaceae bacterium
CCGACAGATGCGGCGACCACTTGCGATACATCTCGCGGTTCGTCCACGGAGTGCCTTTGAACTCCCACTCGTTGAACCACAACTCTTCGGTCGCGCCGTACGCTGACTCGGCGTTGAACATGCCATCGTGCGACACCAGGCACTTGAAGCGCGCGGTGTGGCCTTCGATCCAGTTGATCGCATATCCCCCGTAGCTGGCGCCCAGAGCGCACTCGCGGTCCTTGTCAACGAAGGGATAGGTCTTCTCGGCATAGTCGAGGCCCAACATCAGGTCATGGAAAGGAGCGCCNNTGGCGGCGAACAGTTCGGGATTCCAGCGATACGACCAGTCGTCGCCCCAAGCGCCTTCTGGGCCGCCGTGGATAAGGAACTTCACCGGATACTTCTTGTTGGCGTCGAAGTTCGGGGGGGTGATTGTAAATCCCTGCACCGGCGCCCCATCGGCACCTTTGAACCAGAACGATACCAGTGGCCGCATCGCAATCTTGGACAGAATGTCTTCGTTCAAATGAGTGAGTTGAACTGCGGCATCTTTGCGAGGATATCCCTGTTCTTGGAAGTCCAACGGAGGATTAATCCCCTTGGTTGGCAGCCCATTGTGCCCAGCCGGCGACAAGACCGCGAGTTTATCGAGGTCAAGGCGGAAAAGCTCATTCGGGTATTCGACCGACATGCGATCGAACACCAGTGTCTTTCCGTCGTGAGTAGGAGTCGGGCTGTCGTTAAATCCGGTCACCAATTCCAGTGGCCAGGGATTGGGAGACGCGACGCTAATCCGATAAATCGGCGCCTCTCCTTGGTTCTCGGCGGTGAAGTAGATGGTCTTCGAGTCCGGCGACCACGTCATCGAATCGACCCAGCGATCGAAGGTTGGCGTCAGGTCGGTAATCATGCCGGTCGCGCGTTCGTACAGCATCAGGCGGAAGCGGTCGCTTTCATAGCCGCCGCGCAACTGCGAGCGATAGGCGATGTACTTGCCATCCGGCGAATACATTGGCGTTCCATCGCTGCCCGGGTTGGTTGTGATCCTCTTCGGCGTTCCGCCAGCGGTCGGCACTAGGAAAATGTCGCTGTTGGTGCTGGTGGCTTGCACTTCATCGATGTCGCTGCTGAAGGCGATCTCCTGCCCATCCGGCGAAAATTGATACTGGTCCTGCCCGCCCAGGCTGAAGGGCGGCACATCGTGCGCGCCCGGCGTCAAGTCGCGCGCCACGCCTCCATCGGCCGAGACGAGAAACAGGTGGCTGTACTTGCCATCGAAATAATGGTTCCAGTGGCGAAACATGAGTTGGGTAAAGATCTTGGCCTTCACCTGCGACTTGGCTTGCTCCTCGTCGCGCTGCTTATTGCACGCATCGTCCTTGCAATCGGGATAAACCGAGGAAACGAACAAAATGCTCTTGCCGTCTGGCGACCATAGTCCACCCGAAGCCTCAGTCGAGATACTGGTCACCTTGCGCGCTTCGCCGGTCAGCGTGCCGCCGACAGAGTCGAAATCCTGAACCCAGATTTGCGAAGCCCCATCGCGCGATGACTCGAACATGACGTGTTTGCCGTCAGGCGAGAAGCGAATACGGTCCTCCCCGGTCCCAGTGACGGGAGTAAGGCGGCGCGCCTCGCCGCCGTTGACGGGAACGATCCACAGATGCGGCTTGCGCGTGTTTTCATCGAAGTTCACGTCCACGGCGCTGAACGCCACCCATTTGCCGTCGGGCGAAACCATGGGCTCGCCGATGCGCTTGAGTTGCATCATGTCTTCGAAGTTGAAGGGGTGCTTGCTCTGTGCCAAGCCGCACAACGAGCAGAATAATAGGAACAACGCGATACGATGTATCATGAGACCTCCCGGCGCGGGCACGGAAAATATGCAGGAATGGGAGTGCGCCCTAAAGACTGGTTAGTCTAAATCACTGGGACGAATGTATGAAACCAGGGCCGAACTTGGGTAGCAGTGCAGTTTGACGCAGCCATTCGTTATGCCGCAGCCGGGCCGGCCTGACAGCAACCTTCAACCCATACCCCGTGACTGCTGTCACCGACAACGATCTGCGATTGCGTGATACTTTAAGGTTAGCATCGGGTCCTTTATCCCGCTTGATAGCAGTCGACTGATCGCGCGAGGAAACATTTAGGCACTCGGTCGAGGCATTGAAATTGGCAGCTAAGGCTATTGGGTAACCTCGGTCCTGAAATCCTGCATCCTAACTTCGCGGAGAACAACCCTATGAGCAAGACGAGTAAAGTACCTTCTCTTATCGTTCTGGCAGCCGCATCCATCGCACTGACGTTTGGCGTTGCTGGATGCGGGAAAAACGACACCCAGCAAACCGGTGCCCAGAATCAGCCGGCGCAGACCGATCAGTCGCAGGATCCAGCAGCTGCGGCCAACCTGGCCCCCACGGACGAGACCCAGGCGACGGGTACCAATCAGCCGCAGCCAGCCAGCCAGCCGGCGCAGCAGACCTACCAGCAGCCTGCGAACCAGCCCGCACAGCAACCTGCGCCCCCGGACCAGAGCTATCAACAGCCTGCTGCCGCGCCGGAGCAGAACTATCCCAATAACGATTACGACACCGGCGATCAGGACACAAACTACGGCCAGCCGGTGCTTCAGGCCCAACAACCCCCGCCACCGCTCCCGGAGTATTCGCAGCCGGAATGCCCGGGCGAAGGCTATCTGTGGACGCCCGGATATTGGAGCTACGCTCCTCAGGGCTACTACTGGGTGCCGGGCGTCTGGGCGCAGCCGCCTCAGGTGGGCTTCCTGTGGACGCCCGGATATTGGGGATTCATCGGCAGCAGGTATCGCTACCACTACGGATATTGGGGCCGACATATCGGCTACTACGGCGGGATTAACTATGGAAACGGCTACGTTGGCGTCGGTTATCAAGGCGGCTACTGGAGCGGAAATCGTTTCACCTATAACCGTGCCGTCAACAATGTGAACATCACCAACGTTAGCGTGTATAACCGCACCGTAACCAACACGGTGATCAATAACGTCACCATCAACAACACCACAGTTAACCGCGCCAGCTACAACGGGCCGGGAGGCGTCACTCGTAGGCCTCTGCCGGCGGAAAACGCCGCCATGCGTGAGCAGCGCGTTCCTCCGATGACCACGCAGGTGCAGCACCAGCGGGCAGCAGCACAGAACCGCCAGCAATTTGACTCGGTCAATCACGGGCGTCCGGCCGTTCTGGCGGCACCGAAGCCCATCGCGGCAGGCAAACCGATCGCTCCGGTGATTCCTGCTCGTCCTGCACCGCAGCAGCGTCCGGCTCCTCAGCCACCGCAGCAGCAGGCTAGACCTGCACCGCAGACTCGTCCGGCTCCTCAGCCACCGCAGCAGGCTAAACCTGCACCGCAGCAGCGTCCGGCTCCTCAGCCACCGCAGCAGCAGGCTAAACCCGCACCGCAGCAGCGTCCGGCTCCTCAGCCACGGCCGCAGCAGCAGGCTAAACCTTCGCCGCAGCAGCGTCCGGCTCCTCAGCCACAGCAGCAGGCTAAACCTGCTCCGCAGCAGCGTCCTGCTCCTCAACCACGGCCACAGCAGCAGGCCAAACCCGCACCGCAGCAGCAGGCTAAACCCACACCGCAGCAACGTCCTGCTCCTCAGCCACGGCCGCAGCAGCAGGCTAAGCCGGCTCC
>PLBW01000082.1:3748-7307 GCA_003135475.1 Acidobacteriaceae bacterium
GCAGCGTCCTGCTCCTCAGCCACAGCAGCAGGCTAAGCCGGCACCGAAGAAGCAGCCTCCAGCCGGGGAGAAGAAGCCGCCGCAGTAGCGGCGATCCTCTGCGTTCAATCGGGTGCAACAGGATGGGCGAAGCTCCGGCTTCGCCTTTTCTTTTTTGTGTGAGGCGCGTGTCCGACAATTTGGGGGTGCAAGTCCGTTATCCAACCTTGCTAGTCTTGCCCGCAGCGGGAGTGCCGGAGGGATTGCATGGGCGGACCCAGCGGCCGGCAACCAGCATCGAATACAATAGTTGCAAAGGACCATCCTAATGAAGTTCCAGCCAGGCCCATCGCATTTCCTGACGTTCTCGCTGTTGTTGCTTACGTTGTGTCTGGCGCGTCCGGCGCTGGCATCCGACCGGGGCGAGGGCCCACTCGACCCTTCGCAGCCGACTGGCATCACGGTGGACGCGATCATCCAGCAATTTGCCGCCAAGGAAAAGCAGTTCAAGATTGCGCGCGAGCAATACACCTACACACAGGATGTTAAGGTCCAGACCATGGACGGCGACACGGTGGACGGTGAATACCACCAGGTGGCAGACGTGCTCTTTGACGATAAGGGTCACCGTATCGAGCAGGTGACATTTGCACCACAATCGAATCTGGAACGCGTCACTATGACCCAGTCTGACTTTGATGACATCCGCAACCGGCTGCCGTTTGTTCTCACCAGCGATGACATTGGCAAGTATCAGATTCTCTATGTCGGCAAGCAACGCGAGGACGAACTGGGTACCTACGTGTTCGACATCGCTCCCAAGGAGATTGAGAAGGGCGAACGCTATTTCCAGGGCCGCATCTGGGTGGACGATCATGACTACCAGATCGTCAAGACTTACGGAGAGACGGTACCGCAGGTGCATAACTTCAAGCATCCCGAGAAGGAAAATCTGTCCCCCAAGTACACCACTTGGCGTGAGCAAATTGATGGCAGGTATTGGTTTCCGACCTACACCTATGCTGAGGACACGCTACATTTCTCGGGCAACGATGACGTTAAGATGCGCTATATCGTGAGGTACAAGAACTACAAGCAGTACGGAGCCAAGTCGAAGATCATCTATCAGGGCCAGGAAATCCCGAAGGACCAGCCGCAGTCGGGGACTCAGCAGCCCAATAAGACGCCGCCACCTCCGAAGCAGTAGGGCGGCTATTCGCTGACGGCTCCTTGAAGAGCGACGTTCGGGTAGGCCGGGCCTGTAGAGTGTGTGTGTGAGAACCTCTGTCGTCCGTACGGGACTCGGATCTATCTCTCACCTTACCCAGCACTCCGCCTCCGGTTCCGTGCTGGGCCAAACTGAGCCGCGCCTACGGCGCTGGATTTTCCGCTAGCAAATTCCACTGGCAAATGCCAAGTTCCGTTCTCACACAGGCTCTTTAGGCCCGCATCCTCAGTAGAACAGGTACTTGCGCCACTTGGAGTCGGATCGCCCCATCATGCGCATGATGTGACGGCTGGTATGCAGGTTGAAAGCGCGTGGCTCGCGCATGAGTTTCATGCTGGCCTCGTGAGGCAGCAGATTGCCCTTGCGGCGATTGCAGGAGTGGCAGCAGGCCACCAGGTTTTCCCATGTCGAAGCCCCACCTCGCGAACGCGGGATAACGTGATCCAGGGTCAACTCGCCGGCGGCCAGGATCTTCCCGCAATATTGGCAGGTGTTGCGATCGCGCAGCAGAATGTTCTTGCGCGAGAGGGCGCGGGTCTGGTGTGGAATGCGCCGGTATTCCAGCAGACGGATAACGGAGGGCACGTGCATGGCGATACGCGCCGCATGCAGATAGTGTCCGTTGGCTTCTTCCATCATGGCCACACCCTTCAGCACAAGAATGACGGCGCGACGTGCAGCACAGACATTGATGGGCTCATAGGACGCATTGAGCACCAGCACGGGTGCGTGCATCGCCGTCCACTGCGGCGGCTCATCCCCGGCGACACGGGCGTGCTGCATACATCCGGCAAGCGACTTGCCGTATCGCGACGCTGCACTCTGGGCCGACATGGACATACCCGGTTATACCGAAGCCGTGACTGCCACTGCTTCGATTTCCTCCTCATCCCCATGATTGACAGCTTTCAGTGTAGCCGCAGCCTGAAAAGCGCGGGCCACGGTTGCCGCCCAAACTCGTTCTGCACCAGCCTGCTTCAGCACTCGGGCGCACTCCGAAAGCGTGGTTCCAGTGGTCATGACGTCGTCCACTACGATCACGGATCTGCCTTGCACGCGGCGCGGGTCCCGAACGCGAAAGGCATCGCTTACGTTGGCGATACGCTGCTCGCGGCTGAGCCCCACTTGCGAAATGGTCGCACGCTGACGAACCAACACTCCCGTCGCTACCTCAATCGGTTGCGGTAAGCGCTTTACCGCGGCACCAGCAATCAGCTCGGCCTGGTTGAACCCACGCTCGTTGCGTTTGCTCTTATGCAGCGGAACCGGCACGATCAGCGGAGTGGCATCGCCGCATCCGGGGAGAAGTTCCGCGATGGCGCTGGCCAGCATTCCACCCAGCACCGGCGCGACCGGAAGAACGCTCTCGTATTTAAGCAGATGCACCAGACCGCGAAGGCCGCCTTCGTATTCCCCGAAGGAGACGGCACGCGCGAACTCTGGCTCACAGTCACGGCAGTTCTGGCAGCGGCCATCGCCCATCAGCAACTGCGCGCTGAACAGGCGATCGCCGCAAATCACGCACTGCGGTTCGCGCACCGGCGTGATGGCGGCAAGACATTCAGGGCACACAGGAATCCGGGAAATGTTATTGAGTGGCGTGTCGCAGAGCCTGCAATCGGAAGGGAAAAGGACGGAAAAAACGTTGCGCAGGAGGGCTTGCAAAGGCGCGAAGGCTACGGCACGTTGCTGGGCGCGCTCACTTCGCCGGCCTCGCTTTAGCGTCTCACGACTGCTGAAGACGACCCTCCAACCTTCCGATCGCGCGCCCATACGGCGCACATCGGGAACCCGTCGCCGGTGCCTCCGGGTGCCAGAGGAGCGATGGTTGACGCTCGTCCGATCACCCCAACGAGCTAGAACTCGTCGGGGACCCTGATCCGGTCCCGAAGCACCGTGACCCCACAGTATAAGAGCTTCGATGTGCAACGCGCAATGCCGGAGAAGGTTCCGAACAAGAATTTCACCGAGACTTCATCACTGGTCGCGTTCAATCCAGCGCTCTGAACCGCGGCCGCGGCCAGCCGCACTTGTAACAAGTACCACTGGCATGCTAACTTGCGCGGTCGCCCCTTTGCTGCGTCGCGCGAGGTCTTCTTACATGAGTACTACCATCAGCACGCCACAAAAGAAGTTTCGTTCCTACGTTCCCGACGATACGACAATGCCGGAGTTTACCCTTCGGGCCGTGCTCCTCGGCTTGGTCCTGACGGTGGTTCTGGGTGCGGCCAATGCCTATCTTGGCCTGCGCGCCGGCATGACCATCGCTGCTACCTACCCAGCGGCGGTTATCGGCATGGCGGTGCTGCGCATCATGAAGGGTTCGATTCTGGAAGAGAACATTGCGCGAAC
>PLBW01000139.1 GCA_003135475.1 Acidobacteriaceae bacterium
CTGCACCTTGCGCAGGATCTGGCTGGCGTCGAGATGCTTGGTGGCCGTTTCGATGACGCGCAGAACCGCGCGCCGCTGCTGCGTGATGCGAATGCCGCGCTCGCTGAAGTAAGCCTGCAGACGGCCTGGAATCTGGGTTTCCGGCAGAGGCATACGGTTGTGTCCTCCGGTGTTGCAACTGGTCGCAAGACGGCTGCGACGAAATCTTCAAGCCTTCCTTGACAGCAATCCGTGTTTCCCGAGAGCATAGACAAGTTAACACCAGATGCGACGGAGTCGCAACTAGAAAATACGGCTAAGAGAGTTCTGGCATCGTTGGTATGGGCGGCGTGGGCGCACATCGGCGGCGCTGCGCTGCTGCTGGGGGGAATGCTGCTGCCCTCCTGCCTGGCATGTCATGCTCAGGAATATCCCTACTTCGTTACCTACTCGCAGGAAATGGAGGAGCCTGGAAATCTCGACATCGAATGGTTCAACGCGGTGGGCAATCCTCCCAGCGGCAACCGCTTTATGGGCTCGGATATCGAATTTGAGTATGGCCTGAAGGGCTGGTGGACGACAGAGTTTTATCTCGACGGACAGGCGACCCAGAACGAAAGCACCATCTTTACCGGATTTCGCTGGGAGAACCGCTTCCGGCCGCTTTCCCGCGAGCACTGGATCAATCCCGTGCTCTATGCCGAATTCGAAGACACCAGCGCCGACAAAACTATACGAGAGGTCGTCGGTCACGATGGCAGGTACGATTTCCTGACGCCGAACCGGCTGGCGCACATGAATAAAGAACGCGAGATTGAACTCAAACTAATTCTGGGCAGCAACGTTCGCGGTTGGAACATCAGCGAAAACTTCATTGGCGAAAAGAATTTCGCGGGCGATCCCTGGGAGTTCGGCTATGCCTTCGCGGCAAGCCGTCCTCTGCAACTGGCCGCGCACGAATGCGCTTTTTGCGCGGAGAAGTATCAAGCGGGTGTCGAAATGTACGGTGGCTTGGGCGATGCCGACGGATTCGGCCTGCACCTGACCTCGCAATACCTGGGGCCCACCGTTAACTGGAGTGCCCCGAACGGGATGACCGTGGCGTTTTCGCCGCAGTTTGGGCTGAATGGCTACAGCATTCCCGTGTTGTATCGCTTCTCGGTGTCCTACGAATTCCAACAGTTCTTCAGCCACTTCCACCGGAGCGGGCAATGACCAGCAGGCCGGCTCTCTTCTTCATCGCAGCGTTGCTCATTCTCGGGTGCGCGATGGCCGTATTTGCCACCTCCAATGGCGCATGGCTGACGAATGTTGCGCAACGCGAGCACGAACGCGTCAATCCCTATCGCGACCAGCCGGACGCCGTGAGTGCTGGCCGCCGAATCTTCCTCGATCACTGTGCCCACTGCCATGGCAAGGACGCGGAGGGGACCAAGAAGCGGCCTTCCCTGAAGAGCGCCCGCGTGCAGCAACAGGCCACCGACGGAGACCTTCATTGGCTGCTGGTGAACGGGAACCGCAGCCAAGGCATGCCCTCCTGGGTGAAGCTGGGCGATCCTCAGATTTGGCAGGTCATCTGCTACGTGAAGTCGCTGCACTGAACGTGACGAGGTTGGCTGAGTCCGTGAGAAAAATTTTGCGTGTACCTCTGGCGAGGAGAATTGGACTTGCGGCCCTCGTTCTACTTGCGGCGATACAGTTCATTCCGGTGAATCGGGCGAACCCGGCCGTGGACTGGTCGCAATCGATCTACGCAACTTTGCCGATGCCGGCAGAGGCGAAAGCCGTCTTCGAGCGCTCCTGCAAGAACTGCCACTCCGATGAAACTTCGTGGCCTTGGTACAGTTACGTCGCTCCGGTCTCGTGGTTCGTCGCGCGCGATGTGCACCAGGCCCGGGCGGCGATGAATCTGTCGGAATGGGGCGGTTATTCGGCGAACCAGAAGACCGACAAGCTTGAGGAAATCTGCGAACAACTGACCAACGGCGACATGCCCGACCGAAAATACACGCTCATTCACTGGCATGCCCGCCTTACCGCGAAAGAACGCGATCTGGTATGTCAATGGACCGAGGACTCGCGGGAATATTAGCGTCTGGTCAGAGAATTCGAGGGGACACAATATGGGAACCATTCAGGTGATGCTGGATTCGGAGCTGCTTCGGGCCGCGAATGCAGCCGCCAAACGGGTGCGAGTCAACCGTTCTTCTCTGATTCGGGAGGCCCTTCGCGAACATTTGAAGCGCCTACGTGCGTGCGCGGTCGAGGCCCACGATCGGCGAGGTCATCGAAGGCGACCGGACGTGGCGGACGACGCTGCGGCATGGGAACGGGTGGCATCGTGGCCGGAGCGATAGCCCATTCGTCCATTGAGGGAATACCATATTCGATGCTGGTATTGAATACGGTAGAATGAGAGGCGTTATGGCAACAGCGCGCAAGATTACGGTGGAGATATCCAGTGAGCTGCTGGAGAAGGCGCAACGGGCCAGCGGTACAGGCATCACCCAGACTGTGCGCACCGGACTGCAGTTGCTGGCCGCGTCGCGAACCTACGCTCGCCTGCGCCAGCTTCGCGGCAAGGTCCGCTTCACCCGCACCTTGGCAGAACTGAAAGCCGACCGATGATTGCCGCCGACACCAGCACCTGGATTGCTTTTCTGGAAGGCGACCGAGGTGAAGATGCGCAGCGACTCGACAAGGCGCTGGAGGCGCGACAGGTCGTAATGGTGCCGGTTGTGCTCACCGAACTCTTAAGCGACCCGAAGCTTCCTTCTGCGGTTGCTGAAACGCTTTCCGAAGTGCCCATCATCGAGATCGAACCGGGCTATTGGCAACGGGCCGGAGTACTGAGAGCAAAGGCCATCGCAAAGGGGCGCAAAGCGCGTCTCGGCGACGCGTTGGTCGCCCAGAGCTGTATCGACGGAAATATTTCCCTGCTCACGCGAGACCGCGACTTCCGGGCGTTCGGCGATGCTGCGGGCCTCGATCTTGTGTTTGGCATTGGGACCCATTAACCTCGTCGGCCCAGCCTTCCCATCCGAGCAGAGTGAACTTTTTGTGGGCCGGTTGCGGCGATGAGGCTGCTAAAATGGCGTCGATTTATTTGCTGGCGCCAAGTGGCCGCGCGGACTCTCCGCCATCGCGGCGCTCGCTCAGTTTGCTGAGGAGTTGCGTCATGAAGTTTGGAATCTTTACTTCGATTATGGGCTGGGTGGCTCTGCTGGTAATCGGCAGCGGTGTGCTGTGGGGCATTTCCGCCCAGGGGCCGGGTGCCACGGTGCAGGACCGCGCTACCGCGGGCCTGATCTTGTTCGTAGGTGTCGCCATGGGGATTAGCTGGATTCACAGCCGAAAACGCATTCGAACGATAGAGTCCCAGGCGCGCATGTTGCGCACGCGCTTATACAGAATGCAAAAGTAGCGCCAGACCCGAAACGTCAACACGCTTTCCGCCAGCACGCTCCGATGCGCGCTTCCGGGCCACCCCCGTGTGCTACATTAGCGGTCCAGAGGTGCACGTCAATGTTTCGCAGTCCACGCTCGACTTTTCTGGCTTATGGCGTTTCGGTTGGGCTGGGCCGCATGGTTGCAGCCACGGCAACGCCCATCGCGCTTCTGGTCTTTTTGGGTGCACCCCCTGCCGCAGCTCAGGCGACGATCGAATACGGCCACGTCGCGACCGGCAACAGCGCCGGCTTAACCGGGCTCGGCAGCAAGATAAATTCCGCGTTGTCCCCGGGCGAAAAGTCCGCTTCGGTACCGGCTTCGCATAAGCACGCGGCAGTCGGGACCGGCGCCGAGAACAGTCCCGAGAACAATCCCGAGCATGCGAACCGGCGCGCGCTCGAGCAGCGTGCCGGACAGGATGCAGCCAAGCTCAGTTTCAAGTCTGTGCCGGCGAACGCCGTGGTGCGAATTGATGGCAAACCGGTTGGGAAGACACCGCTGCTGATGTCTTTGGCTCCCGGCACTTACAAAGTTGAAATGGAAGGTCCGCGGATGGAGTTTGGAAAACAGCAGCTTACCCTGGGTGCAAAAGAGACGCGCGATATCGAGCTGCGTCTATCGGCGGCGCCCCGTTATCCAAGCCACATTAGGTTGCAATAAACACCCATCTCGGGCGGCGCTCATTCTACCCAACGGCCGCCCGACCCTAGCTCCAGGAGCGGACGTCAAAGATCCGCCCACCGCGCCGGGTCATTCCACGTCGTCTGATGCTCCTGTGCCGGCGGCGAAATACGCCTCCACGGCAGTCAGCACGGCCTCCTGATCCAGGAATGGTTCCCGCTGCTGGTAACGCGCCGCCCAGCGAATTTGATTCACAATGTCGCGGGGATAGCAGGCCCGCAGCGGTTCCTTCAGTTTGTTTTGGATCAGCTCGATCAACGCATCCACAACGGCAGGTTCATAACGCAGTCGGGCTTCGCTGCAAACTCCGCGGAAGATCTGGTGGAATTGCGGCGGCGAAACAGCATCCACCTTGATCTTGGTCTGAATTCTGCGCAAAAACGCGGCGTCCACCAGGGTTGCCGGATCCAGGTTGGTGGCAAACACAACGAACAGCTCGAACGGAATCTCGATCTTCTTTCCTCCCGCCAGCGAAAGGAAGTCAATTCCGCGATCGAGCGGAACCACCCACCGATTCAGCAGTTCTTCCGGGCGCAGCCGCTGGCGTCCGAAGTCGTCGATGATGAGGACGCCATTGTTGGCCTTCATCTGCGCCGGAGCGGTATAGAACTTCGTAATCGGATTCAGTTGCAGCTCCAGCATTTCCGTGGTGAGCTCGCCGCCGACCAAGACGCTGGGGCGATAGCAGAGCACCCAACGCGCATCGCTATTGTGCGATATCGCGCTATTAACTTGGCTGTGAACATGCGGGTCAAAGACAGAGATCACTTGACCATCCACTTCCACCGCATACGGCACCCATACCCGATCGAACGAGAACGCTTGCGAAAGCGCTGTCGCAATGCTGGATTTTCCCGTGCCGGTTGGCCCATACAAGAAGATTGAAGTACCCGAATTCAGTGCGGTTCCAAGCTTGGTCAGGGTCTTGGCGTCGAGCACCAGATGGGCGAAGGCGCGGCTGACATCGGGCGGATGTATTTCCGCATTGCGGACGCTCTGTTGGCGGATCTGTTGCACATAACTCGCTAACGAAACCGGGGCTGGGCCCGCATACTGGTTCGACGACAACAATTCCAAGGCTCGCGATCGGCCGGGAGAAGTGATGGCGATCTCAGGAATGTTCCCGGTTATCCCCGTGACTTCGCAAAGATGCTCGGCCCGCAGCCGGTGAAGCAGTTCCTTCACCACTCCGAAGCTGAGCCGCATCTGCGACGCCAATTCCCGAAGCGACACGGGACCGCCTACATAGAGGACTTTTAGCGCTAGATCTTCGAGGAAGGCTTGGCGCACGCCGACCTCCGCAACCGATTCGGGAGATGGCGGTGGCATGACCTCAAGTTTTGTTTTGACCGCAAAAGAACTCATGGGTGACTCCCCGCTGCAATGCAGTGCTGCTATGGAATTTCCAATATACCACCCAGAAACGCATCGATTACCGATTATGGCGATTTGTCATGGTTACGAAAGGCCAATCAGCGGTTGCTCGGACCTCTAGTAATGAAATGGGGTTACACAGTTTAGAGCGACCCTCGCAGTGATAACAAGCGACTTGTTGGCTTGGTTTCGCGAAATGCCCGGCTCGCCAGAACCAACTCGATTCTCGACGGTGAGAACTTCTGGGGGGCACTCGACGCCCTGGTGGTGGGCTGATTGTGGGTTGCTGTTAATGGGTTATCCGACTCAAATCAAGTTGACGAATCGGGCGATTCCGATTAGGGCACAAAAGACGCCGGCTGCGGTGCCTAGAAAACCTATAACCTCCGCCATATCTCCCAAATAGTCGTGCAGGATGAACCTTGCGACCACGGCTATAGTCCAGCACCCGGCGGCGCTAAGCAGCCATCCCCACCCCGAAAGATCGGCAGGACTTATCGGGAACGAGTCCATAGCGAAGTCAATTCAGTGTTGCCAGCGGCCACTCTTCGCCCTTTCTCTTTCTCTGCTCGAGTACCCTGAGGGAAAGCATAACTCCGGAATCCGGCTCTTGACTATCCGAAATCGCAGTCCCAACTCGAAATCTTTCTTTCGCAGTCTGCGGATTTCTCTTCACTTCCCTTAGACGACTGCCTTCCGTCTCCGAATCGGCGCAGGGCCTTACGGCATTTCTGAGTGCAAGGCTAAGTGTCTTGCCCGGCTGGAGTGCGTGCGGCAAACCACCGCCGGTCGGCTGTGTACTTTTACGTCCTCCCTGCGGGTTTTGCAATTTTAGGCGTATCCACGCTATGACCCCACTACCCGTTTGCCGGTAGTGTCCTAGAGTTGCGTTACTGACGACCCCCAGCCGCGAATCCACGTCACGGTCGGAGCCCTGCCAGTATTAGATTAGACCCGACGATCAGTCCGTAGATGCCGCACAAAGCCCACAGGTGCCACGTCCTACCTTTGCCGTACCAGACCAGCAGGCAGACTAGGCAAAAGGCGTACAGCTTTACGTCCCACAGTCTGTTGGCGCGCACCCAAGGGTTAAGTTCGACCACACCGGGACGCGCCAGCGCCAGCCGTGTGGACACGAAGTCGATGACTTGGAGCAAGAGCAACACGAATAATGCAACCCATTTAGCGCGACTCACACCTTGTGTGTCCCTTTCCTGGGCGGTGCCCTCTACTCTTTCCCCTTTCACATCATCGTCGTGCATTGTCTCCCCCGTTATCGCAGCAACTCAGCCAGCGTCCATGTGGTCGGTCAACCCCGCTTCCATTGCGGGCGTGACGCGGAGTGACTTTTGTATCCGGCAGAAATTGTAATACGCGAAGTGCAGTCAGACGCAAGGCGACTCATGCTCCGCTGCATTCGTAGATACGCACCGGCTTTGGGGGTTGTGCTCAATCCATAATGAATTGGTCGGACACGCGAGAACTCTAACCTGCGTACTTCAGCCAGCGCCGCAGTTCGGGCAATGTCGGCCGCTTGCCGTACATCAGGATGCCAACCCGGTAGATGCGCGACGAGAGCGCCAGCAGCCCATAGGTGGTGGCCAGCATCAGCGTCAGACAAAGCGCCACCTGCCAGGCGGGCGGTTGCTCCCCCACTACGCGGATAAACATCAGGACAGGTGCGAAGAAGGGTATCAGGGAAAGCCAAACTGCCATCGGTGAATCAGGGTGCTGCATCACCGGATTTGCCAGGAAAACGGACAGCACGACCGGTAACAAGACCAGCCATTGCATCTGCTGCGCTTCCTGATCGCTATTCACCATCGCTCCCAGCGCGGCATACACCGTGCTGTACAGAAAGTACCCGAGCAGGAAAAAGACCCCGAACCACGCGATAGCGGAGACGGCGATATGCACATTCGACAGGTATGCCTTCGCGACCACCATTCCCGGGGTCGAGAAGAGGGAGCCAATTACCAGCCAGATCAAAATCTGCGTCAAACCAACCGCTCCCACCCCAAGAATCTTCCCGGCGAGCAGCTCTTTCGCTGTGACCGAGGAGAGTAGTACCTCCAGAATGCGCGAGTTCTTTTCCTCAATGATAGAACGCATCACGGACATCCCGTAGACCAGCACATTCACGTAGAGCAGCATGACCATGATGAATCCGGTCAGGAACACCGTCATGCCGCTGGCGCCTTCGTGGCCTTTGGTGATGTGCACGGTCCTAAGTACCACCGGCGTGAGGAGCGTGTCCACCTGAGGCCCTGTCATGCCCTTCTGCGCCAGATACTGCTTCACCAGCGCGGTCCGCAACGCCGAGCGCACCACCGTACTGGTCTGAAAGTCGGCAACATCCCTGGCGCTGTAGGTCGCCTTGTGATTCGCCAGGTCATCCTCGTTCAGCCACAGGAAGCCGTCGATTGTTCCGGCACTTACCTGCTGGCCCAGGGCGTCGTGCAATTCCGCCGTCGGCGTGGTGCTAACCTGCACTACGAAGTTGTCTTTCGGGACTGCTTTCTCAGGCGAGCCCGCGGAGGATCCGGCTGGTAGTGGAGCGAGCAATTCCTGCTTTACCGCCGCCGCCAAATCCGCGTTCGCAGCCACGACGACAATGCGCCGCGCGGTGTCCGATTTGATTTCCGCCAGTTTCGCAGGGATCAGGATGCTGCCGGCCATCAAGGCAGGCAGCAGCAGCGTAAAGAGGAGAAACGTCTTGGAGCGAATGCGCTCCAGGTATTCGCGATGGACGATGAGCCAGACGTTATGCATTTTTCCCAACAACGTCGATGAAAATCTCTTCCAGCGAAGGTTCGAGCAGCTCAAAACGGGTGATGCGCGCATGGTCGGCGGTCCTGCGCAGCAACTGTTGGGCGTCCGCTCCGGGTTTCAGCCGGACTTCTACATAGTTGCCATAATTGTTGAACGACTCCACCAGATCGTTACCGTCCAGTTGGGGATCACCTTCATATTGCATCTGCACGTGGTTCTTACCATAGCTCGCCTTGACTTTTTTTAGATCGCCTTCCAGGATGGACCGGCCATGGTCAATCAGGCAGATGGCATCACATAGTCGCTCGACCTGGTCCATACGATGGGTGGAGAACAGTATGGTTTTCCCGTCCTTCTTCAACTCTAGTAAGACGTCCTTCAACATGACGGCATTGCCGGGATCGAGGCCGGCGAAGGGCTCGTCCATGATGACGAGATCGGGATCATGCAGCAGAGCAGCGATGAATTGCACTTTCTGCTGCATGCCCTTGGACAGCTCTTCCACCTTCTGGTGTGTCCATTCGTTGAGCTGAAGCCGCTCGCACCAGGCCAGCGATCGCTTGCGCGACTCATGCTCGGGGAGCCCATGCAGGCGGCCGAGGAATATCAAGTGGTCAAGCACCTTCATTCTCTTGTAGAGCCCCCGTTCCTCCGGCAGATAACCGACGCGCTGTAACTGTTCGCGGTGGAATCTCTCGCCAAAAAGCCAGACTTCCCCATCGTCGGGCATGGTTATCCCTATCATCATGCGGATGGAAGAAGTCTTGCCCGCACCATTCGGCCCCAGCAGCCCATACACGCTGCCTGCGCGGATGTTAAGGGACAGATGGTCGACGGCAGTAAAGTGATCGAAGGTCTTATGAATTCTGCGCAGTTCTACGGCATTAGCCATGCATGATCCCGGTTGCTTGAGACAGGAGGCAACTATACTGGGCTTCGCCCTCGGGTGTCGAGGTATCTCCATTCTCACCCTGACGCGCGCCTCGCTCTCCAGTAGGCAACCGCCATGCTTTGGTAGTGTCTCAACTGAGACACTACCCATGCTTTCGACCAACATCGTTTCGAGAGCGTGGGGGCAACCCAATCCCAGCTCTGCTGGAGAGAGCGTTGGAGTCTGGAATTGAGGTTCGGGTTTGGTATGTTGGCCTCAATACACCTGAGCTCTACGTTACACGTGTGCACTCCAGAGTTGAGAGGGGTGGACACGACATTCCCGAGGTCAAGATTCGTGAACCGTATCACCGGAGTCGTCTCAATCTGGTCCGACTGATTCGGAAATTGACGGAGCTTCGCGTTTACGACAACAGCGAAGAAGCAGACCCTCACACCGGCGCCCTTCCGGAACCAATATTGATTCTTCATCTGGACAAGGGCAAGGTCGTCAATTCATGCGATCTCACGACAGCTCCCGAATGGACCAAACCGATCCTGTTGGTGGCGCTGAAATCTTCCAAGTGAGACGGCAGCAGTGCCGTGCGCGGCAGATGCCCAAGGCGGAGTTCCAGCGGGGCTCCCCCGCGGTTGTGGTTACGCTATTCATTCGCATACGCTTTGGCGGATGTTGTGAGAAGAGTGTGCGGGAATTGTTATTCATTACAAAAGACTTATTGGCTTCGTTTTCGCAATATCAACCCTCCCAGCACAGACGCCGGTTAGATTCGGGCGAGCGCTTCTTGCCGGCATTCTTAGCTTATGGATTGGATGTTGGTCACAAGCAATGACACGGGATATATATCGTTACACGTTACACGATATGTTATTTGGTAAAAAACGGTCGGTCTCCTGATTTGGTTCCTGGATTTGAGGCCGCGGCGCTAGACCTCCATGGGCGCGCTTAAGCCTATTACCATATTCGATGCTGGTATTGAGTATGGTATAATAAAAGGCGTTATGGAAACAGCGCGCAAGATCACCGTAGAGATATCCAGCGACCTGCTTGAAAAGGCGCAACGCGTCAGCGGTACAGGCATCACCCAGACCGTCCGTACCGGACTGCAGCTGCTGGCGGCGTCGCGAACCTATGCTCGCCTACGCCAGCTTCGCGGCAAGGTCCGGTTCAGTCGTACCTTCGCAGAACTGAAAGCCGACCGATGATTGCCGCCGATACGAGCACCTGGATTGCTTTTCTAGAAGGCAGCAAAGGTGAAGATGCACAGCTACTTGACAAGGCGCTGGAGGACCGACAGGTGGTCATGGTGCCGGTTGTGCTCACCGAACTCTTGAGTGACCCGAAGCTTCCTTCCGGAGTTGCCGAAACGCTCTCCGAAGTGCCTATGATCGAGATAGAACCGGGCTATTGGCAACGGGCTGGAGTACTCCGAGCAAAGGCAATAGCAAAGGGACGCAAGGCGCGTCTCGGCGACGCATTGATCGCCCAGACCTGTATCGACCAAAATATTTCCCTGCTCACGCGAGACCGCGACTTCCGAGCGTTCGGCGATGCGGCGGGCCTTGATCTTGTACTTGGAATTAGAACAGATTGACCTCGTCGGCTCAGCGTCCAAACGCTGCGGCGAGAGCCTCCCTGTACAGAGCTCTACTGATCGCTTGAAACCTGAACGCTCACTGGCGCCTGGACCTTCCGTCGCCGCTGCTGAGATTTAAGGAGCTTCTGCAGGGCCCAATCAAGCTTTTTCTGTGCAGCCTTCTCGCATCGCAAAATCCTATTCATGTCTGTTTCTGGAGGAAGACAATCCACATGCGATTCACTGTCGATGTCCTCGGTCGGCTGTGTACTTTGACTCCGATGGGTGTACAATACTTACAACAGTTACAATCGAGGGAATATTGATGAAAGCAACCCGTTCGACGGTTCTCAGCATGCGCCTGTCCCTGGAAAGCGGCAAGCGTCTAAGGCGCATGGCAAATCGACACGGATGGACCCCGAGCGACGCGAGTGCCCGCCTGGTCGAGGAGGGCTTAAGGCGCTCAGAATTTGCGTTCCTCGACTTTCGCGATTCATCGGCAGGCCGACAAGCCTACATTCAAGGCAGTACGCTCGCAGTGTGGGAGATCATGTTGCTCGTCCGCAGCTACAAGGGGAATGTGCCGGCTGTTGCCAGGCACCTGAGGTGGCCAGAAGCCAAAGTTCGGGCGGCCGTTAACTATGCCAAGGTGTTTCCGGAAGAGATCGAGGAGGCCACGTCGGAAAACGATGCAGCAGATTTCGAGACGCTGAAACGCATGCTGCCCCAGGCGACCGAATTCGTTTCCACCAAGCCGACGAGAAGCTGAGATGCTCAAGCTTCTTTTGGATGAACATATCTCGCCCGAATTGGCAGATGGTCTCAAACGTCGCAACCGTTCGCTGATAGTGCATTGGATGGCGGAATGGGAGAATGGTAACTTCCTGGGCCAGGAAGATTCCGTCTGCTTGCTGGAAGCTGCCGCCCAACGGTTGACGCTCGTTACCTACGACCGCAGGACCATTCCCCCGCTGCTCAAGATGTGGGCAGAAGAAGGGCGAAGGCATGGCGGTGTAGTTTTCGTCGACGAAAAGACCATCTCTCCGGCGGACATTGGAGGCCTAGTGTGGGCGCTGATCCACTTGTTCCAAGAAACGGGGAGATGGGACTGGACGGATCGCGTCTACTTTTTGCGGCGGTGATCCCGTGCGCCAGCCCATTTCGCCTTCCCGCATTCGCGAGCCAGTAAATATCCACGTGCCACTGCAGGACCGTTCTTAGTTCCTCGTCCTTCCAAAGCGGCTCCGAGGTCGGCGAATCACTTGTCCTGCCTCTTCAAGACCCGGGGAAACAGATCGCTCTGGCGCTCGTCACTACCGCTTACGCCGCGACCGATCGAGCCGCCGTGTACAGCACTACTGTTCGCTTGAAACCTGAACGCTCACCGGTGCCGGCACATGCCCCCCTTTGCGTGCTCGTTGCAGGCGCTCCAGTTGGTTGATGGCGTAAGCAAACTGGGGCTGGATCGTGATTTCTGGGTTTCGGTCTACCGAGGGCTGCGTAAATGAAGGTTATAGTTTAGATTTCTCAAATGCCCTGTATCCCCAGAAGTTTGGAAGG
>PLBW01000057.1 GCA_003135475.1 Acidobacteriaceae bacterium
CAACTGCGGCTGCCCTGTGGATCAGGCCGCCAGAAGGCCTGCGGGAGTTTCTGACACGCTGGCTACAAGCCTGTCGTGAAGGGCAGCATCTCGCGAGGATAGAGTCTTCTGGTCCTAAATGAGTGCGGGTTCGGACGGTAGTGTTGCAACCTTCAAAACGCAGACAGGGCATTGCATGCAGCACCCACATAACGCTCAGGCTGCCAAATCGAAGAGATTGTCGCGCGGTGACCCCGCCGCGGTAGACCTTGCTGAGATGATTGATGTCGAGTTGCATTATTGCCCTGGAACTGGTGACAAAAGTGAAGGAATTCGGGGCTGATATTGGCGCTACACCAAGCCAACTCGCGCTCGCCTGGGTTTTAGCCAAAGGCGACGATTTGCTGCCGATTCCCGGCACGAAGCGCCGCAAGTATCTGGAAGAGAATGCGGCAGCGGTGGACATCACGTTGTCAGCCGCCCAGGTTAGTGAATTGGACAGCATCTTTCCCCCCGGTGCAGCCGCCGGCGAACGATATGCTCCTCACATGATGGCATTGCTCAACAGGTAGCTGAGCTCAGGAACTCTGTGGCGGGCGGCGAAGTTGTCGTAGTCCAATTCGGCAACCTGCTTTAGGCGGTTTGTCTTCGGAAGTTTGCCTGCGTGCTATGGCGGCTCGGCCATTGGCAATTTCTAGGCGTAGTCAATCGGATGGCGCTCAAGCCAGTGTTGATCACGCACCGCCCCCATCTGCTTCAGGGAAGAGCGGCCCATGCTTCCCGTGAGTTCACGAGTCTTCCAGGCGAATCCGGCACAAAACCCGATCGCGCTGCCTAGCATGCTCCAGGCAATCGTTTTTGGAAGGCGATCGCGACGGCCGTTCGCGTAGAACCGCAGGACGCCGGCGCAAGCTCCAATGGTAGCCAGGCTTAACGATGCCCGCGCAGATTGGGTCAGGATTGCGGAAAGAGGCTGTCCATGGAGATGGGATTCCCGGCCGCTACGCAGCCCCGAGACTCCGGACTTAACCAGGGTTCGTCCGTAGCGAAGATATGCGGTTGAGTATCCATCCGGTTTCATAAGACAATCTCCTCCGAAGCTGCATCGCGAGAGCGGAGCTCTCTTGACCGATTTGCTCAGCGATGGACCGGTATTCACACTGCCTACCATATCTATCTCACGTAAGCGCCATCCGAGTCTGTGCCCTGCGTCACGTCTCAATCGGGGCTTGATCACAGCCACACATATATGGATGTTTTACCAGTCTCAGGGTTTCGGGCAGAGGCAGCGAATGCGGCGCTTGCCCCGGGCGCTTCGCTCCGTCGAAACATTCACCACCCTTCGGCTACGCTGAGGGCAGGCTCCGACACGGAGGACACGGAGTTTTGGTTTCTATCGAGCTTCCTTCGTGATCCCGGTGCCCCGTGGTTAATTTTCTCCCCTATGGGCGGGCGGTGGCCCATGCAACACTCGGCTTGTAAGAAAATCGGCGCGGCCGGACGTGGAGAGGCGACCATGGTCCGCAACAGGTCACCTGTATTTTGCCACCAGCCATGGAAGATTTGCCCGTCCTCATAAACCACTTGTAGTGGGCGCCAGTTAGTGAGCCAGTATGACGCCGGAGCGGCGAGAGCAGGATCCTGGGCGCGCCCGTCTCCGTGCAGCGGCGCAGCGACAGGGCTAACTGTCACACTGCGGGTATCGAGTCGAAGCCCGGTGTGCAGGGCTTTCAGGGCGCTCTCCTTTCCGCTCCAGAGCAGGGCCAAAAGCAGGGAACGTTCTGCTGCGGAGGTCCGCTCAATCAACTCTTGCTCTTCCGTCGCAAAGTAGTCGGCGATGAATGCGTCACTGCGCGGCTCGATGATTTCCAAATCACAGCCCAGATCCGCTCCGAACAGCGTGACGGCGCAAGCGGCCACTCCGGCCCGGTGGCTGAGTGAAATGGCGACCCCCGCCGGTTGGTTGGCGATAAAGACCTCCGGCGCGCCCGACGGCGCCGAGCGTATCTCTATGTCCGCCAGATCCGGGGGATGACCGGGCAGGTTCAGGTGAGCCGCCAAGGCACATTTCGCGGTCCAGCGTCCCAGCCGCCAGTCGGCGTGGCGTTTGGCAAAACGCATACTATCCAGGCGGACGGCTTCGCTGTCGCTCAACCAATCATTCTCCGGCGGCAGGTCGGCTTCGGTTTGTTCCAGCCAATAGACGTCCATCATGCCTGCCCGACCGGAGAAACCATGAGTATTTCCTCGACGTTGATCTCTCGTTGCAACTGTCTTCTAAGTTGTGCTTCCTTGGATATTGATTGCTCCGTCTTTCTTATACCGCGTTCGACCGCATCGACGAGGTACGGGCGAAGCCTTGCGGGCGGAAGAATATTATGCAGCGCGCCGACTCTGAGCGCGCGATGCACGCTGTGCACGCGATCGAACTCCTCGGCCATCTCGCCCAGCTTCTCGGAGTGAACGACCTTAAAGAGTTCGTTGTATTGCGCGCGCAACCGGACTTTCTCGTTGCCATCGGCCTTGGCCATCGCCTGGGTCAGTGCCTCCAGACGCTCATCTTTGCGGGCCCTGGCTTCGACTTCGCTGGCAAACACCACCGCCGCCGCCGGCGCGCCGCCAATCACGGAAGCGTAGGTTCCCTCCAAGGCCACCACTTCGAGTTGTTCGTTCAGCGCCCGCGAGAAGACCACGTATGCTCCCCCGTGGTAGCGGGAGATAACGCAAAAGACCATGGGGCCTTTAAAGTTCACCACGGCCCGCCCGATCTGGGCTCCGTACTCAAGCTGTAGCTTGCGCATCGACTCGGGCGATCCGTCGAACCCCGACAAATTGGCCAGAATCACTACCGGTCGATTGTTGCTGGCCGCGTTGAGGGCGCGAGCCACCTTCTTCGACGAAAGAGGAAATAGCGTCCCGGCGCTCCATTGGTCGGGTCCGTCTGCGGGGACAAATCCCAACCGGGGCACCTGCTTGGATTCGATGCCGATGAGGCAAACGGGATACCCTCCGAGATGGGCATCCCAGATCACCGCAGTCTCGGCGCCTCGCATGCCGGGCCAGCGTTCCAGGGGACCATGGTCCTGGTCAACAACGGCCTTCATCACGCTGCGGATGTCGAACGATTTCTTCCGCCCGGCGTTAGTGTCGTCGGAGAAGATCTCGCCCACTCGAGCGAAGCCGTTGTCCGTGCCGCTAACGTGCGGATACGTCTGCACATCCCGGTCGATGGGATCGCTGGTAAGGGCCGGGCGCGGAAATCGCTCGCCTGGCGCTACGTAGGTGTGCTCATAATGGCGTAAGAGAATGTGGCAGGCTTGATCGATGTCTCGCGCCCAATACTGCGCCTGGCCGTTGATGCCCATGATGCGGTCATATCCGCCAATCCCCTCATTGTCCTCGGCCGAAACGCTACCCGAGTAATCCAGTGCGCGCTTGCCGGTGAGCACCATCGCCGCTTTCGGGGTCATGATCAGAATACCGCGGGTGTGCATGAGCATGGTTGCCTCGGCGTTCCAGTAAGGCTGCGCCCCGACGTTGATCCCATTGATCACCAGATTCACTTCGCCGCCGGCCTGCGTGAACTCGATCAAGCGACGCAGGACGCGGGCAATCCAATCCATGTTTTCCACGCCGCTGTCCATCGAGATCTTCGCGCCAGCCGAGATGGGAAACCACTCCAGCGGCACGCCCATCTGTTCGGCGAGATCCAGAGCGGTGAGAATGCGCCGGCATTCGGGTTCGGCGAGTGCGCCCAGGTCCCTGCTCGGATCTCCCATCAGCACCACTCGCGTCATGCCCTCGGGATACTTGGCGGTAAAGTTGCGGATGACGCCAACGATGACATTGGATTGGTTTTGCCCAGGCGGACGATCGACCGGTACCAGCCGACCGTCGGGGCCAAGATCGTACTCGATAAAATCGCCGATGGGGAATTCGCCCCGCGTGTCCTCCTTCCCAGGAGTTAGCATTCTGATGATTTCGTAGGGATAAATAAGCCCCCGCCGGCGCATGCGGACAACTTTCTGGTCGTATTCGGTCAGCGGTTTGAGCAGTTGCAGCTTACTGACCGGCCGGAAGGTCATCAGCAAACCGGCGCCGCCAGGCGCCGAGATGCGCATCACCATATCGCGTAACTGGCCGGTCTGCGGATGGGGAATACGGGCGCGGACCACCACTTGTTCCAATCCCAGGCCATCTGTCGACAGGGCCAGTTTGTGGGCGATGTCATTGAGTTCATCCGGCTTGAGGTCGAACACCGGCCAAACGTAGAGAAAGATCCGATTCCAGTAGAGCCGCTCGTGCGGAGCACGCCGCGACTGAAACAGCCGCATGCCTGCCACCGCTTCGGCAAACATGCGCTCCAGGTGCGGCAGTTGCACAATGCGGCCCGTCTCATCCCGCACCGGCGTCAAATCGCGCACTTCGGCAACCGCGAACAGCCGCTCGTCCTTGGGGTTATCGTTTGCCTTGGCATGCAGGAGGTAAACATCTTCCACCGAAGGCAGCCGCTCAACCGTAAAGTTCTTCAAGCGCCACAGATGTAGCCGTTCGGCCATCATGGGATGGACTCCGCGGAAGAGCTTTACCTCTTCATAGGTGCTCACGGAGGGTTGAAACGTGAAGTGTTGCATGCCGGCCATGCCCTCGCCGCACCCTGGCCCAGCGACTGCCACTACGATGCGCTGGATGGGCCGAGGAAAGCGCGCTTGATTGATCCCGGAACAAACTTCTCGTTGTGTGAGCTCCGGATCGGCGAGCGGACCAGAATTCCAAAGGTAAAGATCGACGACAATGTCATCCTCTGCCGGCACTTCCGCGAGGCAAGGGCACATCGCGCCTACCGTTTCGTGAAATCGATCGTAGGCAGCATGAGCCGCGAAGACGTGGACGCGCCTTCCGTCCTGTACGTACTCCGCCGCGACAGAACATTGTCCATCTACCGGCATCGCGCGGAGATTTGTCAGTGATTGTCCGCGATAATATCGAGACGTAACCACCTCTAACATCAATTGACGCAAGCCGGGATCCGCGGCGGCGAATCGGCCGGAGAAGAAGCCCGCGAGCGGTTGCGGACACTCGATCAACGCATTTACTCTCTCGCTCTGGTCCGCGGCTTGCGGATTGGCAGCAAGGTAGGCGAGGTGACCTTCCGCTTGCGCGAAGATCTGTTTACGTGCCTTCTCAAACACCGCCTGCTCGAAGCAGCGATAGTGCAGTTCGCGGGCGAGGTCGCTGACGGAGGGGAACTGCCCGCGGGTGATGGCAATGATCCGGTCAAGCAGTAAACGGAACGATTCGTCCGCATGCCGCGCGAAGGCGTCGACACGCGCCAGACGCCGTTCCAGCAAAGCCAGAATAGGCGCCACTTGTCGCTCCGCCCGTTGGTGCGACTTGTAGATCCAGAGTAAACTCTCTTCCAGTTCGGGCGAGCGCTCCAGTGTCTGCACGCCATAATGAGCCAGAGTGCGACGGAGCGCCTCCACAAACGCGGGCGGGAGGCCCTCGCCGCGCGTTTCGAGCATGCGCGAATAGGAAAAGAGGTAGGCTTCGGTGCTAGGCGCTTCACCCCCGGCGAGATCGTGCATGCTCGGTTTCCGGCGAAACAGCGAGCATATATCCACGAAGATGTTGAGGACCTCATCTTCGCGGCGTCTTATTTCGTCGCTATCGGCGGGAGCTTCCTTGAACTGGCTCCATCGCGCGAACAGCCGCGCCGTCTGGGCCGGGTCAGCATCAAAGCCCAGCATGAGATGACGCAGTTCTTCCAGGTCCTGGCGCCAGCGAGATTGAGTGTCCTGTCCGGGCTCGTTCGCCGCGCACGCCTCGCCAAATACCACCCGCTCCGTGGTTGCCGACGTCTGGTCATCGGCAATGGCTTCGATTTGCAGCAGCGGAACTCCGGCGTCCACCTGCACGTGCGGTATTGTCATCACCTGGCGGACTCTTCCGGAAAATGGAGCAACGACTGCCATCTCCATTTTCATGGCTTCCAGCACAGCCAAGGTGTCCCCGGCCGAAACCATGTCGCCCGCTTTCACGGCAATGGAAACGACTACCGACGGCCCGGGCGCATGCACCATTCCGCCGTCATCTCGATTGATCGAGTGCGACACGCCGTCCACCTCGATCCGGTAATTCAGACCTTGAACTATGGAGACGACGTGGAAGCGCCGCCCGAAGGCGGTGAGCCAATATTCAAACTTGCCCAGAGGGTGAATAAGCGCCTCGATGCGCGATCCGTCCACTTCTACGCGGTACTGGTGAGGGCCGAGGCAACAAACCTTGAGCGAGTATCTTTGTCCCCGGTAGCGCAGTTCCACCGTCCGGCCTAACTCGTTGCGAACGTGCGGCCGTCCGCGGACGGCTGAGGCGTAGAATTGCGTCTGCTCCACTGCCAACTCGGCAGCGTAGGCTTCGATCGCCGCCTGCACCAGCGCCACATCGGCGTGACGCCTGGAACAATGCCCGCCACTGGCCGACAGACGATCCAGCCATCCGATATCTACTTCCGCTCGCTGCACCTCAGCGCGGTTTACCAAGTCCAGCAAAAATGCTTTATTGCTGGTTCCGCCCTTGATGACGACAACGCTCTCGCGCAGCACGCGCTGTAGCCTCGAAAGTGCTTCCCTTCGGTCTTGTCCGTAAGCGATGATCTTGGCGATCATGGAATCGAATTCCGGGGGGATGGCATCGCCTACCGCCACACCGGTGTCAATGCGCACCCCGGGGCCGGTCGCAAGCCTGAACCGCTCAATCGTGCCGGGAGCCGGTGCGAAACCGTTTTCCGGATCCTCGGCGTTCAGCCGTACTTCAATCGCGTGACCAGTTGTCCGGGGCGGTTCTCCTTCCAGGCGGCCGCCGCGAGCGACGTGAATCTGCAGCTTGACGAGGTCGCAACCGGTGGTGCATTCGGTCACCGGATGCTCGACTTGCAACCGGGTATTCATCTCCATGAAGGAGAAGCGGTGGCTCTCCGGCTGGTACAGGAATTCGACAGTCCCGGCGTTGTGATATCCCGCCGCTTGGCTCAAGCGCACTGCCGCCTCGCGTAGCGCCTGGTCCTGCAGTGAAGTGAGCGCGGGCGAGGGCGCTTCTTCGAGGACTTTCTGGTGGCGGCGTTGAATGGTACAGTCACGCACCCCGAGGGGCCAAGTGGTCCCGTAATGATCGGCGATGACTTGCACCTCGACGTGGCGCGCCGCCTGAACCAGCTGCTCCATGAAAACCGTAGCATTGCCGAAGGCCTTAAACGCCTCGGCGCGAGCGCCTTCAAAAGCCGGCGCGAGTTGGGGCGCAGAATTCACGCGACGAATCCCGTGACCGCCACCTCCTGCCGTAGCCTTAATCAGAAGCGGATAGCCCAGGCGCTCGGCATGATGCTGGGCATCGGCGAGCGTTTCCACTGGGCCGCCGCTCCATGGCGCAACCGGTATCTGGGCCTGCTCAGCCAGAAGTTTTGAGCTAATCTTGTCGCCCAGGCGCCGCATGACGTCGCCATCCGGGCCGATGAACACGATGCCGAGCTTGCGGCAAAGGTCGGCGAAGCCAGGGTGCTCGGCGACAAAACCCCAACCCACCCAGACCGCCTCCGCGCGGGTTTTGGTCAACACCTGTTCGAGCAGGTCGTAATCGACGTAGCTGCTCTTGGATTGACCCGTGGCCGGGTCCTTGAGCAGAGCGGCGCCGAGCGACACCGCTTCGTCGGCCTCGCAAACGAACATCGCGTGACGGTCGGGCTCGGTGTAGAGTGCGATGGTACACAACGATGCGCCGTACTCTTGATTGAACTCGCGCGCTGCGTGTATGAAACGCATCGCAGCTTCACCGCGGTTCACGATGGCCACACGTTGAAATTCGTGCTGCATAAATTCTCCGATCGACCGATCGTGCCAGTGACCAAGTTAAGTTCGTTTATGCCATGACGGCGTGCAGCAGTTTCAAATGCCCGGCATCGAGGCTGTTGGGCATCGCTGCCGTGCGGTAGCCGCTTAGCTGCACGTAGCAGTTTCCTTTCGTGTCCACAACTTCGGCATCGAAGCTTTCTTGCTCCGGATTGGGAGTGACCACGGCGTACAACTGGCTTTCAGCCAGGTCCGGCGCACGCAGCAGGGACACTTGATGAACGTCTTGTGGCAGACCAAACCGGTTTTGCACGCTCATTTCCCAGAGCCCGGCGGTCTGGAAGCAAAGCTCGATCAGCCGTGGCGCCATCAGCGTCGGCCGGTCGGACGGCTGGTGGTTGCTGGGCAATCCTCCGGCCAGCAACCCGATCATCCGCTTTCCATCCCACCAAGCCCGCTCCAGGACTTGGTACGCCGGTCCGTGAAAGTAAACGCGATAAATTTCGGCGGCTTCCACGATGGAGTCGGACGACGTCACCAAGGCCTTCGCGGTCACAGCGGTTGGCGTCTGCTTCGACAGTCGCACCCGTGCCGTGAAGTGAATGGTCTCTTGCGGCTCCGGGTGGTTGGGCAGCATGCGACGGCCAATGAGTTGGCAATCTGCGAGCAACCTGTCACCTTGCGGGTAGTACACGGCTTGGATCGTCACGGCCCGCGGCTCATCACGGTAGAACTTGAACGGCGACAGGAAATTTACTTCTTCCACCGCCTCAACATGCCAGCCGGGATGCACACGCAGGGCGGCCTCGGCGAAACCCTCGATCCCCATGACTCCGGGCAGCACCGGCGTGCCGTCGATCCGATGATCGTACAAGAACGGTTGCACCGCCGGATCCAGCATCGTCTCCATCGTCAAGCCACTGTGAATACCCATTCCAGTGATCTTGCCGACCATCGGTCCTTGCCGCAGCTTTTCGGCGGTGACGGCGAGCGTGTCCGTGTCAAGTCCACCGGTGGAATCCCATTCATTCAGAAGAATGCCCATGCGCTGGCCTATGACAACTTCACCGCGTGTCCCTCCTGAGGTCAGTTCGCGGCGGATCAGCGGAATGCCGGCTTCGGGCGGCAACATATCGATGCCGGCCAGTTCCATCATCTTCGGGATGGACCCGCGCGTAGCCATACCGATACCGCCCCACGCCGTCCAGTCGATGACGATGCCGCGCGTACCCGGCCGGGTGGTGCGGAAGCTTGACGTGATCTTGCACAGCAGGTCGTTGGCGGAGCTGTAATCGGTCTGTCCTCCGTTGCCGAAGCGGCCGGCAATCGAGCTGAATGCCACCGTCGCGCCGAGCGGCATATCGCCGATAGCATGCAAAAGGTTGAACCAGCCGTCGCTCTTGACGTCAAACACCAGGTCGAACTCGCTCTGATCTTTGTCTGGCAGGAAATGGCTGCGCTCGATTCCCGCAGCATGCAGCAGCACGTCAATCCGGCCGCTACGCTCGCGCACCTGGTTGATGATTCGGGCCACTCCATCCGCATCCGTTAGGTTGACGGCGAAGTAGTGTGCCGTGCCTCCCGCGGCGCGCACCGCGTCGATGGCATTCTTAGCGGCTTGCGCACGTTCGAGAGCAGCTAGCTCCTTTTCCACCAGCGCCGGTGTAGCTCGCTCACCGCGTGCCTGGATGCGCGCGAACAGATCGCGCTTCAGGCCTTCCCCGTCGCTCACGAAGCGCTTGAGGTCGGGGTTTTTGGAATCGGGTTCGGGCACCAGATCAAGCAAGTAGAACGTGCCGCCCGAAGCTGCCGCCAGGTCGGCGGTGATGGCCGAGACGATGCTTCCCGCCGCGCCGGTGATCAGAAAAACTGTGTCGCTGTCGAGTCTCAATCCGGGCTGTCCGTCGGCCGCGGGCTGCTCTTGCAGTCCAATCGTCCAGCGTTGCCCGTCCTTGTAGCCGATCTCGATGGCGCCCGGGTCGCGCAGAGTTTCCTCGATGAGGATTTCCGCAATGTCTGACGGCTTGCGCTCGGGTTCGAAATCGACCGCTTTGACAAGGGCGTCCAGCCGCTCCCGCTTATACGTCTTGGTGAAACCTGCGACTGCGCCGCCCAGGGGTGCGACCGCTCCGGCGTCGTCGTAACCGTGCTGCCCGCCCAGTCGCGTCGCCGACACCAGGAATGTGCCCGGCTTCGCAACTTGGTCGAACAGAACACGCATGGTGGTATAAAGCGATTTCGCCCGGACCCAAAGGGCTTCGTGCCAGGACGCAAGGTCCATGCCGACAAGATTGCCTTCGTTGTCCAGCGCCGACAGCCAATACACTCCTTGCACCGGCCCGGCGGCCAGCCAGTCCTTGAGGCGATTGCTCAGCGCATTGGCATCCGGCGCGTCCTTGATCCATAGGACTTCTACACCCCTCATCGTCTCCAGCCGTTGCGCCAGTGCCTGCCCCACTCCACCGTTGTCGGGCATGATCACCACGCGGTTTCCGCGGGCGAAGGTCACACCGGTTGGCTTGCAAACCTTAAGCGGCGGCCGCAAGTTGGGCACTGGCACGCGGCGTGGAACAAGGTTGGCGGCGCCGAAACTGGCGACTGGCGGGCGCGTCGGCGTAACCGCCTTCGCAGCAGGGGTTGCGGGGGCAGGTGCGCTGAGCACCGTTGTTCGCTGCCCGGCATGGGCAAATTGAATAACGTGGGCCAGGGTTGGGAAGTCGCGCAGCTTGAGGTTCTCGTCGCGCGGGATGTTATACGCCGCTCGGATGGCGGCGAACATCTCCGCCTGCTTGACCGTGTCGATGCCGAGGTCGGCTTCCAGGTCAAGATCAAGGTCCAGCATGTCCTTGGGATAGCCCGTCTTCTCGGCCACGATCTCCAGCACCTTGTCCTTGATCGCGTCGTCTGTGACCGCTGGGGCTGCGACAGTTGCCGGCTCGGAAACGGTTGGCTCAGCGATGGCTGGAGACGGCGAAGCCGCGCCAGCCAAGTCGGGCCGCTTCTCATACACAAACCGAATCACGTGCGCTAGCGTGGGATAATCGCGCAGCTTGCGGTTTTCGTCGCGAGGGATGTTGTAGATCTCACGGATGGCGGCGAACATTTCCGCCTGCTTGACGGTATCTACTCCGAGGTCCGCTTCCAGATCAAGATCGACATCCAGCATGTCTTTGGGATAGCCGGTCTTTTCCACCATCAAGGCGAGGATGCGTTCCTTCACCGGCTCGCCAACGCCATTTTCAGGAGATGCCACCGCTGGCGTTGGCGAGGTCGGTTGGGTCGCGACGGGAATCGGCTCGGCTGCGGGTGGTTTGCTCGCAGGTGTGGCGGGAACGACTTGGGCCAGGTCGGGCCGCTTCTCATATACGAACCGAATCACATGCGCCAGTGTGGGATAATCGCGTAGTTTGCGGTTTTCATCGCGCGGGATGTTGTAGATCTCACGGATGGCAGCAAACATCTCCGCCTGCTTGACGGTATCCACTCCGAGATCGGCTTCCAGATCGAGATCGACATCCAGCATGTCCTGGGGATAGCCAGTCTTCTCTACCATCAACGCGAGGATGCGTTCCTTCACCGACTCACCAGCGCCGTCATTCGGTGATATCACCGCCGGGGGTGGTGTGGTCGGTTGGGTTGCGACGGGAATCGGCACGGCTGCAGGTATCTCAGCCTTCTTCGGTGACGACGGAGCAAGAGCCAGGTCGGGTCGCTTCTCGTACACGAAGCGAATCACATGCGCCAGCGTGGGATAGTCGCGCAGCTTGCGGTTTTCATCCCGAGGAATGTTGTAGATCTCGCGGATGGCCGCGAACATTTCCGCCTGTTTGACGGTGTCGACACCAAGGTCCGCTTCCAGATCAAGATCGACATCCAGCATGTCTTGGGGATAACCAGTCTTCTCTACCATCAACGCGAGGATGCGTTCCTTCACGAGATCCCCAGCGCCGTCTTTAGGTGACGTCATCGCGGGTATCGGCGTAGGAGCTTTCGTTTCCACTTTCACCTTCGCCGGCGGGGCCGATGCCACTGCGGCTGATGTCCTTTCTTGAAGCGGCTCGCTCTTTGCCACAACCTTTGGCGGTGCAGAAGCTCCGGGTGCAGCGACCTGAACCGGCGGTTCGGGTTTAGCGGCCTGTCTGGGTGTTGCCGCTGGCACCGTTATGGCCTCCTTGACGGCTCCTGCCATCCGCGCTGCCAGCCCTTGGTCGCGCACGCGCAGCGTACGGTGGACTACTTCCAGGTCGGCGACCGGGCGGCCTGCCATCCGGCTTAGCCAAGCGTTCCAGACGTTCTCGTCGGCAATGCGATAGGCGTAGCCCAGAGCATTCGGTCTGGGGCGGATCCCGTCCTTCGTTGGCACCCACCGCAACAGAATCATGCTGATCTGTGAACCGAAACCAGCGCCCAAGTGCATTGCATACTGCACGGGATAGGCGCCTCCCTTCGACAGGTTCAAGACACCCAACTCGGGATCGACTTCCTTGAAGTTGGCAACGGGAGGCACTAATCCCGTTTCCAGTGTCTTCACCGCGAGGACATCTTCGATGCCGGTGGCCATGGCGTGGCCAGTCAAGCCTTTGGTATTGGCGATGACGATACGATCCGAACTATCGCCAAAGACGCGACGCAGTGCGTGGATCTCCGCCGAGGCGCTGCCGCCACGCGCGGGCGTGTAAGTTTCGTGGGAAACGAAGACCATCTGCGGCGCGATCTGATTGCGGGCGACGCCGCTGCAGGTTTCGGCTTCGGCGACCAGGCCCTCCATCACCTGGCCGATGTGCTGCACGTCGAGACGAGTGCCATGAAACGCGCTATTGGCCGTCACCGCGCTTAACACTTCGCAGATAGGCCGGATTCCCCGTTCGCGCGCAGCATCCAGGCTCTCGACCACAAGAGCGGCGGCACCCATGCCCATGATCAGGCCATGCCGGCGGCGGTCGAACGGAATTGCGGCGTCTTCGACGTTTTCGTCGGTGGCGGCTGCTCCGCTCGCCAGAAAACCGGCGCCCATCCAATCAATCAGATTGTCCGAAGTGACATCATCGGCCGAGATGACGATCACGCGGCGGCACCGGCCGGCGCGAATCCAGTCCTGTGCCAGCGCGACGCCTTGGGCGGTAGTCGCGCAGGCGGAGTTGATTTGCGTGTTGGGACCGCGAGCGCCGATGAGTTCGGCGAATTGCGAATGTCCCATCGACAAAACTCTGAGCAGGAAGCGCCGGTCGAAGACATACGGATGTTTTTCGATTGCCAGGCGCAACTCCCCGATGCGCTGGTCCAATTCCTGCCCCAGATCCGAATGGCCGTTACCTGCGGACCGAGCGCGCAGGCCTTCCAGCAAAGCCAACTGCTCGCGGCGCTCATGGTCTTTGTAATAGCTCCCCATGATGTCGGCGAAGGAGTCACAGCCGGGGAAGGCGGAGCCAAAGATCACGCCGGTATCGTCACGCATGGCGTCGGGCAATCCCCAGCGGTCCGGCAACTGGGTGCCTTTGGTCGTGGTCTTATAGCGCATGACCAGCGGGATGCCGGCGTCACGTAGCGCGTCGATGCCCGCGCCGATAGCCAGGCGAGTGACTCGGTCGAAAGCGGCCAGGTATTCCGAGGGAATACCGAATTCGGTTTCCAGATCGAAGGCGCCCCCGCGACCCGCCAACTTGATGACATCCGCCACATCGTGAATGGATTCAAACGTGGCCTCTCCTTGCTCGCTCTTAACCAGGCGCAGGATGTTTTTGTCCAGCATGTCCTGGCGGAAGCGCGCGGGAATGGCGCTGATGAATTGATCGCCGCGCAAGATGCGCTCGATGTTGCCATCGTCGAAGATGCGCTCAGTTCCAGGTAGGCCCAACGACGCCCCGGTGATGCCTACTTGGAGACTGGCGGTGGCGGGCTTCTCGCCGCGGTTAATTTGCCAGCCGGCTCGTTCCAGAGTCTCGGCGAACAGACGACCAAGTTCGTTGTACCCATTGCCGTTCGCAGAGTTCGACGGCGCCGTGACGGAGGGGGGAACAGTTGCCGCCAGCGGCATTGGTTTGGTGTCGTTCGCTGGAGTGGCGATTGCCGATTGCGAGGACACAGGTTTGGCTGGAACCTCGACCGCAGCTTCAGTCAGTCCGCGGCCCAGTCCCGCCGCATACATGGCGCACAGCGCCTGGTTGAAGGCCGGAATGTCGCCGACCTTGGGATGATTCGTGAACAGCGAAACCACGTCGCCGCGATCGCCCAGCACTTCCTCAGCAAATCCTTGTAACGCCTTCTTCGGCCCAACTTCGACGAAGACACGCGCGCCCGCGTCGTAGAGCGTGTTCAGGCCCTTTACGAACTGCACCGGCGAAGCTACCTGCAGCGCGAGAAGATCCAGCATCTGGGGAACAACATCAGGTCCCGTGGGGTAAAACTCACCATTCACGTTGGCAATGACCGGCACACGAGGTGATTGTATGTTCAGGTGCGACAGCATCTCGCGCAGCGGCTCGCTGGCCGGCGCAACAATCGACGTGTGAAACGCGTGGCTGACCGGCAACGGCACTACGTTGTAGCCAGCTTGCAGGAAGATTTCCATGGCCTGTTCGACCGCTTTGCTGGCGCCGCCGATGACCGACTGCTGTCCGCTGTTTACGTTGGCGATCACAACATAGCCGTCGATGGTCTTCAGTATTCGCTCGACTTCAGCCAGCGGCGCAAAGACTGCTGCCATCCTTCCGGTATCTTTCACCGCTACGCGCGCCATGCCGCGGCCGCGGGCGCTAACCGCTCCCAATGCGTCCTCGAAGGAGAGGGAACCCGACGCAACCAGCGCACCGTATTCGCCCAGGCTATGTCCCATGGTCATGTCGGGCTGGATGCCGTAGGCGGCCAACAGCCGGGTCAGAGCCAAGTCGATGGTCAGTACCGTAGGCTGAGTGATCTCGGTCTGGCGCAAATCTTCTTCAGCCTTGGCCACGGCGGCTTCATTAGTTTGGTCAACGAAGACAAACTCACTCAGCGGCTTACCGAGGAGCGGAGTCATGATGCGATCGGCTTCGGCGAAAGTTTCGGCTACGATGGGTTCGGCGGCGCGCAGCGGCTCAAGCATGTTGACGTACTGCGAGCCTTGCCCGGTGTACAGGAACGCCACTTTGCCCGCAGGACCGCGTCCACGGAAGATGCCTTGTGGACGCAGGGCCTTCCAAATCGGAGCCTGGTTGGCTTTCAACGCCTTCAGAGCTTTGGCCGATTTGTCCGCCAGATCGGCGGCGTCGGCATAGTCGATCACAAGGCGTTCCGGCGCTCTCAGNNATCACCAGCGCGCCACGCAACGGAGCTTTGTAGGAGGCAGCCGCAGTGGGTGGAGGCGTAGCAGTTGTTACGCTGACACTCTGCTCGGCGAAAACTGGCGATGGTGCAGTTACCGCTACCGACCGCTTGCCGTTTCCATTGAGCCTGCCAGGAATGTACTCTTCCAGCACAGCGTGGAAGTTGGTGCCGCCAAAGCCAAAGGCGCTGAGGCCAGCGCGCCGCGGAGTATCTGCTGGGACCGTCCACGGACGCAACTCGGTATTCACATACAGCGGGGAGTGAGCAAAGTCGATAGCCGGATTGGGATGCTCGAAATTCAGACTTGGCGGCAATACCTTATCGCGAAGCGCCAGGGTTGCTTTCAGTAATCCAGCCGCGCCCGCAGCTCCTTTGAGATGCCCGATGTTCGATTTGATAGAGCCAAGCGCCACCGACCCGGAGGGGAGATGAAAACTGCTAAGCACTTCCGTCATGCACTGGAGTTCGACCGCGTCGCCCACGCTGGTCGATGTACCATGGCCTTCCATCAGCGTTGCGGTCGCGGGGGATAGACCGGCGTTCTGCCAGCCGCGCTCGATGGCGAGTTTCTGGCCAATCGGGTTGGGCGCCGTAATCCCTTTTCCCTTGCCGTCGCTGGCGCCGGCGATACCGCGCAGCACCGCGTAGATCTTGTCTCCGTCGCGCTCGGCATCGGCCAGACGCTTGAGAAAAAAGATGGCAGCGCCTTCACCCATGACGAAGCCATCGGCCCCCTCGGCGTAGGGCCGGCTACCGGTTGCCGAGAGCGCGCCGATCTTGCAGAACTTGACGAAGGTTGGGGCACCCATGTTGCGGTCAATGCCGCCGCACACTGCCACGTCAAAATCGTTCTCTACGAGTCCTTCTACTGCCGAACTGATTGCCGCCATCGCCGACGCGCAGGCGGCGTCCACCACGTAATTGGGCCCATGGAAGTTGTAGAGGTTGGCGATGCGGCCGGCAATGCAGTTAGCCAATTCGCCCGGCATGCTGTCTTCCGTAATCTCGGGGAGCAGCTTGCCAATGCGGTCGTGCAATTCGCGGGTGATGTCACGGCGGGCCGCCGGCGGCAACGCGGCGAAGCTGGCACTTCCGGCCAGCTCACGGGCGTATTCCGGAAAGTGGACACGCAACGATGTGAGGTAATGTCTTTCTCCGGCCATGGCATTGCCCAGGATCACCGCCGTGCGATCGAGATTCAGCGGCCGCGTGGGATAGCCGTAATCTTCCAAGGCTTCGCGGGTACAGGCGATGGCCCATTTCTGGGCAATATCCATGGCATCGACAACTCGTGGCGGGATGGGCAGGTGCCACTTCATGGGCTCCCACTCGTGCTCGCGTACCCAGCCACCGATCTTGGAGTAGGTCTTGTCGGGTGCAGCGTGATCGGCATCATAGTAAAGCGCAGCGTCCCAACGGCCGGCTGGGACCTCGCTGATGCTGTAACGGCCGTTCTTCACGTTTTGCCAGAAAGTCGGTACGTTCACGGCGTCGGGCAGAACTGCCCCCGCTCCCACAATCGCAATGGCACGATATGCGGTGTTTTCCATATCTGGTCACTTCCTTTGGAAATTTCTTAAGCCGGACGAAGATGGCGCCCATCGGGTGACGCTGAAGCAGGCGTTCGGAGGGTTGGGTCGTTTCATTTCCTCCCCACGAGGAGAGGCATGATCCACACACACGGCCTGGATGACCCGGGAGCGCCTGAGAGCAATTATTACTGTGACAGGGAGAGCGGAATATTGTCAGTGATGTGGCGTGGGGGGATGGGTGATGCAGGCCACAAGGCAGGGTGATAAGTTATGTGTCACAACACAACAACTACATGTCACAACACGGTAACTACACGTTACGACACATAGAATGTATTTATAGTTGCTAAGCGGACTCCCAACAGTTTTGGGTTGTGTTCGCTTTACTGGGAAACAGTACAGGCATCCGGCCCGCGAAAAACGGACCGAATGCCTGTCTCTCATTCCTTAAGCCAGGACGGCTTGTTCCGCTTCTTTCTTCACCCGGCTATAAAGTACGTCGGCCACGTAATCCATGTCCGCAATCAGCCCCGCCTGCGCGCGATGGACGGCGGGCAGCCCCAAGTCCGCTTCAAACGCGGCCATGTTCGCGTCGCCCACGCCACCGGCTCCGGTCACCCAACGCAAACCCTCTTCGGTCACCTTGAGGGCCGCCTCGCGGGCGAAGATCCGCCCCAGCGCCGCCAGCGCCGTCGCGTCGAAACGCGTGCTGGCTTTTTCGTTGAGCCGACCTTCCGCGCTACGCGCGGCGCGCCGGGATAAACTGCCCGCGCACTCGGCGTAAGCAATCAATTCGCCCAGCCGCAGCAGGATGTGCTGGAAGCGGGTCAGGCGAGCGGCCCGCGCTTTTTCCATCACCCCGGCCAGCGCGTGCATGGCCAACGCCGCCATGTTGGCGCCCACTTCCGGATGCTGAGCGTGCAGCGCCTCGAATTCGCGTGCCCGCTCGTGATAATACTGCCCGCGCGTTTTCAAGTGAAGCTGCCAGCGGTCGCGGCTGATGGTCATCTCCATGATCTCGGAGGTGCCTTCGTAAATCCTGGTGATGCGAACGTCGCGGCTGATTTTCTCCACCATGTATTCGTGAGTGTAGCCGTAGCCGCCAAGCGCCTGAATGCTGGCATCCGCGGCCGCATCTCCGGCTTCCGTCGCCATGTACTTGGCAATGGCGCCTTCGGTGTTCAAGCTGCCTTCGCCCGCGTCGATGCGTTCCGCGGTCTCTTCGATGTAGGAACGGGCCGCCTCCAGCCGGACCACGTGCGGGACGATCAGCTTGTGCGTGTAACCCTGCTTCTCCGAGAGCGGAGATCCAGCCTGGATGCGTTTGGTGGAATACGGGATCGCGCGATCGAGCGCCGACCAGCCTGCCCCGAGGCCAAAGGCGGCGACCATCACACGCGTGTAACCGAAGACCATCTGCGCCTGGATCAGGCCCTGGCCTTCGACGCCGCCGACGAGCCCGTCGGCGTCAACGTACACATCGTTGAAGGCGAGCGCTGCGGTGTTGCTAAGGCGGATGCCATGCTTGTCTTCGGGCTCGTCGTGAGCGAAGCCTTTTGTCCCCTTTTCCACGATGAACCAACTGGGGCCAGCGGGGGCATTGGCCAGCACGGAATAGGCATCGGCGACGCCACCGTTGCTGATCCACTGCTTGTTGCCGTTGATCTTGTAGCCGGCAATCTTACCGTCCTGCATTACCCGGTCGGCGGTGGTCTTCAGCGCACCCAAGTCGCTGCCCGCTTCCGGCTCGGTGGCGGCATAGGCGAACAGAATCCCTTCGTCAGCGATGCGACCCAGCCACTTCTTCTTTTGCTCCGGAGTGGCGCCGAAAGTTATGGGATCGCTGCCCAGGAATGTGGCAAACAAGGAGGTGGCGATACCCAGGTCGATCCGCGCCATGGCTTCGCAGATGCAATACACGTCGAAGGTGCTTCCTCCCATGCCGCCGTACTCTTCCGGAATGAACAGGAGTTGAATACCCAACTTATCTGGGTCGCTCATGTGCCGGATAATCTCCACCGGGCATTCATCGCGTTCGTCCAACGCGATCAGCTCTTCATCCGGCAGGCGTTTCTTCGCGAAATCCCGGAGCGATTTCAAACTTAATTGCAATGTCTTCTTGGTAATCATGGTCGCTGCCTCTCTTTGTTTCTTAGGCCGAAACCTGTTTCATTTCGCGGACCTTGCTGGTCAGCTCCGGCAAGAACTCCAGGATGTCAGCGACGATTCCTACGTCCGCCACCTGGAAGATGGGAGCTTTGGGGTTCTTGTTGATGGCCACGACGAAGGGACTGCCCTTAAGCCCGGCCAGATGTTGGAACGAACCGCTGATGCCACACGCCATGTAAATCTTGGGCTTGACCGTCTTCCCCGACGAGCCGACCTGGCGGGATTTCGGCAGCCATTTGGCATCGACCACGGGCCGGGAGCAACTGACCGCCGCGCCCAGCGTGTCGGCCAGCTCCTCCGCGATGGCGATGTTGTCTTTTTCCTGGATACCACGGCCCACGGAAACCAGAACGGCGTGCTTGGTGATATCCACATCGCCCGCCTCGGCGACGACGGTCTCGAGATAGCGCCGTCCCGCCGTCACAGCGCCAACGCCAGCGGACTTGTCGATGATGACGCCATTGCTGGGCGCGCCTTCCTGCGGCTTGAATGCGCCGGGACGCAGGTTGAGGACCGCGCCGGCTGATGCATCGCAACGCACATGGGCGCTCACCTGCCCACCGAATTCCTGGCGAACCAGTTTGAGATTGGCCCCTTCAGCCCCTTCGATGCCCAACACATCGGAGACAAAAGCCGAGTTCATCTTGATGGCAAGACCGGGTGACAGGTCGATTCCAAAATGAGAGTGCGAGACGAGCACGATGCCATCGTGCGGCAGGACGCTCAGCAGAGCTTTGCGGACCAGTTCGGCATTGGGGTAAGCGAGTGCCTGGTTCGCGATCTTCCATACCTCGGCGTAGGAGCCACAAAGGGTTTCGCAAACGGCGTCAAATTCCGCACCCCAACCGGTAACCACCGCGACCGGCGACGCGGCAGCGTCGATCTTTTTTGCGGCGGCTGCGAGTTCGGCCGCTGAATCGTCGGCAATGCCGCCCTTGTGTGCGATGTAGGCGAAGATGAGTGCCATTAGTTCAACCCTCCTTTGGCTTTCATTAACTCAATCAGTTTGGCGATCACCTCTTCCCGGTCGCCTTCGAGCATCTCGGCTCCCTTGCCGAGCGCGGGCACGAAGTAGTCCACTCGTTTGACCTTCGCTCCGGCATCCCCGACCGCACTCGCATCTATACCGAGGTCGGACACACCGAAGGTTGGAACCTCTATCCCCGCCACTTGCCGGATGCCTCGCATCCCGACGTAACGCGGCTCATTGATGCCGGTCTGAATCGAGAGCACACAGGGGAGATCGATCTCGTTCATNNGAAATGGAATTCACCAGCGAAGCGAACGGATAATCGAGCAGGGCCGCCAGCATGCCGCCGATCTGCGCGCCGCCGTCCTCAGCCTGGACCCCGGTGAGGACCAGGTCGTAATGGCCCTTCTGCACGAAGGACTTCAGGATGGTCGCAATGCCCTTGCCGTCGGACCCGTCAAAGGCTTCGTCGGAGAGCAGTACGCCGTGGTTGGCGCCCATGGCCATTTCGCGGCGCAGCACTTCCTCGTCGTCGTCGCTGCCAACCGTAACCACGGTGACGCTGCCGCCAGCCTTGGCGGTGATCTGCAGCGCCTCTTCGACGGCGTAGTTGTCGGGTTCGTTGATCGAATACACCAGGTCGTCACGCTCGATATCGTTCCCGGTGGTGTTGAGTTGAATTTCGTTTTCCGAAGTGTCAGGTACTCGTCTTACGCAAACTAGAATGTCCACAGTCGCACTCCCCGATGGTTTTGGTTCGAAAGTTATTGGCAAGGTTCTACGCGAAAACCTCACTCGTCAGCTTGTCGTGTTCCGGTTGTGCTGACGCTGGGCGCACGAGTTGTTTGTCCACCAGTTCCGCCAAGTCGATGGCAGTCATCTTTCCTTCCAGGCCAGCAACCTTGATCGCGTCTTCCATGTTTACCATGCAGAACGGACATGCAGTCACGATGACATTGGCGCCCGCTTCGGCGGCCATCTGCACTCTCTTTACGCCCATTCTCTCGTCTTCTTTAGGCTCGTAGAACAGCATCAGGCCGCCACCGCCGCAACAGAAGGAGCGGTCTCGGCAGCGGCCCATCTCGACCCTCTTCAGTCCGGGAATCGCATCCAGCACCTCGCGAGGATCGTCGTAAACCTGGTTGTGCCGCCCCAGATAGCAGGGGTCGTGATAGGCGTAAACGCTGTCGGCGTTCTCTACGGGATCGAGCTTAAGGTTGCCGGATTTCACTTCCCGGCAGATGACCTGGCTGATGTGCTCAACAGGCGGCACATCTTTGTAGTCATGCTTCAGCGCGTTGTAAGCGTGGGGATCGGCGGTTACGATCCGCTGGACTCCGGAGGCCTTGATGGCATCCACGTTGTGGTCCCGCAGGGAGATGAAAAGCATCTCTTCGCCGAAACGCCGTGCTTCATGCCCGCTATCTCTTTCTGCCGAGCCCAAGATCCCGAAGTTCACTCCGGCCGAGTCGAGAATCCTCGCGGTTGCCCGCCCAATCGACTGCATGCGATCGTCGTAGGAGGTGATACTGTCCACAAAATACAGCGTGTCCACATTGCTCTTGGCGTCCACGGTCTTGACGGTGCACGTCTGCGAGAACTCTTTGGCCTTGGCCCACTCAGCCCGTTTCTTCTCCATCTTGCCGTAGGGATTGCCGCGGCTCTCCAGCGCCTTCAGCGGCTTTTGCAGGGACTGAGGGACTTTGCCGTCGTCGATCATGCCCCGTCGCAAATCGACGATCTTGTCGATGTACTGGATCAGCAGCGGGCACTCCTCTTCGCAAGCGCCGCAGGTTGTGCAAGACCAGATTTCGTCTTCCGAATAAATGCCGCCGATTAACGGTGTGCCATTGCCGGAGCGGCCGAACATCGGATAATGCTGGAAGCTGTAATCGCGCGCCTTGATGGTGAGGAACCTGGGCGACAACGGCCTTCCCACCGCATTGGCCGGGCATTGGTCGGAGCACCGCCCGCAGTCGGCGCAAGAGTAGAAATCGAGCATGTGCTTCCAGGTGAAGTCTTCGAATGTCTTCACGCCGAAAGATTTCACCTGATCCAGATGCTCGTCGGCGACGCCCCATCGCACCGGCTTCACCGTTCCGCGGTCCAACTTTGCGAAGTAAACGTTGAACAGCGATGTTTCCACGTGGAACTGTATTCCGAACGGCCGGTAGCACAGCAAGAAGTAAAAGGTCAGCACATCGACAAAATAGGCGCCGAAGTGGAGGCTCTGGAGTGTCGGCAACGGCGTCGAGCCGAGAACGCTCTTCAACATCCATGGCAACGACAGGACCGCCAGGAATTCAGCGGGCTGGCCCTGCTGCTTCTGATAGGCCGCCCCACTGGCCTCGAAGAGACTCTCCGACGCCATCAGCAGCGCAATCAGCGCTAACAGAAAGATGGCATCGACCGGGTGACCCTTGCCGTACCTGGCTGGCATCGCATAGCGCGCGGGCTTAAAGACGATCCGGCGAATTGCGGCGACGACCATGCACAAGAAGACAATGGTCGCAGCATAGTCCTTGACGATGTCGTAGATATGGCCAACTTCCCCCGAGAAGCCCGGCAAAACGAAATTCGGGGAGACACCAAGAATCAGCAGCGAGAAGGCCTGCGTCGCCAGGATAAGGAAGCCCGCAAAGAAAAGGATGTGCATGGTCCCTGCGGTGCGGTAGCGCGGATGCTTCCACTGCCCCAGCCAAAATTGCAGGACCTTTTCCAATCGGACTAAAGGCCGATCGAAGCGCCCATCGCGTTCGCCCCGCGTGAGCGGCAGAATGCGCCTGGCTGCAATGTAGAAAAAGCACGCCAGCCCCAGAAGATTGAGAAGCAAGAACAGGTCTCGTCCGCTCATCAACCAGTACGTCACTTGCGCAGGTGACTGGATGCCTTCCACCATAATGCTCAACATCTCCTACTGAGCGAGGTTCCCGGTACTCCTGCAAAAGTTGGTTCAGAGGCCAATGCACGAAGCGACTGCCGGACGAGCAGGATGAGGACACTAGGTTGGCTGGCTCCTGCTTTCGCCCTTGTGAAACTGAGGAGTAGCTCAGGAGCTAGTGCGCTGACCTGAGCACCCAGGAGTACGCCTCAGTTTGAAGGCGGAGCGGACGCATGTCTGTGATGCGGGGTACGGTGTGCCTGTGACGCAGGGTACTTTGGGACGTGACGGAACCCGACGGTAGAGCTTTGCGGCAACTGGCGTATAGAACGTCAGCCCTGTCGAAGCGAGCAACCGTCTGGCTCGTAACGGCACTTAATCCCCGGTGCCGACATGCGTGGGTTGATCGGCTGGACACGCAAATCGCCCCGGAGAAATCCGCAAAGCAGGCGCAAACAGCGAAGAGTGACTAGGAGAATGAAAGCGTGGAAGTTATTGAAAAGATTTGGCTGCCCCCCAGGGATTCGAACCCCGATATGCTGATCCAGAGTCAGCTGTCCTACCATTGAACGAGGGGGCAGCGATGCGGCAGCCATGAAGCGCTTGGATGCGCCACGCGCTACTCGGATTGTATTGGGTGCGTGAATGGAGCGTCAACTTTGCGGCACATGCACAGCCGCAAAATTCCAGTGCCGCGTACCACTTGCCGAGGAACAACGCGCTAGAATGAACATCATTCCATACTGCGGAGGACGTTCTATGTCATCGGCGATGGGCACCGTCGCATTCTCGACCGACTCAACGGAAGTCGCGCGCCGCCCGCTCGAGGCCGAGCAGTGCGCCTTGATCGTGGTCGATATCCAGCAGAAGCTGTTGCCTCCGATCTTCAACAAAGAAACGCTGGTCAAGAATTCACAGCTACTGGTCCGCCTGGCAAAGATTTTGTCCATTCCAATCATGATGACGACGCAATACAGCAAGGGGCTGGGACCAACCGTCCTGGAAATCGCTTCCCTGCTGCCCGACGTCACAGCCATCGACAAACTTGAGTTCGGTTGTTTCGGCAGCGAGGTCTTCCGCGCGGGACTCAAGGCTCTTCCCGGCAGCCGCAACACCGTTCTGCTATGTGGCATGGAGACGCATATCTGCGTTATGCAAACAGCGCTCGGTGCGCTCAACGGCGGATACCTGGTGCACGTTGCCTCCGATGCCGTCAGCTCACGCACGGAATGGAATTGGCGCATCGGGCTTGATCGCATGCGTGCGGCGGGCGCAGTCATCTCTTCCACCGAGATGATGATGTATGAGCTGTTGCGCTGTTCGGGAACCGCGCAATTCAAAGAAATGCTGTCCTACCTGAAAGACTAGCGCGCCGCAGGTTTCCTACGACGGACCGGAACCTTCGCGGCGCCAGAGGAGGTCCCAGCTTTCCCGCCGATCCACAAATCCAGTGATTTTGCCATTGGCGTCCCGCTGAAAGATTTTTCGGATTCGCGGTTGCCCCGGAGGGCAAATGCGATAAGCAGTGGGAGGATGATCATCGGAATATTGTACGTGCTCAAATTCCTAATGTTCGTGTTTCGAGTGAGAATGCAGATGCGGATGGGTGTGCGTGATCGTCCCATGCGAATGGCGGTGGGCATGCACGAGATTGGCCCGGAGCAATAATTCGTAGTTCGCCAAAATTTCGGCAGCCGTGCCGGTGGCGCCGACTCGCCCCTCCTCCAGCACAAGAACCCGGCTTGCGATGTCGTCCACAATCTCCAGCTGATGGGTTGCCGTGATCACGGTTTTTGACGAGCCTTTCCACTCCTGAATCAGATCAATTACCTGGCTTTGACTGCGCGGATCGAGGGTCGAAGTCGGTTCATCCAGCAGCAGCACATCAGGATCGAGCACAATCACCGAGGCCAGCGCCACTCGTTTCTTCTCCCCGCCGGACAGACGGTAGGGCGGCCGATCGCGCAGATGCGTGATGCCCATCAGTGCCATGGTTGCACCGACCCTCGACAGCACCTCTTCCTTCGACCATTGCATTTGCAGCGGACCGAATGCGACCTCGTCAAACACGGTCGGATTAAATAGCTGCACATCAGGATTCTGGAAGACGAGTGCCACCCTTCTGCGAAACGAGAGAGCGAACTCCTCTTGGTGCAACGCTTCCGGTGTAAGCGGTCGGCCACTGAAACTAACTTGACCATGCGACGGAAAATACAGCGCATCGAGGATTCTTAAGAGTGTGGACTTGCCTGAGCCATTGGCGCCCAGTAGCGCAACGCTTTCTCCTTCCGCTATCTGAACCGAGAGACCGTGGAGCGCTGGAATACCGTCATATTCGAAGTAGACGTCGCGCAATTCGAACATCGGCGGCATCAGCATCTACCTTCCTATCCACGCCGACAGGCACCCTGCGAACAGGAACGCCGCCAGTCCGAGATAGTCCCACGAACGCATGTGGAAGTCAGACAGGATTCGAATCTCGCCGCGGAATCCCCGCGACTGCATCGCCAGATACACCTCGTTGCCCAACTCGATGCTCTTGCTGAGCAGGACGCCAGCACTCCTGGCGGTAATGCGGCGACCCTCAGCGCCCTTCAGAAGGCCCACCGTCCGGCTCTGGCGCGATTCAAACATCTGTCCTGCCGTTTCCACCAGAAGGAAGATATAGCGATGGGTCATGGCCAGCATCATGATCGCCTCTTGCGGCAGGCGAAAGGCGCGCAGCGCTTTGAGCACATGCGTCCATGGCGTGCACAGTACCAGCAAAGACGTGAACGTTACCGCAGTTTCCACACGCGCGATCAGCAGCGTAGCGGTTTGCACACCTTGCACGGTAATGCGGACCGGCCCGCCCGCAAAAGCGGCAACTGTATCTCCGGGAGTAAGAAAGATCGCGGGGAACGCAATCACTCCGGTGAAGCCCAGGACGACGAGCCACACGCGCTTCACCAGCATGAGGACACCAACCCTCGACAGGATGGCGATAATCACCGCGACCACGAACAAGGCGCCAATCACGGCAATTCTCCGCGAGAGCATCACTGCCAGAACCATGGTGAAAAGCCCGATAACGCGAACCCGTGGGTCGAGCGACTGCAAAAGTCCGGCTTGGCGGGCGATCTGTTCGGACGCCATGGCGCGAGCCAGCGCACGCGTGAAGCCGATCATTGTCGATGCGAGAAACCCGCCGCGCGCCATCAGGAGTGCCCCACTTCCCGGCGTCGCTGAACCCAAAGCTGTGCCACCAGGGAAACCAGCAGTAATATTCCGACTGCGAACATTGCGGAAAGAAAATAGCCGAAGCGTGCGCTCTTTACGAAGGTGGGCGCATAGGCCGGAAACGGCGCGGTCCAGAGCTTGGCGAGCCGCTGCAATCCGACAGGCGCCGATGACGTGACGGAATTACTCGCCACGGAGGCCGCTTGTCCCGCGCTCTTCCGCATAGCAAGCTCGGAGGGGGACCATTCGCCCCAGGCTTTTCCCGCCGCCAGGATCCCAAGCGGAGTGAGCACCATCAGGAGAGCTACCGCTATCCACAGCCTTGGCAGCGAGTTCGTAGCAGCAGGCGCGATTGCCGACGCTGCTTCCGTGGCTGGCAACACTCCCGCCGTACTGCGCAAGAGGGCAGGATCGGCGGCTTGCAAATAGGCGACGAGTCCTGCGGAGATTGCCGCTTCGGCCGCCCCTGCCAAAGTCAGGTGGCCAATCATCATTGCGGGCACCGCGATGCTCAATGGATAGGGAGCATACAGCGGCATCCCTCTGGCATCGTGGAAAAGCGCGGGTTGAATGCCAAATTCGATGGCCGCGAGCAAGGCTGCGGCATTCACCGCGAGATATCCGGCGATTGCGGCAGCTACGACTCTCCGCCTGGACGCGATGCCAACTCCGGCGGCAATCAATCGGTAGCTTGCATAGGCGACCAGTGAGGCCACGACCGCCATGTTGAAGCAGTTAGCTCCGAGGGTGCTGATGCCGCCGTCGCCAAAGAACAGGGCTTGGATCGCCAGCGCGATGGAAATGGCGAGAATCGCGCCTGATGGCCCGAGTACGATGGCGGAGATGGTAACACCCAGCGCGTGCCCTGTGGTGCCGCCGGGCAACGGCAGGTTAAACATCATGACCACGAACGAGAATGCGGCAAAGACCGAGATCAGCGGGACCACGCGACTGAGCAGCATGCGTTTCAAGCGCTTCAACGCGGAGTACCAACCCGCGATCGCGGCCGCGTACAACACCGCGCAGGTGGATGGACTTAAGTAGCCGTCAGGTATATGCATGGCCAAGTACGCCTTGACTGGGCGTATCTCATCCTAACGTATAGCGGGTTCATTCCGGCTTCGAAGGCGAGGCGTGGATAGACGTGACCGGCGAATCCGCGTCACCATGCACCTCAGACGCGCGCGGCTGTCACGGAACATCGCGCCGTCTCTGGGCAAAAATAGAAAAGGCGCGACCCTTCGCGCCTTGTTCCTGAAAGCGTTGGGAATCGACCGGACGGACTACTTCTGCGGCCGGCTCGCCGGAGGAATGATACCGTTCATGCGCAGATATTCCACCATCTGGCCGTAATGATCGAAGGGGTGGCTTATCGCGCCGATGGCCAGTCCGAGCCGCGAGACCTTGTTGGGTCCAAATGGGCTCGGAACCTGTCCCAGGACGTTGTTCTCGTCGATGCTATTCATCGCCTTGTGCAGGTAGGTGAATGAGTCTTTCAGGAATTGAACCACATCTGCCTTCGACGTGATCTTGGCGGGCCCGTTTTCGCCCTCTAAATCCAAAGGCGGTTTCTCGGCGAGGATGCCGGCGCCGAGCGCGTAGTTGGCAGTCGCAATATGCTTTACCTGCTGGGCGAACGTCCGCACAGTCTTAAACTCACCCTGAGTGGGCGCGAAATTAAACTTGTCTTCGGGCATGGCTTCAGCGGCCGGAACCACTTCGTGCTCGACGTTGCTCAACGAACGGTCGAGCACCATCGCAAAGGTGGGTTTCTGGTCGGGTTTAGCTATCGGAGCGGCTTGCGCACTTGCTGCAACCGCAGTTCCTACCGGGCCGAGCGCCAGCAACAGAATTCCCATTGCAACTTGCTTGTTCATCAGGAAAGCCTCCACTGTATTCGCAGGTATTTAAAGTCGTGGCCGAAGTGCGTGTTGACGATTCTAATCCATTGCCAGGGCGTTGGGGTGGATTTCGACAGACCGGAGCCGGAACCAGAAGGTCGCCAGCATGCCAACTCCCAGGCCAATGGCGGCATAGGACAAGGAACGGCCCATGCCCACGCGTTCGGCAATCTCCCCCCAGAGCGCAGCGCCGCCTGCCAGTCCGCCTTGCAAAACCAGCAGGTACATCGAAATCGCGCGGGCGCGCATGCGGCCCGGTGACATGGTTTGCGCTGACACGTTCAGGCTGGCCAGAATTTGAATCCATGCGACCCCGGCAACCAGCATGATCACCGACAGCACCGCGAAGCTCTGCCATCTGCCTGCGGCGAACGTGGCAAACGCGAAGACCGCCGTGGCCAGACAAACCAAGACATCCGCCGAAAGTCTGCGCCGGAAGAACGCCAGCCCCGTGGCGCCCAACAGAGCACCCAATCCGAAGAAGCCCAGCAACAGACCGTAGCCTTGCGATCCGAAGGGATGCGCCAGCAGCGGCAACAGAGCGGGCAACGCGCTCGCCGAAATGCTAAAAGACCGCGCTGCGCACCAGCACCGCCTTCATCGCCGCTGAGGTCCGCAGGTGTCGAAAACCTTCGAACATGGCCATGAACATGTGGCCCAGTCGCAGAGACGTGCGTCCGGGCTTGCGCCTCCATTGGTACAGGAAATAGATGACGCCGAAGAACGAGAGCGCGTTCAGCAGGAAGGCGATACCCGAACCAGCCGCGGCAATCACCAGGCCACCGAGCGCGGGGCCAACCGCGCGGGCCACGTTGAATCCGGCCGAATTCAGCGCAATCCCGGCAGCAAAGTTCTGGTGCGAAACAATCTCAGGCGTGATGGCCTGCCACGCGGGATCGTTCAGTACCGCGCCAAAACCCATTAGCAACGTAAACAGCAAGAGCAGCGATGGAGTCACCTTGCCCGCAATCGTGAGAACGCCGAGTGCTGCCGCAGCCACCACCATCCATGTCTGGGTGAAGAGCAGCAGCTTACGGCGATCCACCACGTCGGCGATGGCGCCCGCTGGCAGGACCACCAAGAATACGGCAATGCTGCCAGCCGCCTGCACCAGTCCGACCATTAGCGGCGACATGGTTAGCGAGGTCATCAGCCATCCCGCGCCAACGTTCTGCATCCAGGTGCCGGTGTAGCTTACGACCGCCGCAATCCACAGAGTTCGGAACAGAGGTTCATGCAAGGGGCCAAGCACACTGCGCCGTCGCGGCGGCGCGATGGACATCGGTGGAATGGACCCGAGTTCCGACATGGGCTCAGACCCCTCGACCGGCGCCGGCGCGGCAACGGGGGACACAATTTGTTCCTGCCATGCTCCCGTCGAGGCCATCGAGAATCTGACCGCACGACCGCGGAAACGTAAGCCGGTTGCGTCCAGATTCGGACGCAGACGTTGCGAGTCGCTGACAAAGCGTGACCAGCTGCGTTGACCCGTCTGCTGTCATCCCGCGGCCTCCACGCCTGCCGGGTGGGCTGCGAAAGGCCATTCGCCGCGTCGCCACGAACGCACAAAGTAAATTGCCAAGCCAACGACAAGAATGACGACTGCGTAACGGATTTCGCGCAGAAAGTTTTTCCGCGCCACTAGAATGAAAATGAATCCCGCGATCGCCAGCAGCGCTGGTAGCGGATAAAGCCACATACGAAACGGCCGCGCCAGATCGGGTTGGCGCTTGCGCAAGACCATCAGACCCACCGCCTGCACAATGAACTGCAACAGGATTCGAATGACCACCAAGGCGGCAATCACGTCGGCCAGACGCAAAAAGCAAAACAGCATTGCGACTCCGCCAAGTGCAAGCAGTGAAACGGTAGGAAAACGGTGCTGGGGGTGGACCCGCGCAAAAACGCGGAAGTAGTTGCCGTCGAGGGCCGCAGCGTAGGGCACCCGCGAATAGCCAAGCAACAGCGAGAACACCGAAGCGAACGCGGTCCACATGATCAATCCCGTTACCGCCCGCCCCGCCCAGCTTCCGTAGATGCGCTGCATGAACACCGCCATGACGTAGTTGCTCTGGTCGCTGGAATGCTGCGCCAGTTCCCTCCAAGGAATCACACCCAGCACGGCGAGGTTCATCAGGATGTAGAGCGCAGCTACTGCAAGGATGGAAAGAATGAGGGCACGCGGGATCGTGCGCCCCGGGTCCTTCACTTCCCCGCCCAGAAAACAGACGTTGTAATAACCCCAATAGTCATAGGTAGTAAGCAGCATCGCCGCTCCCAAACCGGTGAAGAATTGGTGAGACAGTCGAAAGGCGCCTGGCGGGAAATCAAACGCCAAGCTCGGGCGGAAATGCATGAATCCGGCCAGAATGATCCAAGTCATTGCCAGAGCACCGCCTACCCAAAGCAATTCGGCGATTTTGGCAACTGCGGTGATGCGCCGGTACAGGAGAAAAACTACCAGAGCGCAAGTGGCCATTGCGACGAACGTACCTGGCATCAGGATCAGGCGCGCCTCAAGCGCGCCCAACCCGGGCAGGCCGAGATGAAGTGTGCGTTGCGCGAGCGTGCGGTCAAGTCCGGGCCACAGATATCCGGCATAATGCGACAGTCCGATGCAGCCCGAGGCGACCGACAATGGTGCACTGAACGAGAGCTGCCAAATGAAAAGGAACGACAGCAGCCGTCCCATGGTTCGAGGCCCGTAAATTTCTTTAAGGTATCGATAGGAGCCGCCAGCTCCGGGCATGGCTGCGCCCAACTCGGCCCACACCAATCCGTCGCAGAGGGCGAAGATTGCCCCTAAGATCCACCCGAGCATGGCTTGCGGTCCGCCCGCCGCACTCACAATCAGCGGAATGGTGATGAACGGCCCCACGCCGATCATGTCAATCATGTTCAGCGTGGTTGCGCCGGCCAGTCCTACTCCGCGAATCAGTTCGGGCTGGTCAGGCGGACTATTTGGGCTCATGTCCCACGCTCAGCAGGTTCACGTAGAGACGGATGGCTCCGGGTACGCCGAACGGCAACTGGCGGAAGAAGGCATATCCGGTGTACAGGTAGTATCCCCTTCCATATTGCGCCAGCAACAGCCCGCCTTTTTGCGGCGGCTCGCCCGGATCGTTGCAAGCCAAAAGTGGGGTGAAGTGCGAATCCCACTGATCCATGAAGTACAAGCCGCGCTCCTGCACCCATCCGTCAAAATCGCCCGCCTTAATCTGGTTTGGGTAATGAAACACCGGGCTTTGCGGATCAAGGATGGTGACCGGCGCCTGTTCCACGGTCACCCGCTCGCGGCTGAGTTGCGTTGGAAATGGCGTGTAGTGTCCGCTGTTGAAATCGCTTGGCGAGGTGTTGTACTGCACCAGCAGCGTGCCGCCATCCCGCACATAATCAAGCAGCCGGGGATTGTACTTTTTCACGTCATCGCGGGTGTCGTAGGCCCGAATGCCGAGCACGATCGTCGCAAAGCGCCTGAGGTCGCCATGCTCAATGTCATCTGCAGCCAATAATGTCATATCAAAGCCAAGTTGTCTTAAAACAACAAAAATGTCATCTCCGGCTCCCATGACATAGCCAATCTTCAGCCCCTGCGGAACCTTCACCTCCACGACGCTGGCGCGCTGCAACGCGGGTTGGTAATAGAAGAAGCCGCCGAGATCGGGCCTGGCGACCAAGCTGTAGCCTTCGCTGTAATCGCGCTCATTGGCACTCAGCAGCGCGCGCACCTGATACCGGGACTCTTTGGCTCCATCCGGCAGAATTTTGAATTCGGCGGCCTGTTCGCCGGTTTTGCTGAACTCGACGGTGGCCGATTGCGGTTCGACCTTCCATCCTGACGGTATTTCGGGATGAACCGTGCCGTTTGCACGAGCGACGGTTGAGCGCACCATTACGCTCAACTGTGCGGAAGGATTCGAACCAGCCGGGATGACCTGTGTGCTGGGTGCGGTCTCCACGGAGAACGGCGGCACCACCGCCAGCGGCATGGACCAAGCCTCGCGGTGGGTATCGTGTACCGGCGTGCGCGCGAAGCTGCGAATTTCGCCTTCTTCGCCATTGATGCTGTACACCGCGTGCGCTGCGACAGGCGGCGGCGGCAGGGCGAGGGTCACATACTCGGGGTCATCGATCTGATCGATGGCATCGGTCTCGGGATTATCGCGGTGGAAATAAGCCTTGGTGAGCTGTGCATTCGCGGGCGGCGTTACCCGAAAGGTGAGCGCACAACCGTCGCCGGACGCGATTCGCTTGGGCATGTGGTCCAGGAACAGCTCGGCTTTCCAGCCCGGCGGAACGTCGAGTGTCAGCTGCTTTAGATCCAGAGGAAGCGAACTGCCGTTGTGCAGCTTGGCCAGCAGCAGGAACGACTTCCCTGCCGTGATGACTGCCGCCAGCACATCGCCATTCGCGGTGGGAAGGGCTTCCGCCAGGGGACGCCCGTCGGGAGTGCCAGGACCAACGCCTAGATCGAGGCCGAGCGCCAGATTGGTGGCCTGCTCAAACTGCTCTTGCTTGGTACGCAGAGAGGCAAGCAAATCGGCTTTTTCGGCAGCCGGCAAATCCGATTGCTTAACCTTGTTGATTAGCGCCCGCGTCAGGTTCAGACCGGCCAGCAAGGGCTTTGCTGCCGCTTGATCGTTTATCTGTGCCGCTGTAGTGGCTTCATCCACCGTTCTTGCAATCGCCTCAAGCAGCGGCCCAAGCCAGAGAGCTTTCGCTTGGTCAGCCCCTAGCCGCGATACCAGGCCGGGCAACGAGATGTCAATTCCGTCGAAGAAATCTTTCTCGTGCGCGCCTGATGTCGGTGGGTTCGACAATACGGAATCAATCAGCTTGTAATAGCTGGTGCGGCGGCCCTCGGGAAGGGTCCATCCGCCGGCGCCCTGCGAGAGTTGGTGTTTCAGGCCCTTCCACGCGAATTGCGCGTAGGTTTCGCCCAGCAATGGGTCGAACTGCGAAGTGTCCAGTTGGATCGTCCAGTCCTCCGTGCCGCGAACATTGTCCATGTAAAGCTTCTTCGCCTGCCACGGTTGCAGCCCTTCGCGAATCTGCTCGGGAAAGCGTGCCGGGTCGGCAGCCGCGCGAAACGCTTCCCGGGTGAGGATTCCGGAGGCCTGATGATGGCCATGCCCATCACGGCTGGTGCCCTGGAAGCGAGTGCAGATCACGTCTGGACGGAAGGTCCGAATTACCCGCACCATGTCGCCCAGGGCCACGTCGTGGCCGTGCCACATCTGGAATGTTTCTTCCGCAGTCTTGGAGAATCCGAAATCGGCAACCCGCGTGAAACGCTGTTCGACTCCGTAGTAACGGTCGGCTGCAAGCAACTCCAGGGTGCGAACGATACCAAGCTCATCCAGGAGATTGCTGCCAATTTTGTTCTGGCCGCCTTCGCCGCGATTCAGGGTTAGCTGCAGGGCGGTCACGCCGTGACCGCGAGATTCGAGCGTGAGCATGCCGCCGTCTTCGTCGTCAGGGTGGGCGACGGTGTGCATGAGGCGCGCCGTGGTATGCAGACGGCGCAACATCTCTTTCAGCCCCGCGTCGCCGGTATCGATTGGAAGCGGCTTGGTATCGACCCAGGGCGATGGAACTTGCGCGAAGGCTGTCGTCGCCAGGAACGTGATGAGCAGCCACAGCCTGAAACGCGCACCTAAACGACGCAGGGGACTGGTTCGGTTAAAGAATGCCATCGGTTGTCCGAACAGAATTAGCCGTTCAACGGCTGACGTACAGAGTACACAAACATGAGGCCCGGCGCGAAGTGCAAACCGGGCCAGCCAGGCAGTCGTCGCGAAATCAGACGTACACCTCGTCTACGTAGCACCACTTCCAATCGCCCGACTTGAACGCCTGCATCACGGGATGTCCCGTCTCCTTGAAGTGCTTGTTGGCGTGCTGACCGGGAGAGGAATCACAACAGCCGACATGTCCGCAGTTCAGACATTTGCGCAGTTGCACCCAACGCTGACCCGTCTCGAGACATTCTTTACAACCCTCGCCACTGGGCGCGACATTGGGATTGGCTTGCTTTACATGCTCACACTTCGCCATGGGCCCTCCTCACAAGAATATTCTTCTTGGATGAACCGGCCCGAGGGCCAGATTCCCGCAATCCAGCGCGTAGGATCGCGACAGCGAATCGAAAGCGGCAGCGCAACCACGTGTCTATAATGGACTTTCGCTACGCATCGCTATTGTGGGAGCGGCAAATTACGCGTGTTTGGCGACCGTCGCGCCGGATTCCTTCATGATTCAAACCCTATTTGGCAGCACCGAAGAAAAGCCCAGTTTTCTCCAACGCATGAAAGAGGCGGTCACGCGGACGCGCGAGACCCTCAGCGAGCGGATCGAAGAGGTAGTCGCCATCCGCAAGGAGATCGACCGCGATACCCTGGACGATTTGGAGGCGACCCTGCTTACCGCCGATCTCGGCACTGCTACGACCTCGACCGTGCTGGCGGCCTTGCGCGAGAAAGTCGATCGCAAGCAGGTGGGCAACGTCGAGGAGTTAAAGCGCGTGTTGAAAGACGAACTATTGGCCATCCTGAATACCACGGACAAGAAGCCGGTCCAGAAAGTTGACGGCGAACCGGAAGTGATCCTGGTGGTCGGGGTCAATGGGGTGGGCAAGACCACCACCATCGGCAAGCTGGCGCACACTTTGCGCGCCCAGGGTAAGACCGTGCTGCTGGCGGCGGCGGACACGTTTCGCGCCGCGGCCATCGAGCAGCTCGAGATTTGGGGCGATCGCACTGGGACCGAAGTCATCAAGAACAAGCCGGGCGGCGATCCGGCGGCGGTGCTCTTTGACGCCATGAAAGCTGCCAAAGCGCGCAACATTGACTACGTCATTGTGGACACCGCTGGCCGCCTGCATACCAAAACCAGCCTGATGGAAGAGCTGGCGAAGATGCGCCGCACCGCGCAACGCCTCAGCGCCAACGCCCCCCACGAGACCTTGCTGGTGATGGACGCAACCACCGGCCAGAACGGGTTGCAACAGGCGCGGTTGTTCACGCAATCCGCCGGCGTCACCGGAATTGTGCTGACCAAACTCGACGGCACCGCCAAGGGCGGCGTGGTGGTGGCTATCTCGAAAGAACTTGGCTTGCCTGTGCGCTACGTAGGAGTGGGCGAAAAAGTCAGCGATCTTCTGCCCTTCAACCCGCAGGACTTCGTGAACTCGCTGCTCGACTGAGGGTCTTTGCACTTGACAATCACGTGATTATCAAGTAAATTCAACCCCGGAGATTCTTATGAGCTTGCACGTTCACGAAGAGGTCCTGGCGGCAGCGAACCGAATTGGAGTTCAGCGTGGTGACTGGACTTTTACTCCGTATGAGGTCGTGCGGGCGCTTCCTGGGCTTAAAGAGAACTCGGTTCGCACTGATATCGTCAGCCGCTGCTGCGTTAATGCGCCCAAGAACCATTTGCGCAAGTGGGATTACTTCCGGCGAGTGGGGCATGGGCAATATGAAGTCTTGCCCAAGTACCGGACCACCGGGCTGAGCACGGGAAGTCCTGCCGGTGGGCCTTCCGTGGCCAGAACGAGCTCACGGCGAGAGAACCCCGACCATTCATCACTGCGCGATGTGATCCACGCCGTTATCCATGCTGGTCAGGACGCATTCACGGCGGAGTGCTTGGAAGTTGCGGCAGTTACGCAGGGCAGCACCTTGGATGAAGTTGTTCGCAATTTGAACGAGGTGCTGGCTCTTTTTCTCGAAGGCGAGGATTTGGTTGCCCTGGGATTGTCGGACCATTTACGTGTACAAGTGATTTTCGAGGCACCCCTCAGCCTATGACCAGGCTCCGGCAGTTGTCCGCCCGCGATGTGCTGAAAGCACTGGGCAGCTTCGGTTTCCGCGTCATCAGTACTCGGGGAAGCCACGCCAAATTACGACGTGTTCTATCAGGTGGAGAACGGCAAACGCTCGCAGTACCTATCCACAAGAACCTCGCGCCTGGCACTCTTCATGCAATCTTCCGGCAAGCCTGCCGTTACATTCCGGAGGCTGATCTGAAACCGTGGTTCTTCACCGACGAGCGGTAGCCTGAACAACTAATGACCGGTCAATCACCAACCCGCGACGAAGCTTTCATGCAGCAAGCGCTGGAACTGGCCCGCACAGGCATTGCCCTCGCTGCGCCGAACCCATGCGTTGGCGCGGTGCTGGTCGACGCAGAGGGCAAGGTCATCGGCCGTGGTACGCATACTTACGAGGGCCGCAAACATGCCGAACTGCTGGCATTGGAAGAAGCGGGGGACCGTGCCCGTGGCGCCACTCTCTATGTGAATCTCGAACCCTGCTCCCATGTGGGACGAACGGGCCCATGCGCGGACGCCCTGATCGCCGCCGGGGTGAAGCGCGTCTTCGTAGCCATGCGCGATCCTAATCCGGCGGTCGGGGGACAAGGATTGGCTAGGTTGCGCAACGCCGGGATAGAAGTGCGGGAAGGCCTTGGCGAAACTGAAGCCAAGAAGCTGAATGAGTCCTTCGCGAAATATGTCCGTCACAAGACGCCGTTCGTCACCCTCAAGACGGCGATGACGCTCGACGGAAAGATTGCTCCGCCTCCGGGAGAAAGCGCAACTCCTGGGGCCCTGGGCCCGCTCACGGCGAGTGGCTGGATCACCAGTGAAAAAGCACGGGCGCACGTGCACCAACTGCGCCACGCCAGCGATGCCATCATGGTCGGCGTGGGCACCATAATCGCCGACGATCCACTGCTTACCGATCGCACCGGGCTTCCCCGCCGCAGACCGCTGCTGCGCGTGATCCTCGATTCCCGTTTGCGTTTACCGCTCGATTCGCGCGTGGTCAAGACAGCGCGGGAAGATCTGATCGTATTCTGTTGTTTCGCGGAGGAGAACAAGCGGCGTGAGCTGGAATCGCACGGCGTGATTGTGGAGCAGGTCCCGATGCGCCGTCCCGTGGAAGATGGCACCATCCCCTTTCCCGGCAGTCCCCCGACCGTCGACGGGCGGCCTGATCTCGAAAGAGTGTTGGCTAACCTTGGCGGGTGTGAAATCACCAGCCTGATTATCGAAGGCGGGGCCATGGTGAATTGGGCTGCCTTGTCGGCAGGCGTGGTGGACAAGATTTTCTTTTACTATGCTCCGAAGATCCTGGCGGGCACGGGTTCCATTCCGTTTGCGCTGGGGGCGGGATATCGCCGCATTAGCGACGCGGCTTACGTGAAATCCGTCGTCCTCCATCGCTTCGGAGAAGACTTTGCCGTGGAAGGCTATCTGCGCGATCCTTACGCGGATGACATTCTCGCGGTGCCTGCGCCAGGGCAGGATTAACAACCAGCCTCGTCAGCGAGGCTAAAGGTGAGGCGATCATCATGTTTACTGGACTGGTTGAAGAAGTCGGAACCATTGCCAGCATTGTCGAACGCGGCGGCAATCACCGCATCACCATCAACGCCCCGGCCACCGCCAAGGAGTTGCAGCAGGGGAACAGCGTGGCCGTCAGCGGCGTCTGCCTGACCGCGCTCGATATCACGCCGCAATCCTTCTGCGCCGACCTGGCCGCCGAGACCTGGAGATTGACCTCGCTCTCTCGCATCATCGAGGGCGCGCTGGTAAACCTGGAATTGCCGCTAAAGGCTGATGGCCGCATGGGCGGTCATATGGTGCAAGGACACGTGGATGGCACGGGCCGTTTCGTGGGTCTGGAGCCAATTGCCAACGCGGACGACTTCTGGCTGCTCATCGATATCCCGCAGGACCTCGAAAAGTATGTCGTGTTCAAGGGCTCAATCGCCATTGAAGGCATCAGCCTCACGGTGGCGAAGCTGGAAGGTCTGCGGCTTACCCTTGCCATCATCCCGCATACCGTGAAGATGACGAACCTGGCTTCCTTGAAGCCTGGCGATCCGGTGAACATCGAGACCGACATCATCGCCAAGTACCTGGAGAAATGGACCAGGCGCGATGAGCAGAGCGGAGCGCTCACCGTAGAGCGGTTGGTCGCGCAAGGTTTCTGAAGCGGTTCAACAGTGACGAGAGCAGCGAAATAAGATTGTTCACCACGGAGACACTGAGGGCACGGAGTTTTAGCTTTTACTTCGTCTTCTCCGTGATCTCCGTGTCTCCGTGGTTAATCTTGCGGCTCCGCCGCGAACATAAGACCTTCCGCCCTATAGAAGCACAACTTACACGCGCGGTTCGTGCGGCGGACGTTGCGCCCCAAAGTAGTGCTCGAAGTCCAGAGAGTCGAGTTCGAGGAATTCCTGCACGATGGGCTCCTTGCAGTTAGCCATTTCCGCAAACGTCCCAAAGAAGATGGCGCGCGCCTCGTGCAGAAACAGCAGGCGGTCAGACAGCTTTTTGGCAAGGGCCATGTCGTGCGTGACCACGATGCTGGTGAGCTTCAACTGCTTCTTTAGTTTCTTGATCAAGTCGCCCAGCAGGTGCGCCATCAGCGGATCGACCATGGTGGTCGGCTCATCGTAGAGCACCGCGTCAGGCTGCGCCGCCAGCGCGCGGGCAATGGCCACGGAACGCTTCATGCCAGTCGACAGGTCGGACGGCAGCATGTCGCGGAACTCCCGCACGCCCACCATTTCAAGCAGGCCGTCGATGATCTGATAGATCTGCTCCTCTTGCAAACCACCCCGTTCGCGCAGAGGAAACGCAATATTCTCGCCAATCGTCAGGGAATCGAAGAGCGCTCCATTCTGAAACACCATGGTCACTTTCTTGCGGATGCGCTCCATGTCCTCTTCGCCGTAATCGGTGATGTCTTCGTAGGCGACCCAAACCCGCCCCTTGTCGGGCTTAAGGAAGCCCATGATCTCGTGCAGCGCAACCGATTTCCCTACCCCGCTTCGTCCCAGGATGCAGACCGTCTCGCCGGGCATGACGTCGAAACTCACGCCATTGAGCACGACGTTGCTGCCGAACGCTTTGTGCACATCCTGGAACTCGATATAGGGCTTTCGCTCGTTCATTCGGCGTTGCCTCTCACGCGCAAGGCATCTTCCTTCCGTGCCAGATCTTCATATTCTTCGAAAGTATTCACATTGCGAAAGACCATCGGCGAGAAACCCGCCGCACAGATTTCAGCTTCTGAGATATAGCGCGTAGACGCAAGGGAGAACAAATGTCCGATCTTATAATCACCCCTTTTCAGCGCCTGTTCGGCCACGGCCCGCAAAGGGCGATGGTAAACCGCGGCCAGCGGTTGCAGCCCGCCCAGTGCCTCGGGAACCACGACGAGCTCACTGCTGGCGCGCGCCTGTTCCAGCAACCAGGCGAGAAAATCTGGACCTATCGAAGGCGTATCCACCGAAAGCATCAGGTTGAGCTCCGTTCTGGTAATACACAACGCAGCGTGGATTCCGCCAAGCGGGCCGCAATCGGGGAAGACATCCTCTACCACATCGCCGTATTGCGCATAGCGATCGCGCGGACCGGCGATAAAAACCGTATGGGCGACGGCCGCTGCAGTGTGCAAGGCGCGCTCCAGCAGCGTCTGGTTGCCAACGGTGAGCAGCGCTTTGTCCGACCCCATGCGCGAGCTGTGACCGCCCGCGAGGATGAAAGCCGTTACATCGTCCACGCCGACATCATACCGGAGTTCAGCTGTTCGCCATTCGCTTTTCGCCAAGGAACTCGGATGCGACCCCTGGGGCCGGCCTAGTCTAGTCCGTATGTGCTCCTGCCAAACCCGCTAGTTTTGATTCGCTGTAGATCTGCGACTTTCGCGACCAATCGAAGCGCGAAGAGCGAAAAGCGGCGTTATGCGTGGCCAGGGCGAAATGTGCTGGTCTTGGGAATGCAGCCGTTGATCTCGATGGCGACAATGCGTCCGGCGTGGTCCAGTTCGAGGGTGGCTGGAGCATTGAACACCGCATCGCCGTTCAGGCCCGGCAAGGCAATAAACACGCGGTTCTCCACGCAGGCCGCCGTCGGATCGCGTTTCAGGAAGGAAAGGGCGTGATCGTTGCGGCACATCTTGGGCAGCATAAAGCTGATATCGGCCACATCTCCCGTCTCCGACACGGAGAGGGCCGCCTCGACGGAAATCCGCGACTCTACTTCGTCTCCCTCGACCTCGGTCGGAGGTTTGAAGCAAATGTAATACTCGAACCCTGATTCCGGATCGAACGGACTTCGATCAACCTGAAACGCCATACGGCCGCCTCCTGGCGTGCCGGTCCACAGCTAGGCATTGCATAGTAAACGAATGCGCCCCTGCACGCAAAGTGTCGAATCGGGTCCGCTTTCGCCCGGCAATGAGATCAAGCTGCGGGGCTGTATTGGCTGCCGGTTTTTCCCTTGGAATGGACCCGTTCGGCGCCCACCGCGCTCGGAAACCCAGACCAGCCCTGCCGCTCTGATATATTTTCGTTGGTATCGCTTTTCCGGAATCAAGCATGCCAATTTTCTCGCCGACGGAAATCGCTAAGGAGCAAGTGGAGGCGGTGCAGGATTATTCCCTGCTCGCCGGCCGCTCGCTTACCAATATCTTCGGGCATCCTCGCTACTTTGCCGACACCCTGTTGCAGGCCGACTCCATCGGAGTCGGATCGCTGCCCATCGTGATCTTGACGGGTTTCTTCACCGGTGCGGTGCTGGCTTTGCAAACCTCTAGCACCTTGCAGCAGTTCGGTTCGTTGTCGCTCACCGGCAAACTGGTATCGCTGTCGATGGTGCGCGAGCTGGGGCCGGTGCTGACGGGACTGATGGTAGCTGGCCGCAACTCCAGCGGTATGGCCAGCGAACTGGGCTCCATGAAAGTCACCGAGCAGATCGATGCCATGCGCGCCATGGGAGTTGATCCATCCAAGAAACTGGTCACGCCGCGCGTCGTCGCCAGCATGGTTATGCTGTTCTTCCTCAGCATCATCTCTAACCTGGTGGGGCTGACGGGCGGATTCGTGATCTCGTACCTCCTGTTGGGGCTTGATCCCAACCAGTACTGGACCACCGCTTACCAGGCGCTGCGCTTTGGAGACGTGTTCATGGGCTTGTGTAAACCCGTGTTCTTCGGCTTTATCATCTCCAGCATCGGCTGTTACTACGGCCTCTCCGCCAAGGGCGGCACGCAAGGCGTGGGACGCGCCACCACGCAAGCGGTGGTCGCAGCGTCGGTTCTCATCCTGGTCAGCGATTTTTTCATCACCCGACTGCTTATGGGGATCTTCCAGTACTAATGTCCAGCCTCGCACCGCCGGCCGAGCAGCGCCAACCGACAGCCACATCCAAGGCTGACACTGCCATTCGCTTCGAAAACGTTGAAATTGCTTTCGAGCACCCGGTACTGGAGGGTATTTCCTTTCGACTGCCCCATGGTGAAACCAAGATCCTGATGGGTGAGGCGGGCACGGGAAAAACCTTGGTCCTGAAACTGGCCCTCGGCTTACTGAAGCCTGACGCTGGGCGCATCACGGTCCTAGGCGAAGAGATTACGCAAATGCGCGAGGAGGACCTGTTCGCGCTACGGCGCAAGATCGGTATGGTCTTCCAGGAGAGCGCGCTCTTCGATTCCTTGACGGTGGAGGAGAACGTAGCCTATCGCCTCATGGAAGAGACGGGCAGGCTGACCGATGAAATCCATGGCCGGGTGCTGGAGGCCTTGCGCTTCGTCGAACTGGAGCACACCGTCGATCTGTTCCCGTCGGAGCTTTCCGGCGGTATGCGGCGCCGGGTGGCAATTGCGCGCGCCATCATCACCCAGCCGGAAGTCATCCTTTACGATTCTCCCACCGGCGGCCTCGACCCGGTGACCTCGGATACGATCATCGAGCTCATCGTCAAACAGCGCGACGTATACGGGACAAGCTCCCTGCTGGTGACCAGTCGTCTGCAAGACGCGTTCACCATGGCGAGCCACTGTTTCGACCAGAAGCAAAACAAGATGGTGCCGGTCACGGACGGTGGAATCCGCGACCTCTACACCAGGTTCCTGATGCTGCGGGGTGGACAGATCATCTTCGAAGGGACCGCCGCCGATCTGCTGCGCAGCAACGATCCCTACATTCGCGAATATCTAAGCTAGGCGTCTATCGGGCAACTGCCGCAGCCATCTCCGCCTGCCGCTTCTGCACCCGCGCCAACCGCTCGCGGCCCTCGGCAGAACCTTCCACGACTTTCTGCAGGTTGGAAAGGAAGTCCGGCATTCCTGACTTCTGCCGAAACTCCTCCAGGAAGGGCTGAATCTTGCCATACGCGAAGTACATCTCCTGGCAGGTATCGTAAACCAGCAGCGCGTTCAGGGTCCCATGGGCCACCAAGGCAGCCACCATCTCCCAATAACCGTACACCTGGCGGAGATACGCATTTTCCTTGCTGCCAAACCCGTTGGTGAGGGCGAGAATTTCGTCCACGGACTTGGGCGCAAAGCCAACTACGAAGTTCCGGGCTTCGCGCATGACCGGCTCCCGGCGTAGATCGTAAAGCTTCAGGATAAGTTCAGCGTCTTGATGGGTGGCTTGTGAGGTGCTCATGGATCCTCCCTATGGTTATGTTCGAAGTCATTCATCGCCGGCATTAACAGCATGAAGGGGCGCGATGTTTCGTGGCGCCCCAAGACGACTGAGTCTACTGGCATCTATTTTTGGCCGCCGGCTTTCGCCATCTGAGCAAAGGCCTCGCGAGCGCGCCGCTCCATCTCTTCGGGCGCAACGTCCTCCACGTGCTGTCCCAGGGCCCAGGTGTGGCCGAAAGGGTCCTTAAGCTGTCCGTAACGGTCGCCCCAGAACTGGTTCGCCAGCGGCATGGTCACGGTCGCCCCGGCAGCGACGGCTTGGTTGAACAGGTCGTCGACGTCTTCCTGAACGTACAGATTCAGCACCACCGGGCTGCCACCCAACGTCTTGGCCGAGCCAGATCCCATGCCGGGAAATTCGTCAGCCAACATGAGTCTGGCGCCTCCGACGCTCAACTCCGCGTGCATTACCTTTCCGTCGGGCGCTTTGTGCACGCCCAGGATTTCTGCCCCAAATGCGTTCTTGTAAAAGGCCAAAGCCTTGGGACCGTCATTGACGATCAGGTGGGCAATGATCGTCCCACCTTTCAATTGTCCTGCCATGTTTCACCCCTTTCACAGGAATGCCCGGCTTAATGGCCGGGCGGTTTGGATTGACAATTATTCCATTATGCAACAGCTTCCGGCTGGATTTCCCGCGAGTAGTCACATTTAACCGTACTTTCATCCCCGGGTTTCTTCTTCCCGCGGCTCTTGCCGGAGCTCTTAGGCTCGTCGCTTTCAGTGCGTTTGTTGTTCGGACACACCAGGAAGTTGCCCGACTTCAGGTTCTTCTCCAGCAGATACGGGCTGCCACACTCGGGACAGCGCTCAGCCACCGGCCTGTATGCCGATGTGAATCGGCACTTCGGATAGTTGGAGCAACCGTAAAAGAAGTTGCCGCGGCGCGCCTTTTTCTCTGCCAGCTCACCCGTCCTACATTGCGGACACTTCACTCCGATGTAGTTCTGCTTCACCCACTTACATTCCGGATAGCCGCTGCAAGAAATAAACTCTCCATAGCGGCCATGCCGCAGCAGAAGATTGCGTCCGCACTGGGGGCACTTTTCATCGAGCGGGATGTCTGGGACCTTCTTCGCCTGGTCGAGCCGGCGCGTGGTTTTGCAATCGGGATATCCGGTGCAAGCCATGAACTGCCCAAAGCGCCCGCGTTTCAGTACCATCGGCCGGCCGCAGTTTTCGCAGTATTCCTCCTGCGTGGTTTCCTGCACATCGGCCGAGTCAAGGTCGGGCAGGTCGATCGGGTTTTCCTTGGTGAACGTGCAACTGTTGGGATCGGTCTTGTCGTACGCGCTGCACGCATAAAACGACCCGTGCTTGCCCCACTTGATGACCAGCGGCGAGCCGCACCGCTCGCACTTCTCGTCGGTGGGCTTCTCCATCCGCTTCACGTTCTCCATGTGCTTTTCGGCGTAATGGAGTTCCTTCTCGAACTTCTTGTAGAACTCGGCCAGGGCGTCGGTCCAACGTTCCTTGCCGTCCTCGATCTCGTCGAGTTCCTCTTCCAGCCGCGCCGTGTATTGCAAATCGAAAATATCTTTGAAGTTGGCCACCAGCAGATCGGTTACCACAAATCCAATTTCGGTGGGAATGAACTTTCCCCCGATCTTCTGCACGTATTGCCGCTCCTGGATGGTGCTGATGATGGCTGCGTAGGTGGACGGACGTCCGATGCCGCGGTCCTCCAGTTCCTTCACCAGCGAGGCCTCGTTGAAGCGCGGCGGAGGCTCAGTAAAGTGCTGTTCGGCATCGACCCCCTTCAGGGTGAGCTTTTGGCCTTCGGTCAGCACCGGTAGCTTGTGCTTTAGCGCCTCGTCCTCTTCGTCCTTGGCATCCTTCGACTCTTCGTAGACCTTCAGGAAGCCCTCGAACTTGAGTACCGAGCCAGTAACCCGGAAGCGGTACACGTCGTTGCCGTTCTTCGCGTCGATGTCCACGGTAGTCTGGTCGAAGACGGCGGGGTTCATCTGCGAGGCGACAAAACGCTGCCAGATGAGCTTGTAAACCTTGTACTCGTCTTCCTGGAGATACCTCTTGATCCGGTCGGGATGCCGAGAAGCAGCCGTCGGACGAATGGCTTCATGCGCCTCCTGTGCGCCCTTCTTCGACTTGTAGGTGTTCGGCGTTTCCGGCAGGAACTCCTTGCCATACTCCTTGCCGATCAGTTCGCGCACCTCGACCTTGGCATCGTTCGATACCTGGGGCGAGTCGGTACGCATGTAGGTAATGAGTCCGACGGTGCCTTCGTCGCCGAGATCAACGCCTTCATACAGGCGCTGGGCGATCATCATGGCGCGTTTCACGCTGAAGCGCAGCTTGCGCGAGGCATCCTGCTGGAACTTGCTGGTGGTAAACGGCGCTGCCGGACTGCGACGGCGCTCGCGCTTGTCAACCGAGCGGACGCTCCAGTCGGCGGTCTCGATCGCAGCCTTGATTTTGGCGGCATCTTCGCCGTTCGTCATGGGCGTTTTTTCGTCGCCGATGCCAATGAATCGCGCCGCGAACGTCGGCGGCTTGGCCGCGTGCAGATTGGCGTCAATGGTCCAGTACTCTTCCTTGACGAATACCTTGATGTCGCGCTCGCGCTCAACGATCAGTCGCAAGGCCACGGTTTGCACGCGTCCGGCGGAGATCCCCCGGCGCACTTTGTCCCACAACAGCGGCGACACCTGATACCCGACCAGCCGGTCGAGAACGCGGCGTGCCTGCTGCGCATCCACCAGATTGCTATCGATATCGCGCGGATGGAGGAATGCCTCCTGCACAGCGCGCTTGGTAATTTCGTTGAAAGTGACGCGGCGGATCGCGACCGCGCCCTTCTTGCTCTTCTTCTTGCCATCAACCGAGTCACCACCAAGTTCTTCGGCCAGGTGAGCAGCGATAGCTTCCCCTTCGCGGTCGGGATCAGGCGCCAGATAGATGGCATTGGCTGTCTTCGCCAGCTTCTTCAGCCGGGCGACCACCTTCTCCTTGCCCGGAATGATCACATACTCAGTCGCAAAATTATCGTCGAGATCGACCCCCAGCGACTTCTTGGGCAAGTCCTTGATGTGTCCGAGCGAGGCTTCGACCTCATAGCCCGAGCCGAGATATTTTTGGATCGTCTTGGCTTTAGTGGGCGACTCGACGATGACTAAACCTTTTGACAATGGAACCTCAAATATTGCGAATTACGTTTAGAAGCTAGCACGGGCTGCCCGCTTGCGGCAAAGGCGTGGGTTGGCAAGCTTCTAGCTTTTAGCTCTTAGCTGTTAGCAAACGACTGAGCCGTTTGCCTTTCTGGAACGCGTCGTACGCGTTTGTAGAGGGCCGTCAACATTCTCCTGATTTCATTCAATTCGGCGGACACCGCGTCATATTCGCCGACAGCCAAATAGTCCAAATCTCTTGCCAATAGAATCAGGTAATCTGCCTCACTGGCGGAGCCCATTGCGATCTGAACAAAGCGACCCATATCGCCGTCACCCCACCGTCCGCAGCCCTCTGCAAGGTTGGTGGGTATGGAGGCTGCTGCGCGACGAATCTGGCTTGTTAAGCCAAACATTTCAGACTTGGGAAAACGATCCGTGGCTCGATGCAGCGCAAGCGTCAATCGATGGGATCGTTCCCAGACAACCAAATCCCTGAAGTCCCGCATTGTGAACCCTCCTAATCTTGGGTCTTTTGCATGATATTCGTCTCCTAAAAGCTAAGAGCTAAACGCTGTCCTCCGTCACATGGTCCTCACAAAGTACTTCCCCGGCAGTTGCCGGATGCGGCCACTCAGCTCCAGCTCGAACAAGGCGCTGAAGATCTCGGACGAAGAGAGGTACGAAGCCAGGCGCTCGACCAGTTGGTCGATGTGAATGGATTCGTCCGCTCGCATGAGGGCATAAACCCTTTTCTCACTCGGCGGCAACTCAGCCGCTTCAAACAGTGATGACGGAACGCCCTCCTCCGATGCAGGTGGCTCCGGCGGAGTGAGGGCCAGACGGACATCGGCGGGTAGCGCTTCCCACACATCCTCCCATGTGGCTACGAGCGCGGCGCCCTGCTTAATTAACGTGTTAGGACCCCAGGAAAGTTTGTTGGTGACGTTGCCCGGCACGGCGAAAACCTCTCGTCCCTGTTCTAATGCGCATCGGGCCGTCACTCGGGTCCCGCTGAACTCCCCCGCCTCGAGCACCAAAACGCCGATGGCAATGCCACTGATCAGCCGATTGCGGATGGGAAAATTCTGCGGCGCCGGAAAAGTTCCCAGCGGAAATTCGCTCAGAATGGCGCCGCCCCCAGCGAGTATCTGATCGGTGATTTTGCGGTTCTCTGCCGGGTAAACGACGTCGATTCCCGTACCCCAGATCGCCACGGTGTGACCGTGTGCCTGCAAGGCCCCACGATGCGCGGCGGTATCCACACCGCGCGCCATCCCACTGAATATGATGAGTCCGCGGGCCGCCAGGTCGCAGGCCAGCCGCTCCGCCATGCCCGTCCCGTAGGGCGTCGGATGCCTGGTGCCAACAACAGCAATCCCTGGCTTATCTATAACTTCTGCATTTCCCTTAAGGTAAAGCACGAGTGGAGGATCATAAATTTCCAGTAGGCGTCGAGGGAACTCCGCGTCCCCGGGAACGATCACTTCAGCGCCCAGCTCCCGGGCATGGTCAAATTCGGCATTAGCCAGTTCCATCGACTTGCCCAATGCCAGACTCTGCGCCGCCGCGCCAGCCAGGCCGGCCGCTTCCAGTTCGGTCAGCGACGCAGTGAACAACCGGTCAATGCCCCCGTACATTTCAACCAGCTTGCGGCCGCGTCCGGCGCCCACGCCGGGAGTCAACGACAAAGCCAGCCATTGCAGTTTGCGGGTTACAGCGTAATCGTGAGCTCTCACCGGCGTTTCAGCGTGCATATCAGCCCCCCAAGCGACAAAGGTGTCCACACAGTCGCACAGTAACCATCAACGTGGTTACCGTCAAGGGAGCCGGTCACCAGTGCAGGTGAGGTCTTGTTAATTTGAAATCAGACTCAATGGGCGTCGGATCTTATGGTGAGGTGAGATTACTTTGGCATCCTCGAGGCGACATGCACCAGTTCCAGACTAAATGGTTGCGGCGTAACGCTTGCCACCCCCGAATATGGACTATCCAGCGACCATACTAGAAACAGGCTGAAGGCCAGGACCCCCGCCAGCGCCGCCGTCATGGCGGCCTGTGCCCAGGCGCTCTCGTGCCCGACAAAATAGGTGAAGAGAACGAGCAGCACCGCGCCAGAAAGCAACAGGTACCATAGCGTGGCGGGGACCGTGCCATGGCTGGCGAACAGCCGGGTCCGGCGATAGTCCGAGAGTTGAGTCAAGTGCTTCAGTGACTCCGCGGAGTAGATTTGCAACCGTGGCGTTTCGGGCTGGATCGCCCCATATACATCCCACAGGTTTTGCACCGCGGTCCAGGTGCGCTGGCTGTCGCGACCTTGCTGCATACCCGGAAACTCATCTTCCACTACGGCGTTGAGATACTCCATGAGGGCTGTGGTGATCTCTCTGCGCAGTGGGTCAGGCATTGCCATCGACAGACGAGACAGGTCGGCTACCTCGTTCGCTTCGTGTTCAAGGTTGGTGCCCGCCTCCTTGGACGCGCTCCAGACTACGTAGATGGCAAAGGCGATCAGCACGGCATAGAGCGTTCCAATCATCAGGAAGAAATAGCTGGCAACTTCGTGATGCCGCTTCAGCCAGTCGACGTTGGCGTAGCGACGCACTACTAGCAATCCTGCGATAGACAGCAGCATTGAGGTGCCAATGACAATCACAGCGCCCATCGAAGTGTCCATCCAGTCTTCTCCCGTACGACATTCACTGGTATTCAATAATGGGGCCTGGAATGGGCAATGAACAGACTAGCTGTCACACATCGACGTGATTGCGCCGCCGCGCAGATTAAAACCCAATTAAGCGACTCACGGCACCGACACGACCACGCTAGCTTTGCTAGACTCGATTGTTTATGACTCCGCTGCGTATCTTCGCTATCTCCTTTCTGAATACCGCGCCCCTCATGTGGGACTTCGAGCACGGAGACGCGGCCCGCGATTTTGCCATTGAATACACCATTCCTTCCGCCTGTGCGGCGGCTCTAGCGGCAAATCAGGCCGACATCGGCATCATCCCGGCTTTCACGTACGCGGAGATACCGGGGCTGGTGATCTTGCCGAACATTGCGATCGCGGCAAAAGATTTTGTTCGATCGATCCTGCTGGTCAGCAAGAAACCCATCGAGCAGATAGCGACGGTTGCCACCGACACTTCATCCCGCACCTCGGTCGCGTTGTTGCAGGTGCTTTTCGCCAAGTTTTTCGGGGGACACAGGCAGCTCACACCGCATGCTCCAGAGCTTGACGTCATGCTGCGCAGGCATGACGCGGCTCTTCTGATCGGCGACGCAGCGCTGGAGATAACCATCGGCAAAGAATACTTCGTGTATGACCTGGCACATCTGTGGCACGAACGGACGGGCCAGCCGTTTGTGTTTGCCTTCTGGGCGGTGCGGCTCGACTCCCTGGACCGAGCGCCGCGCGATCTTGACCTAGTGAAAGTGTTTCAGCAGTCGCGCGACCACGGGCTGGAACCTGCGAACCTCCGCATCATCGCTCAACAGTGGTCATCCAAGCTGAGGCTGAGCGAAGCCGACATTCTTACCTATCTCACCGAGAACGTTCATTACTATCTCGACCGCCAAAACCATGCCGGCCTGCAACTCTTCCTGCGGTATTCGCAAGAGATTGGACTGATTCCGGAAGCCCCTGATCTGCGCTTCCTGGGGCCAGTGGCATTCGGAAGTTCTCGCAAGTAGCGTGCGCGATGTTGCGTGACAGGCGGCCACCCAGCGCGTAGCATTCCACTGACAGTCGAATGGAGGGCCTCCCCATGAAACTCCGCAATCTCGCACTTTATCTAGTCTTAATGCTCGCGTTGACTACTTTACCGTTGCTCGCGCAGAGC
>PLBW01000152.1 GCA_003135475.1 Acidobacteriaceae bacterium
CCGTCGATCGCATGGGTGGCTTCGGTGGGCGGATACTACGATCTTGTCCATGTTCTGCGCTTTTTTGCTACCGGCGAAGCGGTCCGTCCCGATGGATCAGTCGAGCATATGCAGCCACATGAGTATGGTCCGCTGATCGTGGTCTATGACGAGCCGCAGGACTTCTTCGCTCCGCAGGATGTTCAGGCGGCACACGAGGCGCTCAGGCTGCTGCTCTCCGAAAACGGAAAAGCTTCCGAGGCGCTGACCAAGACCATGACACCCGCCGATCAGGAGATCATGCAGCGCATTTATCACAAGCAGCGTGCGAGCTTCGCGCCTGCGATTCTCGCCGAAATCGACAAGCGACGGGAGGAGTTGGCTGCGGCCTCTCCGTCCGGTCACCTTCAGTCCCTGCATATTCCAATTCTGTTGTTGCACGGTTCTGACGACGTGATCATCCCGCAGACGGAAATGTTGTGGCTGCAGCGAGACATTCCGAAAAAGTATTTGCTGGACGCCCTCATCAGCCCTGCGATTGGTCATGTTGACTTCGGCGCCAAAGTCAAGTTGCACGATCGGCTGGCACTTGTACACTGGATGGCATTGATGATCCACGAGGCGCGGACCGGCGGCGATGGCCAGGGATCGATGCACCTGCCCGCCGGAGTGTGGCTTGCCTCTGTGGCGACAATGGTGCACTGACCCAGCCATGGTGACTCTCGAACAAATCCAACTCGCGCAGAAGAGGTTGCGCGGCATAGCGGCCCGCACTCCGCTCATTCGCTACTTTCCGCCTGCCCCCAGGCAGGGCGCGCCTGCCAATGCGAAACTCGCTGACGAATCGGCGCGCGGGCACTTGTGGCTGAAAGCCGAGAGTCTTCAGCCCATCGGCTCGTTTAAGTTGCGTGGGGCTTACAACAAGATCGCATCGTTCACAGAACAAGAACGGCAGCGCGGGGTTATCTCGTATTCCAGCGGCAATCACGCGCAGGGAGTTGCCTACGCGGCGCGCGCCTTGGGCGTAAAAGCGATCATCGTGATGCCGCGCAACGCGCCCAAAATCAAGATGGACAGCACCGCCGCGCTGGGAGCGGAGATTGTCACCGTCGGTCCGGCCAGTGTCGAGCGCTTGCAGAAGGCCGAAGAGCTGGCGCGTCAGCATGGCTACATGATCGTGCCTCCGTACAATGATGAGCAGATCATCGCTGGCCAGGGTACCGTGGGGATCGAGATCCTGGAAGACTGCCCCGATGTTGATCTCGTGCTGGCGCCGGTCGGCGGCGGTGGGCTGATCAGCGGGGTTTCCGCTGCCGTGAAGCTGAGCGGATCCAAAGCGAGGGTAATTGGTGTCGAGCCTGAACTGGCCAATGACGCGCAGCAAAGCTTCCGCAAGGGCGAGATCGTGGAATTGCCCGCCGAGCGCGTCTCCAGCACGCTGGCTGACGGACTGCGTACGCAATCGGTCGGGCGGCTGAACTTCGAGCACATCCGGCAATTCGTCGATGACATAATCAGCGTGACAGAAGATGAAATCCGCACCGCGATGCGGCGGATCATTCTGAACGGGCGCATCGTGGCTGAACCCAGTGGCGCGGTCACGTTTGCGGCCTGGCTCTTTCACGGCGACGAGCTGCCCGAGTCGAAGAAGGCGGTCGCCGTAGTCAGCGGTGGAAACGCAGAGCCGCAATTGCTGGCCCAGGTGCTGGGGGAAGAGGGCTGATAGCAATTAGCAATTAGCAATTAGCAATTAGCAACCCCAGCGATTAATGACCAGCAATCGGCATGGCATGGCAGGAGTAATAAAGTGCCTCACAAACGTTCACGGTGTTGGTATTTCGTTCTCGGGTTCCTGGTGTTTTTATCGCCGGCGCTGTTCGCCGCCGAACGCGGCGTCATGCTGCGCGAAGGCATCATCCACATTTCCCCGGACACCTCCTCGGCAAAGTTGTCGAACATCGGCCGTGGCCGTGAAGTTGCCGTCATCGAGCGCACCCCGGGCTGGGTGCATGTCGTGGGCACGGTGGACGTGAGCGTTGGCGTCGAGTTCGACAATGAGGAGGAGAACGACCGCAATGTCACCGGCTGGATTCTGGACAAGGGAGTCATCACGACGGCTACTCCCGATGGCGACAAGATTCTGTTCGGCGAGGCTTTCGATTCGGAAATGGAGGCCAGCCGGCGGGGCGGCCGCCGCGGGGCTGCGCAGGACGCCATGCGAATCTACGCCCGCATCGCCGAATATTTCCCCACGTCCCCGCTGGCCGGCGAGTCGCTTTATCGTAGCGCCGACATCCGCTGGCAAATCGAGGCGGCCGACCAGGCCACCCGCCCGTCTGCAAAAATGCGCGATCCTGCACTGCACATCCCCATCGACGAAGCGCACATGAAGCAGGTCATCAAGAAGTTTCCGCGCACCAAGTGGGCCGATCTCGCCGCCTATCATCTGATCGACAACAAACTCTGTGGCGAATGGGAGGCGCAAGCCCAGTGCCCCGCGAAGGAAGCCGAGATTTATCTGAAGTATGCCGATGAGCATCCCCAGTCCCCTAAGGCCTCGGAGGCCCTCTACAAAGCGGCCTGGCGATATTCTGCACTGATCGTGATCTACACGACCGACAATCAGCCGAAGAAGGCCGATGATTCCAGCGCGCGCGCCCTTAGCATTGCCAAGAAACTAATCACGCAGTACCCCAACGACGAAGATTGGTCCAGCCGCGCCGAGCGTCTGATATACATGGTGCAGAACAAAATCCCCACATTTGGGAACAATGTTGAGTAGTGGCGGCACACATTGAAACTCCCCTCCCTGGGAAAGGCCGGTTTGCGGCCAGGGGGCTGGCCGTCGCGGAGGCAATTTGAACGACTACCTGTTGTCTATTCTTTTGGGCGTTATTGAAGGCCTAACCGAATTTCTTCCGGTCAGCTCGACGGCACATCTGCGCATTGCAGAGGCATTTCTGGGCATTGACCTCGGCAATGGTTACTGGAAGATGTTTTCCATCGTCATTCAGTTAGGTGCGATACTTAGCCTGCCGCTGTATTTCTGGACCCGTATTGTCGAATTCGTTCACGACTTTCCGCACGGGAAAAACAACGATCGCACGGTCATCAATCATCCCTTGACGTTGACTCTGATTGCCTTCGTGGTAACCGCGATTCCAGCTTTTCTGCTGACTAAGATCATCGGCAAGCACCTGGAGAGCCTGCCTCTTATGGCATGGGCCCTGATCATCGGTGGCATCGTCATGTGGATTGTCGACGCAGTTTACGAGCGCTCGAAACACCAGGCGTTCGTGCGCGGCAAACTTACCGATGACATGGAGCAGATGTCCGTCGGCCAGGCCGTCTGGATCGGCTTCTGCCAGATCTTCTCGGCGGTCTTCCCCGGGACCTCGCGCTCCATGTCCACCATTACGGCGGGAGAACTGGCCGGCATGAGCCGCCCTTCGGCGCTGGAGTTTTCGTTCTTCCTTTCCATCCCGACCATGGTGGTCGCGACCTGCTACGACCTGTTCAAGTCACTGCGGCCCCACCACGGCGAGCCCAGCGCGATTGGCTCCATGCCCAGCGATGCGCATTCCTGGGTGATTCTTGCCATTGGCTTCGTGGTGTCGTTTATCGTCGCCTACGGCGTGGTGGCGTGGTTCATGAATTGGGTGCGCACCCGCGGCTTCACCGTGTTCGCCATCTACCGCATCGTATTGGGCGTGGCTGTGCTGTGGTGGGTCGGCCGCCTCGTCCATTGATGGGGGGAGACTAGTTCGGCAACCTAGGGCATTTATTTTCCGCCGTTGGACCTCACCTTTCTGGGATAATTACTTGGCTCTGGCGTATCTGCACCCCAATCGTCTGAAGGACGCCCATTGGGGAGCCCGCATCGGTCGATTCCCGGTACCACGCTTTTTCGTTTGCGGCGGACTGGACGTAAATGTGTGCCCGCGCTGGACGGAGCAGGCGACATGAGTCCTGGCAAACCCGCCGCGGCGGGTGGTTCCGCGGCGCGTCCGAACGCCCACATGACAATCGCCTCGCGCGCTTTTACTCCGACGGCCAACCGGCGGCTCAATGAGCTGATCGGCTTCCTGATGTTGGTCTTCGCGGTCCTCCTTGTCCTCGCGCTGGTATCGTATTCGCCGCTCGATCCATCGTTAAACACGGCGTCAACTCCTCCCGCTTCCAGGCCGGCCCATAACTGGATTGGAGTGGCCGGGGCCATGGTCAGCGATCTTGGACTGCAACTCTTTGGGGTCGCGGTATTTCTGGTCCCGGTTTTCCTGATGCTGTACTCGCTGCGATGGTTCCGCTCGCGGCCTATCACTGCCCCTTACGCTAAGGTGGTGGGTGCGGCTGGGTTAGTGACCTTTTTCTCCGGGTTCATCGGGCTCTTGCCCTGGAGCATTCGCTGGAAGGGAGTTGTCCCTTCCGAGGGACTTCTGGGCCGGATTGTGGCGGACGCGCTGATTCACTACTTCAACCTGGTAGGCGCCTATCTGGTTTGTCTGGCGGTGATCGCGGTGGCCCTGTATCTTTCGACGGCGTTTTCCATTGGAGCCATGCGGGTCTGGTCACAGACGCGCTTCGCATTCGCCTATGCGGCGCTGGACCGGTTTGCCGACTGGCGAATCGAACGCGCCCGCAAGAAGGCAGCCAAGGAGCTTGAGAAGAAGCGCGCTGCCGCCGCGAACGCCAAGCCGGTGGTGACCGCCCAACTGGTTCCCAAGCGGTTCGCTGCGCCGGATGCCGAGGCTCCAGCAACGTCAACTCCGGCCGGAATGGCCCCTCCGCTGCCGCAGACTGCGCATCCGGCAAACGCAGCGAAGAGCGGCATCGAGCGCACTTTTGGCGGCGAAGCGCTCCAAGACGGAGACGACCACCAACCTTCTGGGGCGGCTGTCGCGGATGACATCGCCGTCACCTCGCGCGCCGATAGCACGCAGCACGGAAAGACCACCATGCCGCGCCTCGCCGGCAGCTACAAACTCCCATCGACCGCCCTGCTGCACCGCCCAGACGAGCACAGCGACATCAACGAACTCGAGCTGAAGAATCTGGCGCAGGTGCTGGCGGAAAAATGCGCCGAGTTCGATGTGCGCGGGCAGGTGGTGCAGATCAATCCCGGGCCCGTGGTTACGACCTTCGAGTTCAAGCCGGAAGCCGGCATCAAGTACAGCCGCATCACCAGCCTTTGTGACGACCTCTGCCTGGCGCTGCGCGCCGAGAGCATTCTGATCGAACGCATGTCGGGAAAATCCACCGTGGGCATCCAGGTGCCGAACCACGAGCGTGAAACCATCTGGCTGCGCGAGGTGGTCGAAGCGCAGGAGTTTCTGGGGTCGAAGTCGAAGATCACGTTGGCGATGGGCAAAGACATCAACGGCCGCATCGTGACCGCCGAGCTGAACACCATGCCACACCTGCTGATCGCCGGTTCCACGGGGTCGGGGAAGAGCGTGGCCATCAATGCGTTCATCATGTCCATCCTTTACAAGTCCACCCCCGAACAGGTGCGCCTCATCCTGGTGGACCCGAAGCGGCTGGAGCTGGGCAACTATGAGGGCGTGCCGCACCTGTACACGCCCATCATCACCGAGCCCAAGCTGGCGTCGAACGCCCTGCGCAACGCCGTCCGCGAAATGGAGCGGCGGCTGAAGGTGCTTGCCGAGAAGGGCGTACGCAACATTGACCAGTACAACCGGCTCTTCGACAACAGCACTCCCAACCTGTTTGAAGATGGCAGTGAGGCACATCCGCTGCCGTACATCGTCATCATCATCGATGAGCTGGCCGACCTGATGATGCTCGATGGGCAAAACGTAGAAGCTTCCATCACGCGGCTGGCGCAGATGGCGCGCGCGGTCGGCATCCATCTGATACTGGCCACGCAACGGCCTTCGGTGGACGTCATCACCGGTTTGATCAAAGCCAATTTCCCTGCCCGCATGTCCTTCCGGGTGGCCACCAAAATTGACTCGCGCACCATTCTCGACGCGAACGGTGCTGAAGCCCTGCTGGGCCGCGGCGACATGCTTTACCTGCCTAACGGCTCAGCCCGGGTGCATCGCTTGCACGCGCCCCTGGTGACGGAGAAGGAAATTGCCGCGGTGGTGGAGTTTTGGCGCGCCCAGGGCGAAGCTCAGTACCAGGAGCACTTCCTGCAAGCTCCACGCGAGGACAGCGAAAGCGGAGCCGCGCAAAGCGGCGACGGCAGCGCCGAGGACGATAACGACGAGCTTTACCAGGACGCAGTGCGCATCGTCCTCGAATACGGCAAGGCATCCACTTCTCTGCTGCAGCGCCGTCTGCGCATCGGTTACGGACGCGCCGCTCATCTGATTGACCTGATGGAGCGGGACGGAATCGTAGGCGCGGCGGATGGCCCCAAGCCCCGCGAAGTGTTGAAGCGCCCTGACTGGTTGAGCGAAGTGGAAGACGCGATGCGCTAGAACGGTGGACATGCTGGCCTGGGCGAAGGAGATTCCAGTCGCCGTCAATGTTGAACGAAATTCACCGTTCACCACGCCTGGTCGCATCAGTGAATTCTTGACAAATTTCTGGATTGTGCTACGGTAAGAATATATCCGCTACGCTCGTAGGCGAGCATGTTTCCGAAAGCCCTCGATCATTCGAGGGCTTTTGCTCATTATGGCCAAGAAAATCGTCATTCTCATTGACGGTGGGTTTATCCGAGTTAAAGCCAAGAAGGCGGGTAAGGTTTACAACCCGGCCTTCATCGAGCAGTTCGCGCATGCATGTAAAGGTGTCGACGAAGAGATTCTCCGCGTTCTCTATTACGATTGCGCCCCATATTCTGGGACCGTAAGACTACCTGTATCGGGCGACCAATACACCTTCGCGGGCTCCGACAAGTGGCTGGAGGAATTGGCCAGCAAGGATTTGTTTGCTGTGCGCCGTGGCGTCCTAAAGTTTAGGGGCTACAAACCCCGAAAAACTCCAGTGGGGCCAGGAGCTGAACTTACCGATGCAGATTTCTCTCCCGACTTTGAGCAAAAGGGGGTCGATATGCGAATCGGGTTGGACATGGCCATGTATTCCGAGAATCGCGGCGTTGAGCGCATCGTCCTGGTGTCCAACGACACGGATTGTGTCCCCGCCATGAAGCATGGCAGAAAGGCCGGATTGCAAATCGTGTTGATCGAACCACCGGGTGTAAAGGTTGCGGCTGAACTTCTGATGCATTCGGATTTCAAGCGCGTCGTTCCGTGGCCTTGAGTCCCATTTAACTGACCACCATCGCGTAATTGTTTTCTCTAATTGCATTCAATCTAAGCAGTGGAGGATAATCGGCTGTTGCGACGGCAGCCAGCGCCGTGGTGTGGCACTCTCTTTTGTGAACCTCCCGAACTACATCACGCTCACCCGGATATTCAGCATCCCGGTGCTGATTTGGATCTTGTCCAGCAACCGCTTCAGCTCTACCAACGGCGAGCGTGAACTGCTGGCCTCGTTCGTCTTCATCGCGGCTTCCTTGACCGACGCCATTGACGGCTATCTCGCCCGCAAGCGCGCCCAGGTGACCACCATGGGCATGCTGCTCGACCCNNGCCTTCATCACCCTGGTGCAATTCAATCCCCGCACCGTGCCCGCCTGGATGGCCGTCATCATCATTGGGCGCGAGTTCCTGGTGAGCGGCTTGCGATCCATCGCGGCCTCGGAAGGCTTCACCATCCAGGCCAGCGAGCTGGGCAAAACCAAGATGGTGGTGCAGATCGTCTCGGTGGTGGCGGCGATTATCGATCACCATTGGGCGCATCTTCCCTGGTACTTCCTGAGTTTGCCAGTGCATCCCATCGCCCTGCTGTCGATCTGGCTGATGGTGGCGCTGTCGCTGCTGTCGGCCATCGACTACTTCGTGGGATTCTGGAGGAAGATTGACCGCCATGCCGAAAAGCGCCGCAAGCGGCGTTCCTTTGTGCTGAGCCGGCGCAGAAAGCGCAACGATGTCCCCGTACTCTGAAG
>PLBW01000100.1:0-3387 GCA_003135475.1 Acidobacteriaceae bacterium
CTACCGCTCACCTTGGCGGCGATACTACTCGGGAGAACGATCAATCGCCGCCTCCACGGCTACGGCTATCTCAAGTACGTGCATGTTGGCCTGGTCGTGATTGGAGCCGTGTTGCTCGTGCAGGCGATTCGCAATTAGCGTTGTAGATGCTGCCTTATCCACATGACGCGTATTCGAGGACGTAATACACTGGCAACCTGAGAGATCGACAATGCCGGAAAGTGTTGAATCGTCGGAGATGGATTGGCTCGAAGAGAATGCCTTGGAGCTTGCAAGGCACTCTGGTGAATGGCTACTCATCGAGGGACGCGAGCTGCTAGTGCATAGCCGCGACTTTGCGGACCTGCGCGCAGCGATTCGCGAGCGCCAGGTAGTTTCGCCGTTTGTTTACTATGTCCCGACCGACGAAGAATCCAACGCTGTGACAATCTAGCGCGCAAGCAGGTCTTGAGATATTCCTGACAACCAGCGATACTGCTGAGGATGCCTGACACGAGCGCCACTGAGCCACCACAACTTCCCAAGCACAAGCTCAAGTACAAGAAGCAATTCCAGCGCGCCTGCAACGAGCCCAATGAAAAAGGGAAGCTATGCGGCGGGCATTTAAAGCGCTGGTTCTATTTGGCTGACGTTCTGGAGCAAGCCTGCGGCGACGTTCGGCAGGCCTTTGGCGATCAAATGGAGATCTATCGCTGCGAGCATTGCAAGACGCTGTACCTGCCGGGGCCGGAGGAGCCGCGCGGCCGCAATGTCGCTGGGGTGGGCAGCCAGTCCATCTTCGGATTGACGCTCACCGCCAAGCCGGGTGAGGAAAAAGAGAAAACGTAGCTGTAGTGATCTCGTCCCTGATCGGCGCTGCCCTGCTCGCCTCCGGCTATTCAACGAACTTTGTGAGCCGGTCGTACCTCATGCTTGGCGAGAGAAGGGTGACCTTTCCGCCCTTTACTTCCACTTTCTTGGCCACTGGCGAGAAAGGGCCGCTTGAGAAAAAAATGTCATATACGCCCGCCGGTAACTCAAAGGAGTACTCTCCCTTCCATCCCGTGTAGGCTGTCTTCTCGTCAACGACAAAGTGGTGAGTGCTTGGATCGAGACCCCAATGTTCGACGCGAACCAGGACATGATCGCTGACAGCGCCTGACTGGTCGGTGACGGTTCCCTTCAGCTTTCCCGCGTCGGCCGCAAACGACGAAACGGCTAGAAGGCACAATGCCAGACTAGACATGATTGAACGCATCGTGGATATCCTTCCCAATTAGTGACTCCCGAATTTCACCTTCACCGTCTTGATCTCGTACGGGTTCGTCGGGACGGTCACCGCATTGCCTGTCGAATCCAACTGGAGCGGGACCGGCGCAACTTCCATCAAGTTTGTCTCCCAAGCCTGCGTCGCCCTCCACGGAAGCTGGAGAACGACGTCGCCCTTCTTCCCGGCCCACTCATAGAAGGGGACGATCAGCGCATCATCATCGGCGGCCTTCTTGATTGCCGTGATGATCACGTTGTCCTGCGTCGTGGCGAAGAACGACTTCTCGCCCGCCATCGTGCCGGGATGCTGCGTGGTTGTCTGCGTCATCAGCGGATAATTCAGTTCGTAGCCCTGGTGCACGGTCATCGCCTCGCGCCAGGTGCCGCCATGCGGATAGAGCGAGTAGGTGAACTCGTGCTGTCCCTGATCGGTTTCAGGATCGGGCCAGGTGGGTGAGCGCAGCAGCGACAGGCGCAATACGTTGTCCTTGGCGTCGTATCCATACTTGCTGTCGTTCAGCAGGCTGAAGCCATGGGTGGCGTCGGAAATGTCGGCCCAGCGCAGCGCCGGAACTTCAAACTGCGCCTGCTCGGCCGGCGTATTGCGCGTGGTGGGCCGCTCGACGCTGCCGTAGGGAATCTCGAAGGTCGCCTTGTTGCTCTCCGCTCTGACCGGAAACGCGACCTTGAGCAGAATGTGCTGCTCGTGCCAGTCGGCCTGCATGTGGACGTCAACCCTTGGCACGTCGGGATACATGGTGATGTCCTGCACGAAGCTCGATTTCTGGAAGTGATGCTTCACGCGGATGACGGCGCGCAGCGGCGTGTTCTCCACCAGCTTCACCTCGTCGGCCTGCATCAGGTCCCAATGTTGCTTGACGAAGTCAGCGTCGATGTTCCACGCGTCCCAGCGCTTGGGCTTGTCCACAAAAGCCTGGAGCAGGTTGCCGCACGGTAGCCCATCGGGCGATGCCGCCGGAGATCCTTCGCTTTGCACCGGTAACGCGAGCGCTTCGGTGTTGCTGCGCTTGTCGAAGAGGCTGGTGATGCAGCCGGTCTTGGGATCGACCTTGAGGCGAACGAATTTGTTCTCCAGCGAGTCGGTGGTTGCCATCAAAATTGGTTTTGGCAGCGGTGATTCCTGCGGAACCAGGCGAATAAGCTTGTAACCAGTCGCGGGGATGTTCTCCGCCAGTAGGCGCAACACCACCCAGCCGTTTTGTGGATCGTTCTGGAGCACCTCGACCGGCAGCACTTTCCCATTCGGATCGATGGCCGTCACTCCCTTTGTTGCGGCCGGAAACTGTGCTGTGAATTGGACCTCACCTGTCTGTTTCCACGACAGCGGATTGAAGACCAGCAGGCTCACCCCGTCCGACTTCACCCGCGACGCAATGTCGTTCAGTCCCATGTGGATGATGTCGCGGTCGATGCGCGACGCCTCGGCATACTTGCGTGCTGCGTCCACGTAGTTGATGTGAATGCCTGAGCCCGGCAGAATATCGTGAAACTGGTTGAAGAGGATGTCCTTCCAAGCGATGTCGAGATTCTGCTGCTGGTATGTAGCGCCAAACAGGGACTCGATCGCCGCCACCTTCTCCGCGTTCAGCACCAGCTCTTCGTTCTGGCGGTTGCCGTGCTTCTCCTCCGATTGCGTGGTCTGCACGCCGCGATGATATTGGAAATAAAGCTCGCCGTCCCAAGTCGGAATTTTTAGCTCGCTCTTGTTCTTCTCCAGGTCGGCAAAATACCGCGTCGCGGTGGAGAAGTTAACTTGCGGATAGACGAGGTCGCCCTTCTGCCAACGCAGCGCGGTGTCAAGGTCCTGGCGCGTTGGGCCGCCGCCGTGGTCTCCGACGCCGTACAGGTACATCATGTCCAGGCCGCCCGCTGGCGCGGAGTTGGTTCCCCCGTTGTACTTCCACATCATCGGGCCGTAGGTGGCCGAGTCGCGCGCCATCTTCTGCGGGTCGATCTGGTTGGCATAGTCGCTGGGGAAGTAGGTCAGCAGCCGGCTGCCGTCGGGCGCCTGCCACCAGAACAGGCGATAGGGAAACTTGGTGAACTCCGACGCCCACAGCAGCTTCTGGGTGACGAAGTAGTCGATGCCCGAGCGCTTGTAAATCTGCGGCAGTTGCC
>PLBW01000100.1:3410-13509 GCA_003135475.1 Acidobacteriaceae bacterium
TCCCAGCGGCCTTCTTTCACCCGCTGCTGGATCTCCTGGAACATCGCCGGATACTTTTCTTCGATCCATTCATAGGCCTGCGCGGTGCTGGCGGTGAATTTGAAGTCGGGATATTCGCGCATCAGTTGCAGCGCGGTGCCGAAGGTGTTGCGGACGACTTCGACGGTCTCGGTCCACGGCCACAACCATGCCATGTCGATGTGGCTGTTGCCGACCGCTGTAATGCTGAACTGCTTCATGTACGGGCGCAACACGTCGAGCTTGCTCTGTGCGTCACGTAGGGAAGCGTCGAAGGCCTGCTGGTCGCCCTGGTCGAGTGCGGCGACATTGATGGCCTTCACGGCCGAGCCCAGTTGCTGCTGGCGCTCGGTCTTGCCCTCGGGATATGCGGCGATGACCGGCTCAGCCGAGAGAATTTGCAGCCGCATCAGTGCGGGATCGGGACGCTCCGGCGGAGGCTGAATGCCAAGCTCCGCGTGCTCGATGCGAGTGGAGTCGCCTCCGCAGCAGCCGCCACCGCCAGAGTCGAGGACACGAACCGCCAGCACCAGCTTCTGCCCCGGCTGGGCGTTCTCGATCAAAGTGATCGGCACCTGCCCGTCTTCGTCGGTGCGCGCCACCATGTTGCCGTTGGAGAAGACGCTGATCTGGATGGCATCGTCGCTGCTGACGTGCAGATCGAGAGAAATGCGCGCTCCTTGCAAACGGTAGCCGTTCAACTGCGCCGGGACCGCGAAGGTCAGTCGCAGCCAGCGCGAGCCCTTCCAATCCTCTTTCAGTTTCACCGCCTGCCAGTCAGAGGTGCCCAGCGCGGGATCTTCGCCGTGCGGAAGGTCGGCGGCGTGAACTTGCCATGTCGCCAAGGGAACGACCGCGATGGATTGCAGGCGGTCGAGAACCGGCTTGTAGGGGTCGGGAGGGATGGACGGTGATTGGGCGAATGCAAAAACAACGATGAAAAGAAGAAGGATCAGAAAAGGCGTGCGATTCATGAAGAACATGCCTCCTCAAGGCTGATTAATGTAGAGCGTATAAAATGGCCAACCGCCGGTAAATCAATCAACTCTGGTTGACGGTTTGACGACGCGTAGTTTGCGCTCGGTGGCGACGACAAAGCACCTATTCCAGTCGGCGATATTCTCATTCTCGAACAGCGTGCTGATGCGCTCGATCAGGTTTCTTCTGCTCGGTAAGCGCAGTCGGACAAGCAGGATGCCACAGTGGGAACCGGGAGCAAACTGCCGGGAGTCAGAGAAATCCAGATCTTGAGTGATCAGGAATCTTGATTCCTCCTGTGCTCTCACCCAAATGTCGTGGTCCGGGTGGCCAGAGAGACCTTCGTCACGCGTTGTATGAACATCATGCCCCAGGTTCTTTAGGCGGGACGCCAGTCGGAGAGGAAGGTTCTCATCCAATTTGATCTTCATCGGATGTGCGGAACAGCCGGAACTGGTAGGTCCTCTTCGGCAGATCCTGCTGCGAACGCGATGGCGGCCTGAACGTCTGCGGGCTTTAGACCGGGAAAGTCAGCCAGGATTCCTTCGACGCTGTCTCCGGCAGCCAGGCTGGCAAGGACAGTGCGCAAGGTGACGCGCGTCCCGCGGAATACGGGTTCGCCACCGCAAATTTGCGGATCGCGAACGATTCGATCCCCGAAGTTCGTTTCTACTTCGTTCATGACTTCCGTTCTCAGCGCCATCTTACCATCTCACAATCGCTCCTGCTGGTTGGGATAGCTGGCGACTGGCAACTGACTACTGGCTACTGCCTACTGCCCCTAGTACTCAATCCCCAGCTTGCGCTGCATTTGTTCCAGCGTAACGCCTTTGGTTTCGGGGAAGGTGAACAGCACCACGAAGAACATCAGGGCCATCATGGCGGCAAAGAACACAAACGGATATCCGCCGCCGAAGCGGACCGCGAAATAGGGAAAGACCAGCGAGATAAGGAAGTTCATGACCCAGTGGGTCGAGCTGCCCAGGCTCTGTCCCTTCGAGCGAACGCGGTTGGGAAACACTTCGCTGAGGTACACCCAGATGACCGCGCCCTGTGAGATCGCGAAAAATGCGATATACGCGACGAGAAACCAAACCAGCAGGCCCTGGTGCTGATGGCTGAAGAATATGCCAGCTACACCGCTCAGGCAGAGTGTCATGCCGACTGCGCCAATCAGCAGCAGCGTCTTGCGTCCGAGCTTGTCGATGAGCGACATGCCCACCAGCGTCGCCAGCAGGTTCATCGCCCCCACTGCGACCGCCTGCAAGTCGCCCGAGACCTTGTTGAATCCCGCCATGGCGAAAATGTAATTCAGGTAATACAGGATGGCATTGATTCCGGCCAGTTGGTTGAAGGCTGCGACGGTGAAGGCGAGATAGATCGGAAGCCAGTATTTGCGCTGGAAGAGCGGCTCGGAGTGAGGCGCGTCTTCCGTATGCACATGCGCGGAGGCGACGATCTCATCCAACTCACCCTGAGGATCATCCGACCCCAGCTTCTCCAGTACCTGGCGCGCCTCGGGAATGCGATACTGCGTAACCAGCCAGCGCGCGCTGCGCGGGATGCCGAACAGCATGATCAGAAACAGGATGGCGGGAGCGGCGGCGATGCCAAGCTGCCAGCGCCACTCGTTCAGGCCAAAGCTGGCCAGCCCGATCAAATAGTTGCTGAGATACGCAACCAGGATTCCGATCACGATGTTGATCTGGAACGAGCCTACCAGCAGCCCGCGCCAGCGCGCGGGAGCGATCTCGGCGATATACACCGGCCCCAGCACCGACGAGCCACCAATGCCCAGTCCGCCGATGAAGCGGAAGATCAGCAGCGATGGCCAGTTCCACGCGAAGCCGCAGCCGAGAGCGGAAATGATGTAGCACCCTGCCAGAACGCGCAGGCTCTCGCGCCCGCCTAGCTTGTCGCCCATGATGCCCGAGAACATGGCCCCGATGATCGTTCCCAGCAGAGCGATCGACACCGTGAAGCCCAGCTCTTTCGGGGTCAGGCTGAAAACCAGGCTGAGCTGTTGCGTGGTGCCGGCAATGACAGCGGTGTCGAAACCGAAGAGCAAGCCGCCCAGCGCGCCGACTGCGATGCTGCGGATCAATAAGGCGTTGAGCCTGGGGTTACTGCTCGGCTGAGTCGCGGTTTGCTCTCCGGGGATCACCGTCAATTACTCGCTCCAGACTGCCAGCTCGTTGCCGTTGGGATCGGCAAAGTGGAAGCGCTTGCCGCCGGGAAACTCGAAAATTTCGCGGACGATCTTGCCGCCCGCTGCGATCACCTTGCGGTAGGTGTCGTCCAGTGACGTCGCGTAAAGAACCACCAACACGCCGCGCGTCTGTGCGCTGTCGGCTCCGGCGGGCTGCGACTCGCTATTGAAGCCGCCAGCGAGCCGGCCGTCGTGGAAGCTGGTGTAACCTGGCCCCCAATCCTTGAATTCCCAACTGAAAACTTGGTGGTAGAAGCGCTTGGTCGCTTCAATGTCGGTTGCGGGAAATTCGATGTAGTCCATACGGAAGTTCTGCTCTTGCTGGCTCATAGCATGTCGCTCCTGGCGAAGTTCGAAGAATGGAGATTAGCACAAGGCGCTGAAGAAGTAGCCGGCATGGGGCATCTTTAGAACTAGTGCAATTCGTCTTGGCGCGCAGCTCAGTACGTTGTCGAGGTGCGACGCAGGATTCCGGCTACCACAATCAAGTGCTCTTGGGGATATAGATCGTAGATGATGCGATATTGCCCGATGCGCCGTCGCCAAGCGGTGGATTGACCTTTGAGACGCTTGATGATGCCGTGGCCGGGAAATCGATCCACAGTCAAGAGGGGACGGAGAGGTGTCTGACAAAAGCGGATGGAAAGACCGTGCTCAGCAGTTTTGGGACTCGCGCTGGCACAGTCGGGACCCTGGACTGAGCACAAGCCCGGCCAAAGAAAAACATTTACGCGCTGGAGTCCCTGAACGGGTATATAGTGTCGGACTGTTGGGAGCTAGAATGGAAATTCCGGCGTACACTGTTGCCGGCTGCGTTCCGTGGTCCAACCGAACCCGTGCACGGAGAGACTAGTGAAACTGCGAATCAGCGCGATCCCCGCAACCGTTGTCGCCTTTTTGCTGTCGTTGCCATGGGCGGCAGCACAAATGCCCCCGCAAGTGACGCCGTTTTCCGCCGACATGCAATCCACCGCAACCCCTGCCCAGGGTGGTTCGATGAAGGAGATGAGCGGCAAGGTTTACGTCAGCCGCAAACACATGCGCATGGACGTGACGGGTATGGGCGGCCCAGGCAGAGGCCGGATGATCATGATCACCAACTTTGCAGCCAAGACGAGCGACATACTGATGCCGGAGCAGCACATGTACATGGAGTCTAAAGCCGACGACACGCAGGGACGGCGGCCCGGCATGGGACCCAGCATCAAGCCGCTCGCCGATCCCCATAATCCCTGCGCCAGTTTGGAGGGATGGAGCTGCAAGAATCTCGGCACCGATCAGGTGAACGGCCGCACTTGCGATCACTGGCAAGTCACCGATAAGAACGGCAAGGTCAGCAACGTCTGGATCGACCAGAAGATCCATTTTGCCATCAAGGCGGTTTCCCAGGACTCGTCCTTTGAGTTGACCAACATCAAGGAAGGCGAGCCTTCCGCCAGCCTGTTCGAGATCCCTTCCGGCTATCAGAAGATGGACATGGGAGGCATGATGAAGGGCATGCGGCCACCGCAGCAGTAACGGTCAAGAGGTATCCTGATTTACATGTGATCCGGGCGCCGATCGTGGGCAACGATGACGGTTCGGGAAGGCGCCGGGTGGGCTGGCACGAAGATCAAACTATCACTGCGGAGAAGAAACCGACATTTGTTTGTGCAGGATTGCTTCTCGCAGCCTTACTCTGCGGCACCGGAATAGCGATTTTGTTACTCGCACTGCGTCAAGACAGCGACCAAACAACTCTGTGAAAGAACTCTAAAGAGGTTCCGGAACAGTTTCGGTCACACGCCGCTCTCTTTGGAAGAGGAGATACCGTTTGATATCGCCGGCAAAAGGATCTTCCTGCATCCCGAGGAGTGCGGCCCTAACTCGAGGCTGGTCTCTTGGGGGCAGCTTTCGAAAGTCTTTTTGCGCGGGACCGGTTAGTTGCAGGTTCCAAGTCATTCAAAAACTGTCCCAGGGAAAGAGTTTCACCCTGGCGAAAAGCCAGCCGGCCACGGCGAAGCGCTGCGATTTCGGCCTTGGTCGCCCGTACCGCGGGATAGCGGCCCTCAAAATACGCTCGCAGCGCCTCCCGGACCAATTCTGAGCGAGTGCGGGATTCGGCCTTGCGAACTTCCTCAAACCGTTGCAGCAGGGCTGGCGGCAACGAAATTGTCATGGTCTGCGTAGTTCTCACAGGTGTTACTCAGTAATACTAGTTGATAACTATAACATGCTCGCACCTTCAACATCGGCCTGAGAACAGAAAAGGCGCGGAGACTCCGCGCCCTCTTCGCCTAAATATCTTTGTCGCTCTTACTGCTGGTCGGTCGAGCCTCCGGGCTGCGTTCCGCTGTCCACACCGAGTTCATGCGGCGACGGAATGTTGGCTGTCTCGGGATTCAACAGACCCTTATGATCGGGTCCCAGCCCCAGTTTGATCAGCGCACGAGAGTCGGGTGTCAGTTTGGTCTGCCAGCCGTTGGCCGCCTGGTAACGAGTCATGGCGTCGCGCGTGGCCTCGTCCCAAGTGCCGGAAGACCCACCGCTAAGGTAATGTTCCCGAATGAGGGCGCTCTGGATCTCCATGGTGCGTTGTTGGTCGATCCCGCGTTGACCGTGGGAGCGGGAAGCGCTCTTCCTGTTGGATTTCCCGGAATGATGGGAGGACGAATGCGTCCTGGTGAGCTGTGCGTGCTTGGCTTTTGGCTTGGCTGTTGTGGTCGCCGACGCCGTGCCAGCCATCAGCGCCAGCACCAAAAGAACGCCGGCAAGTTGAGGTATACGATTTCCGATAGGCAACAATCACCTCAGAGAAAAAGTTATGAGTTCCAGAATGGGCTCCATTGTAATGAAGCTTTAACCTAGGGGAAACAAAAAAAGAGGCCCGGAATCCCAAAATGAAACAACTTCCCAAAATGAAACTCCAGCGGTACCGGCCTCGTATGGTTCGATGCGCCAGTACCACTGGTGGGGTTAATTACTTGTGAACGGGCCACTCCGATCAGGAGTACTTACTGGTTACTGCAGCGTCCCTCCCATGAAGACCGTGGTGTTATCTCGCGTGCCGCGTGGACGGACCAGAAAGACCACATCCTGGCCGCTTTTCATCTGCGACTCGACCTTCTGGAAATCGTCCTCACCGTTCACCGGCTGCTTATTGACTTCCAGAATTATATCGCCGCGGCTCAGTCCCACGGTGTCGCCGAAACCGTCCGGCTTCAAGTCTTGCACAATGACGCCCTTGGCATTCGGCAACTGGTAACGGTTGGCCATGTCTGGCGTGATGCTGCGAACGGTGATGCCAAACTTGCTTTCCTGCGGCTGGGCCTGCTCACCGCCCTCCTCCTGGTCGCCCAGGCGTGCAGCAAAGAGCTTGGAACGGTCAGCAATGGTGACCTCCGTCGCAGTTGTTTTTCCACTNNCCAGCCTTGTCGGCCGGGCCGTTAGAAGTAACGTGAGCGATGGTGACGCCGCTGGTAACTCCATAAACGCGGGCCACCGCCGGATTCGGAACGGCGTTGAACTCCACTCCAATCGAACCACGCGAAACTTTGTGTTCCGGTTTGATGAGCTCGTTGTAAACATACACCACGGTATTGGACGGCATCGCGAAGCCGACGCCCTGATATCCTCCGCCACTGGTGTAGATGGCGGTGTTGATGCCGATCACCTCGCCCGCCATGTTGACCAGCGGACCACCCGAGTTGCCGGGATTGATGGCCGCGTCGGTTTGGATGAACGACTCAAACTGCCGGTTGGGAACGATACTGCGGCCCTTGGCGGAAACGATGCCGGCGGTGACCGTCTCATCGAGACCGAATGGGCTGCCCACCGCAAGCACCCAGTCGCCAACCAACATGCTGTCAGAGTTGCCCAGCTTCGCGGCGGGCAACGGCTTCTTGGCGTCAATCTTGATGACCGCGAGATCGGTTTCCTTGTCAACCCCGATCACGGTGGCGTCGTAGGTCACGGTCGCGGGATCGTCCATCAGCTTTACCCGGATGCGGTCGGCTTTTTCGACCACGTGACTGTTGGTAACGATGTAGCCCTTGGGGTCGACGATGACGCCGGAACCCAGCGACCGCTCGCGAAGATCCTCAGGGCCCATGCCCTGGTCAGGACCGCCCTGGCCACCTCGACCACCTTGGCCGCCCTGGCCACCAAAAAAGTGGTTGAAGAAGTCCTGGAACGGGCTGTCTTCGTCGCCACCACCTGGCCCTTCCTCGCCAGGGGGCATGCCACGGCGGCCACGGTGCGGGTTCTTGATCGTGGATTCGGTGCTGATGTTGACCACCGAGGGCTCCATCTGGCGAGCGATCTGGGAAAACTGGCTCGACAACTGCACCGGGGAGGGAACCTGCAGCGGAGTCGCGTCGGCAGAAGGATTCTTCTCCTTGCCCTTCACCCCTCCGGAGACAACTGTGCCAATCAGAATACCTAGCGTTAAGGTCGCCAAGACCACCAAGGTTGAGGCAAAGCGATTGGCCCTAAACTTTTGCCTGAAACCTGAAACTTGCAGATCCATCAAGTGTTCCTCCGGCTTAAAAGCCAAATAGAAATTATACAGTCAGCGCAACTTCGCGGCTGAATTGTGTGGGGATTCACTGGAAACTCTCACGCCATTAGACGCAGGGAACAGGGAATTCGTCACCAAACGGCATTGATCCAGCGGCAGCTCCCAGTAGGAATGGACTCGCGACGGCCGGGTTGTTGTTGCATGGGAATTTCAGCCGATCGAGAATTTGGACTGTGTGGAAATTCACCGCCTGTAGGCTGTTGTCGGCTCGTGATCAGCCTTCGAATGGACGTTTCTGGCAAGCGGGTTGTTTCCGAATGCCGTCATCCGGGATCAGTTTTTCACGTGCCACAAGCCGACTTCCCGGTAGTAATCTCCCACATGATGGTTTCTGGACAGTGAGACGAACGAGTGCTTCGTTGTGCATTTTTTTCGGAGCAGGTTGGCAATGCATCGAGTCCGGCCCTTCCTTTGTTTGCACGAAGTAGTCCACAGGACTCAATCCCGGTTTGCGCCTGACCACCCGCTCGATTGTGTCCTCTGATAAGCCACGCCGATAATTTTCACCCGCAACAGAGGGTTCTATAAGAGGGGCGTCATCAGAATTACGATCTTCCAGATAACTCGGGGATTGATCGCGGCAAACGGTCCCATGTAGCGGTCGGGAGTAAGAGGAAGTACAAGCAGAACCGCAGCGGCGAAAATCAGGGCGTCGATTAACTCTTCCTCGGTCGGTACGGTGCGAGCCACAGCCGAAACAGGTCGAACATGGCAACCAAGTTATAGCAGACCGACTTTGCCGACTGCCCTGCGAAGTTGTTGATTTCACGGACAGGATTGCGACGAGGCACGCGCTATTGCGGTCGCGCTCTCAGGGCGCGCCATTTCTTTCGTTTCTGGTGTTTGGGTTAGCAGCCAGTTGTGGTTGAACTGGCCCGATGTACGTGTTCGCCTCGTGCGTCAAAGCCGTATGGTGCCGCCAGGCGATAACGCTCATGCGCGTCAGGTCGTATACGCCATAGATAATGTTGGCACGCCAGATGTCACTGCGGAAGGTCAATATCTGCCGTCGGAAATAGCGAAACAGCCGGTTGCCAGGCCTGAATTGTGTCGTCACATTTCCCAACACCAGTCCCGGCTCCATCGGCCGGCATTCCTGAAGCTCCACGACAGCCAAGGCCCCGTCGGTGCTGACCAGATCTCCGGTCGCATTCTGGCTGATGCTCGCCATCTTGGGCCGCGGCACCAAATGCACCGATTTCACACAGCCGGCCACGTTGAGATCGCGGATCACCTTGCTGCGTTCCCCGTCAATGTCGGGCGTAATGTGGTGCAGAAACTGGCGCCGCTCCAGCGAAAGGCTTGCTCCCGCGTCATGGGTCGACGAACTCACCCAAATGGTTTCGGAATCCTCTGCGCCCGACCATTGCCACATGCGCAGATGGTCGCGGCGAGCATAGCTGTTCAGACTTTTCTGCCAGTTCATGGCGGCGGGCTTGCCGTTTAGGAGAAAAGGCCGCATCGGCGCTCGGGCATAGCCGCTATTGTTGAGAACCGCATAAAAGGTACGGAAAAATGATTTCTTGCCGAAGCTGTCGCTGCTATTCCACCCCGCCTGCTGGAAAGCGGACTCAACGTCTTGCCGCGAGCCCACGAAGACCAGATTCACCACATCCGCATCCTTCAGCTTTTCCGTGGTGGAGTGTTGCGGAAGCGACTGGGCGAATCGTTCGAGCTCCGGATTTTCCCTTTGGTTATCCCCTGTTACCACCGATGATTCCGACGCCATTACCATCGCCGGAATTGGTTCCGTCAGCTTGATGCGCAGGTCGGTACCGGCCGGGAAATAGATCTCTGGCTCGGGAAAGATAGGAAACGTCGCTTTGAATAGGATCAGTCCCGCATCCGAATAAGGATTCCAGGTGGGCAGGTGCCTGAGGCGGCTGCTGATGCGTCCCTGCGGAGAGTCACTACTAAGGATGCCTTGAATCACACCCCTAGAAACCTGCTCGCGGGCATTCTCCACTTCCACCACAGCCGCCGACATCGTGATGGGGAGCCCTCCACTTGGAAGGACGCGATCGAATTGGAGTCTCAAGGCCGCTGTCTGGTGGCGAATGCCCCAACCCACCTTGCGGACAGAGATCACCTTGCCATCAACCCTTGTGCCAACCTGGAATGCCAAGCCCGGGTCGCAGGTGACCGCTTCGATGAGCACGGCGTGGACGGTATCGCCCACCTTCGAGGTGTAGGAGGAGACCGGGGAGCTCAGACGAATCCAAAACGTCTGTCCGGCTGGGAGGCCTTCACCGGCAAACGCCAGCGTGGAGCAGAGGATCAGCAGCAAGCGAGCCAGTCGACTGCAGGCACCGGGCAGGACTCTCATTCAAAGACCA
>PLBW01000149.1 GCA_003135475.1 Acidobacteriaceae bacterium
AACACGATACCGGAAACGGTCCAAGCAACTAACAGCTTCGACGAGGCGTTGCACGGCGCGGAGATTGTGGTCAGCGTGATGCCTTCTCATCACACTCGCCGGATGTTTCAAGCAATGCTTCCACAACTTCGGCCAGAGATGCTGTTCGTCAGCGCGACCAAGGGAATAGAGAACGATTCCCTGCTACGCATGACCGAGGTCATTACCCAACTGTTGAGCAGTGGGGCCGGCGGCTTCGGTCCGCGGATCGGCGCGATGAGCGGGCCGACGTTTGCCAAGGAAGTAGCGAAAGGCGATCCTACCGCCATCACCATCGCCTCATCCGACAAGGAACTCGCGGCCATCGTGCAGCGAGAATTCAGCGATCCCAACTTCCGGGTATACACCAACGACGATGTCATCGGAGTGGAACTGGGCGGAGCCTTGAAAAACATCGTTGCCATTGCCGCCGGAATTCTATTCGGCATGGACCTCGGATACAACACCGTGGCCGCACTTATCACGCGGGGCTTGGTCGAGATTACCAGGCTGGTCGTCGCTTGCGGAGGCCGAGCGGAAACCATGGCCGGACTGGCCGGACTCGGCGACCTGGTCCTCACCTGTACCGGCGGACTTTCGCGAAACCGCAGCGTCGGCGTCGAGTTGGGACGCGGGCGCAAGTTGGATGACATCATCGCTGGGATGCACGGCATGGTCGCGGAGGGCGTGCTCACCACCAATGCTGCGGTCGGACTGGCTCAGAGGACGGGGGTAGAAATGCCAATTACCCAGCAGATGCACGCGATTCTTCAGCAAGGGAAATCGGTGCAGAACGCCATACGAGACTTGATGAGGCGACCCTCGACCAGCGAAGTGGGACTCTACCGGAATTAACACGCTTTGAATGACTCGACGAGCATTGGATTGGCGCAACGCCGCTGCCCGAAAATACATCTAAGACGGTGGCTTGTACGATGTCATACGTGTCATGTATGTACTATCTACAACATGGAACGACATGAAAGCAATCCTCCCAAGAAGCCGCGCTCTGCGCTTTGCGCAGGGCTGATCGTCGTCAGCGTCCTGCTGGCGTGGTCTTCGGCGATGGGACAGAATTCCGGGCAAGCATTGTCTTCCCTTCCCTCGGCGGAGCAGGTTCTGAATCGTAATCAGGATCCCTTTGCTGGCTCGATTCCTCAGGCGAAAGCCACGGCGGAGACCCTTGAGCTCACCATCGAGGACGCGCTGCAGCGCGGGCTAAAGTACAACCTCGGGTTGTACTTGGCTGACCGGGTCACACAACAGTCGCGGGCTTCGCGGCTGCGCGCTCTCAGTGACATGCTACCTGTCGTTAACGGATCGTTTGCAGAAGAGGAGCAGAAGATCAACCTGAAGGCATTGGGGTTTAACGGTACGATCTTTCCAGGATTTCCGACTTCGATCGGGCCCTTCGGTATCACGGATCTTCGCGCTACGGGCTCGTGGAACGCCATCGATTTGCATGCGATTGATAACGTGCGCGCCGCCAGTCAGAATGTGAAGGCTGCGCAGTTCACCTACCGCGATGCCCGCGACACCGTGGTGCTCGCCGTAGGGGCCAACTACCTGCTTACCATCGCCAACGAATCGCGAGTGGAGGCTACGGAAGCTGAACTGAAAACTGCACAGGCGCTCTACCAATTGGCGGCGGACCAGGAGACGGCAGGGCTTGCGCCCAACATCGACACCCTGCGGGCGCGGGTACAGTTACAAGCTCAGCAGGAGGCCCTCATCGAGGCGCAGAACGAGCTGGAAAAGCAACGCATTGCTCTGGCGCGCGTGATTGGATTGCCGATAGCGCAGAGGTTCAGCCTGGTGAATCGCGTTCCCTACCATCCTCTTCCTGAGATGGAGTTGCAGAACGCCTATGCGCGAGCCCTGCAAACCCGCCCCGATTATCAGGCGGCGTTGGCGGCATTGCGCGCCGCACAGTTGAGCCGGGAGGCGGCCTGGAAGCAGCGTCTGCCCTCCATTGGATTTGCCGGCGAATACGGCGTGCTGGGGACCACTCCCGATTCCATGTCCCCCAACTGGACGGCTGCAGCTACGCTGAAAATTCCCATATTTCAAGGCGGAAAAGTAGAGGCCGACGTGCAACAGGCCGACGCCGTGCTGAAGCAGCGGCAGGCCCAAGTGGATGACATGAGAGGGCGCATCGAGCAGGACGTGGAAGATGCAATCCTCGATTTGAAGGCGGCAGGGCAACAGGTGGAGGTGGCGAAGCTGGGCCTTGACTACGCGCAGCAGGCGCTCGGCCAATCGCAGGACCGCTTCGCCGCAGGGGTGACGAACAATGTTGAGGTGATTCAGGCGCAGCAACAACTGGCATCCGCCAACGATCGCTACATCTCCAGTTTGTATGCGCACAATATTGCCAAGGTCCTGTTGGCCCGTGCCATCGGTAATGCTGAGCAAGCCGTGCAGCAATACTTGGCGGCGCCGGGCAGCACGGTACCCGCGACCGGCGCCGCTGGCCCGGGGAGTGCGGGCAACACGTCCGAATTGAGGCCCAACGCGGCTCCGGGCTCGACCGGAATGCTGGGAGCAGTGGATGCTTCCCCGGCTCAGCAGAAAGTGGGCCCGGGAGGAGAGGATCCTATCGCCGCGCCGCAGAGCACAGGAAACAGCAACGCTCCCTCTGCCACAGTTCCTCACGAATAATGACTGACAGGTGAACAGATGAGTCCCAGCACGACTGATGAAAACGATCTGGTACCCCGCGAAGCCCTCGATCAAGCTGAGGAAGAACACGTCGATCCGGAGGCGAAGCGTTACGAAGAGGACCGTCGCGGCTTCTTCCAGAAACATCCGGCTGCCAAACCGATTGTCTTTCTAATCGCGATTGTGGTCGTGGTGTTGGTGGGTTGGTTCTGGTGGGAGAGCCGTCACTGGGAGAGCACCGATGACGCCGAGATTGACGGCCACAT
>PLBW01000140.1 GCA_003135475.1 Acidobacteriaceae bacterium
CTGTTCAAATGCATCATGGCCATCAAGACGCGGAACGCGGTCATTTTCAGTCCGCATCCCAGCGCCGGGCACTGTTGCTACGAGGCGGTACGGATCATGCATGAGGCGGCGGTGAAGCACGGCGCGCCTGAAGGCGTTTTCACTTGCCTGGAATCGCACACTCTGCCGGACAATGCCTACCTGATGCGGCACAAGGACGTCGGCCTGATCGATGCCACGGGTGGGCCGGGCATGGTTAAAGCCGCATATAGCTCCGGCAAACCGGCCTTGGGGGTAGGTCCGGGCAATACCCCGGTCTATCTGGAAAAAACCGCGGACCTGAACATGGCCGTGGTGGACATCATCACCTCGAAAACCTTCGATAACGGAACCATTTGCGCCTCCGAGCAGACGGTGGTGATCGACGACGAGATTTATGATTCCGTGCTGCAAAAATTTTCGGACCTGGGCGCGCACATCTGTAATGAAAAAGAAACGGAACTGCTGGGACGAACGGTGATCGATCCCAAGACCGGGTTCATGCAACCCATGGCAGTCGGTCAGAAAGCCACCGACATCGCCCGCATGGTCGGTCTGTCGGTCAAGCCGAAAACCAAGCTCCTGATTGCGCCGATTCAAGGTGTGGGTCGCGAATATCCGCTGTCAGTCGAGAAGCTGTTCCCCGTGCTCGCCGTTTACCGGGCGAAATCGGTCAATGAGGCGCTCACGGTATGCGTGGACGTGAATCATGCCGGTGGAATTGGACATACGGCAGTCATTTTCTCGCGCAACGACGAGATCATCCAAAAGTTCAGTGAACTGATGAATGCGGGCCGGATCATTGTGAATTCGCCTGGTTCCATCGGAGCGCTGGGTGGCGTTTACAACGACATGGTGCCCACCTTCTCCTTCGGCTGCGGGACCGGCGGGGGCAACAGCACCACCGATAACGTAAATGTGTACAACTACCTCAACATCAAACGCGTGGCCCGAAGGACACAAGCCCATATGTGGTTCCGAGTTCCCAATCAGATTTACTTCAACATGAACGCGGTGGAGAACCTGCGCCACTTCTCATCGCGCTCCACCGTCATCATCACCAATCCCGCCATGGAACAGATCGGCCATGTGGACACGGTGCGTCGCCACATTCCACCGGAAACCCTCGTCCATGTCTCCGTCATTCCTGACGCGGAGCCCGAAGTCAAGGTCGTCATGCAAGGAGTGGAGGCGCTCAATTTCTACAAAGCGGACCAAATCATTGCGTTGGGCGGCGGGTCGGTGATCGACGCGGCGAAAATCATGAAGCTCAAGTACGAATCGCCGCAGGCGGACTTAGACGAACTGGCCGCGCCGTTTCTCGATCTCCGCAAGCGCGTGGTGCAATATCCAACCGAAAAAGTTACCCAGGCGCGGTTGATTGCCATCTCGACCACCAGTGGAACGGGGAGCGAAGTCACGCCGTTTGCCGTCCTGACCGACAAAGCGCACGGGCGCAAGGTGACACTCGCCGACTATTCGTTGAGTCCGGACGTAGCTATCGTCGATCCGCAGTTCGTCATGTCAATGCCGAAAGGCCTGACCGCCGATACCGGCGTTGACTGTTTGACCCACGCCCTGGAAGCCGGAGTATCGATTTTCGCTTCACCTTACACCGACTCCAATGCCATGCAAGCTATTCGCATGGTGTTCAAGTTCCTGCCTATCGCGTATGAGCATCCCCAGGATGAAGAGGCGCGCACCATGATGCACAATGCCGCCTGCATTGCGGCGATTGCGTTTTCCAACGCCTCGGTGGGCGTGAATCACGCGCTGGCTCATGCCTTTGGCGCCCGCTTCGGAATCGCGCACGGTCGCGCCAACGCGCTCATGTTGCCGCACGTCATTGCCTTCAATGCGGGAGTGCCGACCAAGTTCATGCCATCGCCGAACCAGCGGGGATATATCGCGCACAAGAAGTACGCGATGGTAGCCGATCTGCTCGGCCTGGGCGGTAAGACGATTGAGGAAAAAGTGGAGAACCTGGTAGCTGCGACAGAGCAACTACTCGATCGACTGGCGATCCCGCGTTCCATCGCCGAGTTGGGAATTTCCAAGGAAGAATTCGAGCGGGCGATGCCCGAGTTGGTCAAGATTGCCTTTGATGATCCTTCCTGGCGATCGAACCCGCGCATGCCGCTGTTGAGCGAATTGGCCGAGCTGTTCTGGAGCGCTTATCGGGGACGAAGCCTGCCGACGAAGGCTAAGGCATCGCAACCACAAACCGCTGAGGAATGGTCGTGCGTATGACGATGAATGCCGAGTGGCTTGAAATTGATGGCGAGCGTGTAGTCCAGGGCTTGCAAGCGGCCCGTGAGGCGCTGGACAGTGCCCAGAGCGATGTGGTCCTGGATTTCTCCTCCGTGCGCCGGATCGATCCCAATGCGCTCCGGACGATGGAAAAGCTGGCCGGCTTAGCCGACGGGAAGGCCGTCAAGGTCGTGCTGCGTGGCGTCAATGTCGATATTTACAAAGTGCTCAAGCTGGTGAAGCTGACGTCGCGGTTCTCCTTTCTGGCCTGAGGCTCTTGGTGGAAGCCCCTTGCTTCAGCAGGGGGGAGCTGGACTTTAGTCCAGCGGAAAAGCGTTACTTATGAAATGGGCTTCAGCCCCGGGAATTTCCCGATCCCGGCGCTAAAGCGCATGATCGAAGTCGAACTTTCCCCCGCATAAATGCGGGGGCTTCCACCCCGTAAGCAAGCTTGGAAGAGGTAGCTACCATGACGAACGGGAACGGGAACAATTCCTTCTCTTGGGGCGATGCGCTGTTTCTGCATATCGAACGCCCAGGCCAGCCGCTCAATATCGCGGGCGTCAGTATGTTCGAGGGCGAGATAAAGCTCGCGGACCTCCGCGCTTTCGTCGAATCGAAGCTTCCGCTGATTCCCCGCTATCGTCAGCGTGTGGTGGCGTCTCCTTTAGATTTCGGTCTGCCCAGTTGGGAGTTCGACCCGCAATTCGACATTCGGAACCACGTTCGAGAAGTGAAACTCAAGCACGGCACGGAGGACGAACTCAAGGCGCTGGCCGGCAAGATCGTGAGCGAGAGCCTGGATCGGCAGCGACCACTGTGGGATTTCACTCTGGCGCGTCTGAAGAGTGGGCGCACCGGCATGGTGACTCGAATCCATCACTG
>PLBW01000183.1 GCA_003135475.1 Acidobacteriaceae bacterium
CGCGCGTAAGGATTGTCTTTGCCGTAGGCGATGATGCGGCTTTCGCGATGCACAATGGAGTCCACGTTGTCGTTACGGCGGGAGATTGCCGTGTACATCTGCTCCTTCGCCAGCTCCAGTTTGTCCGGACGGAACTCGGGATGGTGCAGCAGATCGAGGAACATCTCGAACACGGCGTCGAAGTCGCCCTTCAGGCAGTTCAGCGAAATTGTCGTCGAGTCCGACTGGTTATCGGTCTCGATTTTCGCCGCGCGCGCTTCCAGAAAGTCGTCCATCTGATCGCCAGTCTTCGTCTTGGTGCCGCCAGTGCGCCAGACCTCGCCATAGAGATCGGTGAGTCCGGTCTTGTTCGCGGCTTCGGAGATTGAGCCGCCACGGATGCGCGCCGTCGCATCGATCAGAGGCAGCTCATGGTCTTCCTGAAGGAAGATCACCATGCCGTTGGGCAACTGAACGCGGATGGGCTCCTGAGGCTTGAACGCTGGCAGCGCTGGCGGCTGGATCTGGTTCCAGGGCTTGACCTGGGCGGGGCCGAGGGCGGTCAGCAGCAACAGGAAGCAGAAGAGCGCTAGCAGGAAACGGGACTGAGTAAGGACCGCAGATCCTTCGACTCCGGCGGCGCAGCGCCGCCTCCGCTCAGGATGACAAGGGAGGGTGGAGTTGGCGCTTCGCACAGGATGACAAGAGAGGATAAAGTTCTCACGCGCGCTCATTGTTGTTCCGCTCCTTTGCTGGCCGCCGGACCCGCCTGGCTGCTCGCCGTCTGGGTCTGAATGATGCCGATCGTGCGGTTCGTCTCGGCGAATGCTTGGTTCGAAACCCGCCGGATGTCGGCCTTGGTAACCTTGTCCACGCGGTCGAGATAGCGGAACAGCTCGCGCCAATCGCCGTAACGCGTCTGGTAGGTTGCAAGCTGCTGCGCCAGCCCCTCGTTGCTGGCCAGCCCGCGAATCAGGTCGGCCTTGGTGCGCGTCTTGAACATCTGCAACTCTTCGTCGGTAACGTCCTGCGTCTTCAGCTTGTCGATCTCCTCGTGCACCGCTTTTTGCATTTCTTCATTGGTATGGCCGGGCAGGGGCACGCCGTAGAAGGCAAACAGGTGGCCGTACTTTATTCCGGGAAAGCCAGTGAAGCCCGCGGCGAAGGCAGCAATTTTCTTGTCGCGCACCATCGAGCGGTACAAGCGCGAGGTGCGGCCATTCGACAGAATGTCGCTGATCGCGTCGTACACCGCGTCATCCGGGGCGAGGTAGCTTGGCCGGTGGTAGCCCTCAAGGTAGAAGGGCTGCGAAGGATCGTGCAGCGTGACCTCGCGCACCGAATTCTGCGCGGGCTCGTCGGTAAACAACTCTTCCGGCTTGGGCGTGGTCGAAAGCTGGCCGAAATATTTTTCCGCGATGGGGAAGACCTGCGCGGGATCGAGATCGCCGACCAGACCGATCACCATGTTGCTGGGCACGTAATAGCGTTGGAAGAACTCCGCCGCGTCGCTGGCGGAGAAGCTTTGCAGATCGGCAGCATAACCGATGGTTGGCCGGTGGTAGGGATTCGCCATGAAGGCGGTGCCCAGAAACTGCTCGACCAGCCGTCCCGTTGGTTGGCTATCCGTGCGCATGCGGCGCTCTTCCATCACCACATTGCGCTCCTTGTAGAACTCGCGCATGACCGGGTGCATCAAGCGGTCGGACTCCAGCGCCGCCCACAGCTCGATCATGTTCGACGGCATCGAGTACATGTAGGCGGTTTCGTCGTAGTTGGTGAAAGCGTTGACGCCCACGCCGCCGTGGCTCTCCACGATCTCGCCGAATTGATTCTGCACCACGTACTGGTCGGCCGCTTTGATCGCTTGCTCCCAGGCATTTTTCAGTTGCGCCAGCTTCTGCGGATCCTGACCCACACGCTTGATGCGTTCGGCTTCGTAAGCTGCGTATGTCTGCTCCACCTTTTGCAGAGCGGGCTTCTCGGCGGCGTAGTCCTTGGTGCCAATGTCAGGCGTGCCCTTAAAGGCCATGTGCTCCATCATGTGGGCCAGACCAGTCTCGTGGAGCGGATCCTGAGCGGAGCCGGCGTCAACCAGGGTGAAAAACGAAAACACCGGGGCTTCGGGGCGTCGCCAGAGGACGATCGTTAAGCCGTTGGGCAGCGTCTTTACCGAGACGCGCTTTTCGTAGGACGCCAGGTCCTGCGCCACCAGCGGCAAAGCGGTTACCAGCAGGAGCAGGCAAGTCAATTTGGAAAACCAGCGGTTCATCGTGCCTCCAGAGGGCAGACGTGATTATGCACAAGTTAAAAAGTTACGCAGGTAAGGACGCGCAAGTCAAACCGAGGCGAGCAGTCGCACTGTCTCAGTTCATCGTCCTGAGTCGCCAATCCCAACTTTGTTGCTGTGATTCTTGCAGCTATAGGGGTCCTTCGACTCGGTCGCCGCGGCGACCTCGCTCAGGATGACAGAGAGAAACGCAGGTTGCATACTTGATCGCTCAACCTGCATCATTTCTGTGCAGCGCGAGCGAGGACACAATGGCCAAAGAGACGGTGGTTGACGTCGAGGGAAAGCACCTGAAGCTTTCGAACCTCGATAAGGTGTTGTATCCCGAAGCTGGATTCACCAAGGGGCAGGTGATCGACTATTACGTGCGCATCGCGCCGGCGCTGCTGCCGCACTTGCGCGGGCGGCCGTTAACCATGAAGCGTTATCCCAACGGCGTGAGCGGTCCGTATTTTTATGAGAAGAACTGCCCGGAGCATCGTCCCGAGTGGGTGCGGACCGCGCGCGTGTGGAGCGAAGGCAATGATAAGTGGATGAACTACTGCCTGGCCGAGGACCTGCCGACGCTGGTGTGGGCGGCCAACCTCGCCGACCTGGAACTGCACACCAGTTTGTCGCTCGGCAAAGACATTTTGCGGCCTACGTTTCTCGTCTTCGATCTCGACCCTGGCCCGCCCGCCAATATTGTGCAGTGTTGCCAGGTTGGGCTATGGGTGCGCGACATCTTCGCCCAGCTACAGTTGCAAAGTTTCGCAAAAACTTCAGGATTGAAAGGTCTGCAAATTTACGTCCCGCTGAACACCGCCGTTACCTACGATCAGACCAAGCCCTTTGCGCATGAGCTGGCACGATTACTGGAGCGGCAGCATCCAAACCTGGTCGTCTCGGACATGAAGAAGGCGCTGCGCACCGGCAAGGTGCTGGTGGATTGGAGCCAGAACGACGATCACAAGACCACGGTGTGCGTGTACTCGTTGCGCGCCAAAGAACGGCCGACGGTTTCGACGCCAGTGAAGTGGGACGAAGTTGAGGCCTGCCTGAAGAAAGGCGATGCGAGTTTGCTGGTGTTCGAATCGGATGAAGTGTTGGCGCGAGCGAAGAAATACGGAGACTTGTTCGAGCCGGTGCTGAAGTTGAAACAAAAGATGCCGCCGGTGGAGGCGTTGCAGAAGTTAGAGGCGGGCGCGTCGGCGAAGCCCGAAGCTGCGCTGAAGCGCGCTGCGGCGCCCAGCGAGCCAAAGAAGAAAGCAACCACCCCACGCGCGAAGAGTAAAGCCGGCGCCGCCAAGAAGGCACCTCCGAGACGCAAACGCGTGTGATATTGTTTCCAGCGCAATGAGTCCTGTCAGCAAGAAAAAAAACGATGCTCCGGCCGCTATAGAACCAATCAGCGCGGCAACTCCGGCTCCCGACGCTCCCAATCTTCGGCTCTACGTCGGCACCTCGGGTTGGGCGTACACCATCTGGAAGCCCGACTTCTATCCGAAGGGAGTTTCGTCGAAGAACTTCCTGAAGTACTACACGACGCAGCTCACGGCGGTCGAAGTGAACTACACCTTCCGCCGCCAGTTGTCGGAGAAGGCCGCGATGGGATGGATGGCGGATGTCGGACCGAACTTTCGTTTCGCTCTGAAGGCCAACCAGTACATCACCCACATTCGCCGGCTGCAAAACGTCGAAGAAGCAATACAACGATTCCTGCCGACACTACAGCCGCTGGCCAAGCAACTGGGGCCAGTGCTCTTCCAGTTGCCGCCAACCGCCAAGGCCGATGTGGCCGTGCTACGCGATTTCCTGGCGCTGCTGCCGGCCACCTTCAAAGCCGCATTTGAGTTTCGTCACGCGTCGTGGTTCAGCGATGAGATTTATCAGGCCCTGCACGACCACAAGGCGACGCTGTGCATCGCCGAAACTGAGAAACTCAGCACGCCCGAGGTCCGCACCGCCAGCTACATCTATTTTCGCTTCCGCCAGCCCAGCTATTCGGCCGGCGATCTGAAGAAGCTGGTCGAGCGCGTGGGACGTTGCGTCGCCGATGGCCTGGAGACCTATGCGTTCTTCAAGCATGAGGAGGATCCGCGCAGCCCGCACAACGCGGTGGAGGTGTTGAGGAGCGTGCGGCAAGAGGTGGGAAGGGGGGCGTTGTGAGGGGGATATTTCGTCTCTACCGCATCGAAGAATATTCACCACAGAGGCACGGAGATCACGGAGTTTTGTTTCTATAGACTCTTCTCTGTGTCCTCTGTGTCCTCTGTGTCTCTGTGGTGAATGGTTTCGCCGCCCCGTCCAGTACCTCGCTCGTTATTCCCGTGCGGCCCGCGCGCGTTCATACTCATCTCGTGCAGAGTGCCGATCCCAATCTGCGGCTGCTGAATTCGTTCCTCGACTACCTCAAGGTTGAGAAGGGACTGGCGCCGTTGAGCGTAGCGGCCTATAGCTCCGATCTCGATCAGTACTCCGAGTTTCTGCTGAAGCGTAAGCGCGCGCTGCGCGAGGCGCGGCGGCAGGATGTGCGCGACTTCCTCAATGCGCTGCTCTCCAATGGCGTCGACGGGCGCAGTGTGGCGCGCAAGCTTTCCGCGCTGCGGCATTTCTACAAGTACCTGCTGCTCGACCGCTACATCACCGCTGACCCTACGCTGAACATCGATTCGCCGCGGCAGTGGAAGGTGCTGCCGAAATCGCTGGCTACCGATGAGGTCGAGAGCGTGCTGCAAGGACCGCCGCGAGCCAAAGACGATCGCCGGTCGCAAGCGCTTACAGGCCGCGATCGGGCGATGCTGGAAGTCTTCTATGCCGGCGCGCTGCGTGTCTCTGAGGTCATCAACTTGAAGCTCGAAGACCTGAAGCTGGAGCTGGGATACGTCCTGGTACGAGGCAAAGGCGACAAAGAGCGCATCGTTCCGCTGGGTCATGCTGCGCAGCAAATGGTGCAGCAATATTTGCAGCATGCGCGCCCGGTGTTGGCGACCGAAAAGTCGTCTCCGTTCCTGTTCATCGCGCGCGGGGCGCGGCCCATCACGCGACAGCGCGTGTGGCAGGTGGTGAATGACGCGTCCTCTCAGTCGGTTCGCCACGCCAGCCCGCACATGCTGCGCCACAGTTGCGCCACTCATATGGTGGAAAATGGCGCCGATCTGCGCACGGTGCAGACCATCCTCGGCCATGCCGACATTTCGACAACGCAGATCTATACGCATCTCGCGCTTGACCGGCTGAATCGCGTGTACAAGGAGCATCATCCGCGCGGCAAGCGGGCAGGGAAGGGCGAATGACCAAGCGCGCAGCAACCGTCGTGGAGAAAGCTGTGGCGCGATTCATTCGTTCGCTGCAAGAGCGCAATGCCTCGCCGCACACCATCAAGGCGTACCGCACGGATTTGGCGCAGTTCGCGGACTACGTAGGCCCGCAGGGCTGGCGCGACATTGACCATGTGCTGATTCGCGGCTATCTCTCCAGCCTGTACGAGCGCGGGCTCAGCAAACCGTCGGTGGCGCGCGCGCTGGCGGCGTTGCGGTCGCTGTATAAGTGGCTGGCGCAGGAAGACGAGGTCGAACAGAATCCGGCCGCCTTGGTCGCCACACCGAGGCTGCCGAAAAAACTACCGCGCGTGCCCACCATCGAGGAGGTCAACACCGTCCTCGACGCGGCCATGCCCGAGTGTTCGGCGTTCACGGAGCGCGATCAGGCGATCCTGGAACTACTCTACGGCTGCGGAATCCGCAACTCGGAACTCATCGGCATCAACGTTGACGACATCCGGTGGTCCAACGAGCTCATTCTGGTGCGAGGCAAGGGCCGCAAGGAACGCTTCGTTCCCTTCGGCGACTCGGCGAAGGCGGCGGTGCAAGCCTATTTAGCAGCGCGGCAGCGCGTGTTGGGCGAAACCAAACGCACGACGGAGCGGGCTTTGCTGATCAACCTGCGGGGGTCGCGGCTGACTACCCGCAGCGTGGGCCGCATCGTGAAGCAGATCGCGGTGGCGCGCGGACTCTCGCCCGACGTGCATCCCCACACGCTGCGCCATGCGTTTGGCACGCACATGCTGGAGGAAGGCGCGGACCTGCGCGCCATCCAGGAGATGCTCGGCCACGAGCGGCTTTCGACCACCCAGCGTTACACGCAACTCACCGTCAAACACGTGATGGAGGTTTACGACCGCACCCATCCTCACGCGAAGGGGGAGCGGGGAGGGTAAAAGGCCGCGCTCTACCCGTGCTCGCCGGACTGTATAATCGAGTTTTCCCCTCCCATGAGTTACCAGGTTCTGGCGCGCAAATACCGTCCCCAAAAGTTCTCCGAGGTGATCGGGCAGGAGCACGTCACCCGCACGCTGAAGAATGCCATCGCGCAAGGGCGCGTCGCCCACGGCTACATCTTTAGCGGCCACCGCGGCATTGGCAAGACGACCATCGCGCGTATTTTGGCGATGGCGCTGAATTGCCAGTCGCAGGACCATCCCATACCCGAGCCGTGCGGAGTCTGCGATTCGTGCGTCGAAATCCGCGCCGGCAACGCAGTGGACGTGATCGAGATTGACGCGGCCACCAACCGCGGCATCGACGAGATTCGCGAGTTGCGCGAGGCGGCGCGCTATCGCCCGGCGCGCGATCGCTTCAAGATTTATATTCTCGACGAGGCGCACCAGATCACCGACGCCGCCTTCAACGCGCTGCTTAAGACGCTGGAAGAGCCGCCCGGCCATATCGTCTTCATGATGGCGACCACCCAGCCGGAGGACATTCCGCAGACCATCCGCTCGCGCTGCCAGCACTTCAGCTTTCACGCCGTGCGCTTCGACGACATCGTGCAGCAACTGCGCGATATCGCCAAGCAGGAAGGCATTGAATACGACGACAACGCGCTGGCCATGCTGGCGGAAGTGGGCGACGGTTCCATGCGCGACGCGCTCAGCATCATGGACCAGGCCATCGCTTGCTGTGGTACCACGCTGAGTGGCGATGTGGTGCGCGGGCTGGTGGGAACGGTCTCGTCGGACGTGCTGGAAGACGTGATGGACGCGGTGGCGCGCAATTCCAGCGCGGACGTGCTGCGGTCCATCGACCGCCTGCTGGTGGAAGGACAGAGCGCGCAGCACTTTGCCCGGCAGATGTTGCGCTTCCTCCGGAACATAATGGTGGCCAAAGTGGCGGGGAGCGATTCGCCGGTGCTGCAAATTTCGTCGGACGAGCGCGCGCGGGTGGCGCGCGTGGCGGAGCGCTTCAGCGAGGAAGACCTGGCGCGCTTCATGCAGATTATGCTGCGCACGCACAGCGACCTGGGATACAAGCAGGAGCAGCGCTTTCATCTGGAGCTGGGCCTGCTTAAGCTGGTGCATGCCCAGCGTCTGTTACCGCTGGAAGAATTGCTCAGCGGAGAAGCGGAGAAGGCGGGTGCGGCAGGTTCGTCGTCGCGAGCGGGAGGCGCAACACCGCGGCCGACAGCTTCTCCGGCGGCGCGAACGAACGTCACGTCTCGGGCGACAAGCGAGTTGGAACCGCAATCGTCGCGCGAGCCCGCGGCATCGCTGTTCACGCGGCCTTCTCCCTTCGAGGCAGACCGCAAGCGCAAGAGCGAACCCAAAGCTGAAGCCCAGCCGGGCTTCGCCAAGCGAGAAGTCGCTCCCGGTCCGGTTCTGACGTCGAGCACGATGCCAGAGGCAGACAGGCTGTCGGACAACGCGTCGCCGGCGATGGACGCGGGTGTCGCGACGGCTCTCGCCGTCGAACCTGAGACGAGTGCCCAACCAAAGAGCGACGAGATCACGGTGGAGATGGCGCGGGAGGTGGTGCTGACCGCCTTGGAAGATGCCGGACAGCAGATGCTGGCGCACAACCTGGAAGAAGCGGAGTGGTCGGCGCGCGGCGCGGATGTTTGCGTTACAGTCGCCATGTCGCAGGTGCTCATCGACGTCGCGCTGGGTCCGGAACCGAAGCGCTTGATTCAAGCCGCCCTCAGCAAGGCCACGGGCAGGCCGCTGAAATTCAAGATGGTGAGCGGTGGCGCGCAGATCGCGCCGAAGCCGACGGCGGTGCGTCCAACCAACGGCGCGCGGGCGCGCAGCCGGGCGGCGGCCGATCCCATCGTGCAGCGCATGCAGGAAAAGTTTGGCGCCGAGATTCGCACGGTGATCGACCACAAAGATCGCGGGTGAGATTGGGAGAGTTCATGGATGGATTCAATTTGCAGGAAATGCTGGCACAGGCACGGCAGCAGGCGGAGAAGCTGCAAGAAAAAATGCAGCAGGTCACGGTTGAAGCGTCGTCCGGCGGCGGCAGCGTGACCGTGAAGATGACCGGTCAGAAGCAATTGCTGAGTGTGGTCATTGAGCCCGAGGTGGTGAAGTCGGGCGACATCGAGATGCTGCAGGACCTGGTGACCGCCGCGGTTAACGAGGCGTCGCGTAAAGTGGATGAGGCGCTGAAGTCCAGTCTGGGCGGGATGTTCGGCGGCATGGGCCTGCCGGGAATGTGAGTGGGGGAATAGGGTGTCAAGATTTGCCGAGCCCATGGCTCGACTGATTGAAGAGTTGAAGAAGCTGCCCGGCGTGGGCGGCAAGAGCGCGCAGCGCTTCGCGTTTTACATCCTGCGCTCCAGCGATGAAGATGCGCAGTTGCTGGCGGAGGCGATTCGCGAAGTGAAGGCCAGCCTGCGCCTGTGCTCCATCTGCAACAACATCACCGACGTCGATCCCTGCACCTATTGCACCAGTGCCACGCGCAATCTGCGGTTGGTTTGCGTGGTCGAGGAGCCGACCAACATCGCCGCCATCGAGAAGACGCGGCACTACAACGGCGTTTACCACGTCCTGCACGGCGCGTTGTCACCGCTGCATGGCATTGGTCCAGACCAGTTGCGCATCGGCAATCTGGTGAAGCGAGTGGAGTCGGGAGAGGTGGACGAGTTGATCGTGGCGACCAATCCCACGGTCGAAGGCGAGGCCACGGCGACCTATCTTTCGCGATTGTTCAAGTCGGC
>PLBW01000063.1:0-49584 GCA_003135475.1 Acidobacteriaceae bacterium
GGTCTATTCAACTCCAGCCTCGAGGGGAATGTCAGGCGCGCCATCGACATCCACGAAGGCGACAAGGTCGATGAGGCGGCCTTGAAGGACCTCATCCGCGCTGCCGTGGCGCTCAATCTCAACCACCCCAACGAGTCCCCTTCGGCTACGCTCAGGGCAGGCTCCGGCGGGACTCGCCGGGGACCCCGGGCGGGCAAGAGTAAGAGCAAGCCGAAGCGAACATCCCCACCCTAAATTTCGCAAAGAACGCGAAATTTAGAATGGGGCACCCAGCCGGGGACCCCGGGCGGGCAAGAGCAAGCCGAAGCCTCAGCCCCGTGCCCCAGGTTCGCGTCCTTCTTTTGGACGCTAACCTGGGCCGAGGAAGTACGGGATTTGTGGATCTTTCAGCAGCCTGTCGCTACCGCCGTCCGAGGAAACCTTCCAGCTTACTAATTTCCGCGTTGGCCTGGTCCAGATAACGCCGGGCCCGGTCGGTGTCGGAGCCGTCCAGCGCCTGCTTGGCTTTGGACATGTCGCTGCGCATGCTGGCGCGTGCGGAGACCATGTCTCCACGCAGGCCCAAACCGCTCTGACGCATCTGCTGCTCTAGGGCACCCAGGCTGCTCTCGACCGCGGCTGCCCGGCTTTCCAGGTGATCGTCTTCAATCTCCATCGCGTCCAACAGCTTTTTCTGCTGTTCCATCGCGGCCCGCTCCGCCAGCTCTTCCGCAGTCGGGCCCGGCGGATTCAGACGGGCTTGGGTTGTCTTTTTTGCGTTCGGGGACGTTGATGTGTCAGGTGCTGCTGTCCCAGAGGCGCTCTGGTCAGGCGCCGCCGGAACGTCAATGTTCGCAGCGGACTGGTCCGGCGCTTGATTGCCCGCCGACGGGGCGGGCCTGGACGGCGCACTGCCGCCGGGAGCCATGGCTCCGGCCGCCGCCGTGCTGGCCGCATTCTGCTTATAGCTGCGATAGGCCCGAGCTCCCGCCAAGGTCGCCAGCAAAAGGATGATCGCAATTGCCAGAATCCAGTACGGCTGCCGCGATCCGGCCTTTGGCACGGGCGTAGTCTGGCTGGGCGTAGGCGTCGCAGCCGCATGGACTGGACTCGCTGCAGGCTGGCTTACCGGGATCGGCGGTCTTATATCGGAGGCTTGGGTTGGCGGAAGCTGCACAGGCCGTGGCGTCGCAGCAGCTACGACGGGTTTGGGCAAGCCAGGCGAGCCGCACGAGTCTCTGATCTGCGACAGGGCATTGCGGAAAGCATCAGCATTTTGAAAACGGTCCGCCGGATTCTTAGCCACCGACATGATGATTATGTCGCTCAGCGGCTTGGGCAACGAGGGCTGCACTTCGATGGGCGCGCGTGGAGTCTCTTTGATTTGCGCCTCCATGATGGAGAAGCTGCTGGTGGCGCTGAACATCCGTTGGCCAGTCACCATTTCGTAGAGCGAAACTCCCACCGAGTACAAATCCGAGCGCCCATCCGTCGCCTGCGCTTGCACCTGCTCGGGAGACATGTAATCCAGCGAACCCAGGGTTGTGCCGGTCACGGTGAGGCCCAAATCGTTGCCCGAGCGCGCAATACCGAAGTCCATCAGCTTTAAGACACCGTCCCGCGTCAGCATCATGTTTGCCGGCTTAATGTCGCGATGAATGATGCCCTTGGCATGGGCATAGCTCAGGGCGGCCAGCACCTGGTCGATGTAATTCAAGGCCTCGGCCGGGGGAAACGGTCCTCCCTCCAGACGATGGGCCAAGGTATCGCCTTCGACGTATTCCATGATCATGATGAGCTGATTGTCAGCCGAAAAAGCCGTTCGCAGCGCGGCAATGTTGGGATGATCGAGGCTGGCCAGCAGCTTGATCTCGCGCATGAAGCGGGCACCCAGGTCGCCCTGGTTCGCCAAGTCGGGAAGCAGGATCTTCATGGCCTCGATGCGGTCCGAAATGAGGTTGCGCACCAGGAAGACCTGGCCCATACCACCGTGGCCGAGTTCCCGGATGATCTCGTAGTCACCGATTTGCTTGTGTACTGGATCTGTCATATCAAAACCTCGAAACTTCGAGAGAGGACGGCCCGCGAACTCAGGAGCGATGCGAGACGAATTGGGCCCGACGGAGCAGGCTGTCCGCAGGGCGCTAAGGCGCAAGGTCCGCTGATACAGGAGCGGCGTAATTATGCGCTCGTCTCCAGCCAGGGTCAAGCTGAACCGGGACAGCTGAACCGGGACGTTTGCCAGCCTCTTCCGCTCGGTCCCGAGAACCCCGATTTGCAGAGGTTGGATGCTTGCCTGCCCGCCCATGATCGGCTTTTACTTCACCATAAGAAAAGCGGCCCGCCGTGGGCCCCCCAGGAAAGAGATTTCTTGGCGATAACTTCCCCCAGGCCCGCGGCGGTTGCGACGTCCAAGGCAAAGGCGGCCCGCTGGCCGCCTGATTGGCTAACTATTGTTGTGGCTGCTCCACACCATCAATTTCCGCTAGAGACCGTGCGCAGCTTCCCCGGCATGAAGTGATAGGGCGGCCAAGGTCCCGTGATGGTGATGTGGCAATCCTTGAAATGCCGGGTCGCAGCGCTGTAGCGGTTCTGATATTTCAGGACGGAGGTGGAATCGATGAGGTGGGCAAAGTCGATCAGCATGCCGCCGGAGTCAGTGCGTTTGCAGATTACGTCTTCTTCGAGGGGTGAGAACAGCTTGTGCACTTGCATGGAGAGTGCCCGAGCTTTTGTCTGCCGTTCCCGGTCGCGTGTAGCCTGCTCCCGCAATTTGCGAAGGTACTCACCACCTACGCCGTTGGGAAGCTCGGCAATGGCTTCCCGCAATGTCCCATCCTTGAGCAGAAGCTTGAAATGCATTTCAGCTTTTCCCCGCAAACGGGCCACCGACTCCAGAAACGCTTTGCGATTCGCTCTAACCGCTCGGCGCAGGGCTTCATCGGAGTCGAAGATGGTGCCAAAGCGAAATGGCAGGACGGTCAGGGTACGGAAGCATTCACTGACTACGTGAGCATGGTCCAGAATGGCTTGTTGATTGAGGGGTTGGGCAGCGGAGTGCTCGCTTACGATGACGGCGAATTCTCCGCTGGGACAGGCGAACACCGGAGCGTCGTTCACGCCTCGGAGATTTTCAATCGCCACCGGACGCCGGGCTCGGATACTACCTTGAAGGCCCTGCTGCTCGGTAATGCAGTACGCGTACCACGCCATCTCAGTCTCTCCTGGGAGTGATCGCACACAGTTTCTTTATCGCTGTGCATGATGGAATGCTGAACTTGCGAACGTGGGACTAAAGGGTCTGACTTCTGGAATCGGAGATAGCCTGGAACCATCTCCAACCTCTTTATCCTAAGCCTTTCACCCCGGAAACTGCAACCTGATTTTTGCCTGCGAATGCATTTTTCTGCCATTGGACTGGAAAAAATCCCGATTCGACCCTCCTCCGAAGACCGCGGGCAGTGGCCATCTCCAGACCTCGCGGGAAATCTTCCGTGGCTTGGGGCACCAGGCTTCTCACCTACTGGCAAACGGCTGGCAAACGGCATGCTCACGCGTCCACTTAGCGGTGTTTTCGAGGATAGACGTCCAGGTGGCACGGACCGCTTGGTCTGGGGTAGCAGGAACAAACACCATAATGTAGAGGACTTCCTTCTTAGGAAATGGACTCAAAGAGTACCCAGAGTAGTCCTCGGCATCGCTCACGGTCTTGTCAATCATGGCATCAAGCGCACTCGCGAAAACGCGTCGCCTTTGGGTCGGGCCCAGGCAAGTCGGGTGCATGCTCTCTTGAAGGAGCGCAAACCGAATAACCGGACTAAGGGCGGCATGCGCTCTTTGGTGCACCTCCTCATCTGACTGGGCAAATAAGTCAGAGCGGTTTGTCGGCTTGCTCTGGAGGACCTTGGAAATCGGTAAGTTTATATCCTCTCGCTTTCTGGGGTCGAGCTGCCACACCCAGACACTGTCGTCCTGGAGGCTATAATTCGGGGTCAGGAACTCTGGCACTCGTTCTGCCGCGGAGTCCTGCGTAGATTGTGGCTGCGACGTACCAATGCCGACAAACCGATCGTCTATTCCGTACCAGTCGTTAAGCTGTTTCCTCAATTCCTGATTTTGAAAGACAACCACCCCTGCGCGCACATCACGTGCAAGCTGCGCAAACGTATGAGGTACGCGGGATTCGGCCAACTGTGGTGGAGGAGTTAAACCAGCGGCTATACATTGCCCGACTGGATCGTTGTCTTCACCAGACAACTCAGCCCGGCGCTGTTGACAGTCCCTGACGACGTGCGAGAGGTCTCGCCCCCACGCCTCCCACGCATCTTTCGGACGAAGCAATACCACAATCAGGGCAATGGTCGCTCCCAATGCAACTATCCACACCACCACGGTGGGCACTCGGTTCAAATAGCCAAGTGCACGGACCAACGTTTTTTGACGATACATGACGCCGACGGCCACGATGAGGAGCAAAGCTACGGCAGCAACCGAATAATAAGCCGCGACTCGCGCCGGCACGCCGCGCAGCTCACATATCACCTGAGTGATCGCAATAAAGCCGCCGACAATTTCTACAAACGGTAATAGTTCGCGCAGTCGAGCGCCGTGCCCGTTACGGGAGGACCCACGGACATGGGATTGCGCAGGGGTTGGTTTGCGTTTGTGCTCGGGACCATGCGGGACCTCTGGCCCCAGTGGCGGAGTGGCCATAATACCTTCTAGGCTGAAGTTCTTCTTCCACAGTGCTCACGTTGCAGTGGCGAAAGCTGCACGGAGAGATTGCCGAAAAGGTATGCAACAAAAATCTGATTGTCAAGAAAAAAAACTGAAGGACGAGTGTTAGGACCCGCTTGACGGCCATAAGCGCAGCCGCGTGTAGAGGCCGTCGGACCAACGTCCGAAGGCAGCGGCGAGGAGCAGTAGGGCGGAGATGATCGCTGGCGGCTTGCTCAGCGGGCTTTGGTCTGTGTTCTCAGCGGCGATCTCCTGCGTTCGTGCTCGATGCCCTGCGTTGTTCTGAGCCTATCGTCCAGAGCTCGCCGGGCAGGCCCGTGGCCTGGCTCGATGGATTTATTGCATTTTAATGTGTGCATTCGTCCTCAATCGGCGTACAATTCGTCCTCACTATGCCACTCACCTATTGCCGAGCATGCGGGAAAGAAGTTTCAGATCAGGCCGTGTCTTGTCCGCACTGCGGTCAGCCGATTGCCGCCGGACCGCCTCCAATGGTAGCGCCGCCGCCACGAACCTTTGTCAAGGTCGCCAAGGGACTCGCATGGCTGGTTGGCTTGGGGATTGTTATTCTCATCGTCGTCAGTATCCTGTCAAAGAAAGCCTCCCCGCCACCGCCGACCGCGATTTTTGCAGTGACGGACACGCTTTCTGATGAGGAATGTACCCAGCTGGGGGACTACTGCATCAGGGTCCACTGTACTTATCAAAATAACGGCGACGGCCCGGGAGAAAAGAGGGTCGGGGCTCAGCTTCTGGATGAAAACAAGGTGGTGGCGGAACGGCAATCTTCTCTCACCTTGCTTCCCGGAAAAAGCCAGCGCCTTACCTTCAATTTCCCCGAGGCCGAACTGGGCGATCAGCATCACTACACATACAAGTGCATGATCAGTGAAGATTAATAGTCCCACCACCCGCAGTGGCCGAAATTGAATCGGAGTGGACAGCCAGAGATCGCGAGTTGAAGATCTTCGGGGGCCCGCCCAGAGCTTCCTCTGCCCAGGTTAGCGCCCAACGGACGGACGCGAACCTGGGGCACCATGCGCCTTGTCAATCAGACCGAGATAGATTGGCATTCCTTTTGGCGCGGTCGACATGGCCCATTACTCATTGCTCTCGCTCGCCGGCGTGCCGAAGCCACAGCGTCCCCGCCAACTTTGCCGGAATTTTTCCCGCTCTTCGGGCGTCATGCGTTCCCAGCGCTCGGCCATGCGACGGCGATAATTGGAGCGGTGCAACCCGCGGCCACTAACGCCGCCGAAGAGGATGCGGCACAGCACCAGCATCCCAAGCGCCTGCCAGAAGGTGATCAGGCGCCAGCCGAAAAGCGGCGGCAGCAGCCAGTTCCACAGATGCAGCACGATCTCGCCGCCGATAAAGACAAATAGCAGCATCCCCAGAATCGCCAGCGGAGCAATCCAAATCAGTTTCTTCACTTTCGGTCTCATATTCTGTCCCTCACGCTTTCGTAAATTCGTCGTAAATGCTTTGCAATCGCTCGCGCAGATGCAGCACGGCATAGCGTTTGCGCGAGAGCAGCGTATTCACGCTCACACCGGTTTCGGCCGCCATCTCCTTGAAGCTGCGCCCCTCCAACTCGTGCCCGACAAACACCTCGCGCTGCTCATCGGGTAGCTCGTCGAGCGCAAACTCCAGTTCGTCGAGCAGCACGCTGCGGGCGTAAAGAGCGTCCGGGCCGGCATCGGGCGAAGGCAGCAAGTCTTCCAACCGCAGCAACTCTTCGTCGTCGTTGGCCACGGCCGCATCGCTGAAGTTCTGCGGCTTCTTCTTGCGGAAGAGGTCGGTGATGCGGTTGCGTGCGACGCGGAAGAGCCAGCCGGTAACGTGTTCGATGGGCATCAGCAGGCGATTCGCTTCCACCAGCTCGTAGAACACTTCCTGCAGGATGTCTTCGGCGTCGAGCGGGTCCGGCACACGGCGACGAATGAAGTTGTGCAGCCGGGACTGCTCCCGCTTGACCACCTCGGAGATTCGCTGGTCCTGTTCGAGTGCCATTCGCTCCCGGCTCGCCGCTTCCTTCATCTACGGATGTAGACGAATTGGGGGGTGCGAATATTGTAGGATCTCGCAAAACAGAGGCAGAGAAATTGCGGTTCTGGCGAGAGGGTGCCGCTCTGCCCAGCTTAGGTCCAAACGACGGACGTGAACCGGATGCAGCAAGCTACTTGCGGGAGGCCTTGGCCGGTTTGCGGGCTGTAGTCTTGGGCGCGGGTTTCGCGGCTTTCGTTTCTTCGGCTTCTTCTTGCGCGGCACGCCGTTCCAGCGCCTTGGTCACGACGTAACCCATCTCGGCGATGGGAGCAGGCTTGCCCGTCCAGATCTCGAATTGGCGGGCGCCCTGCTGGACAAACATCTCCAAGCCCGGTATGACCTGCAGGTTCCTGGCGCGCGCCATCTTAGTGAGCTTGGTCTCGGCCGGGGTGTAAACCAAATCGAAAACGTACTTGGTGTTCAGCTCTTTGTCCTCCAGCGGAGACTGCTTGCCGTTGCCCATCCCCACGGGAGTAGCGTTGATGATCACGTCGAACGTAGTCTTCGCAATGTCGGCGCGTTTCAAATGCTTGGCTTTCGCCTGCCGCGCCAGGGTTTGCGCTTTCTCCGGAGTGCGGTTGGTCAGGAAGACCTCGGCGCCCTTGGCTTTCAATCCGAAAGCCGCGGCCCGCGCCACTCCACCCGCGCCAATTATCAGGATACGCGCGCCCGCCAGGTGGAGGCGCTGCTCCAGCGGAGCTACGATCCCGCCGACATCGGTATTGAACCCGTACAGTTTGCCGTCGAGGCTGCGAACCACGGTGTTGCAGGCGCCAATTTGGCGGGTCAGCGGGTCGGAGTTCTCCAATGCGTCCACGATCGCCTGTTTGTATGGCATGGTGATGCTGAGACCGCGAATCGGTATGTCGCGCACGCAGGCCAGCAGGTCTTTCAAGCTCTTGGCGTGCAGCGACAAGTAAACGGCGTTCACCGATTCGCGGCGAAGCGCGGCATTCATCATGATGGGCGAGAGCGAATGCTCGACCGGGTCGCCCGCCACTCCGTAAACCTGGGTTGCCGCGTCCACGTTATCGATGCGGTAGATGTCCCTCAGTTCATTGAAGGGTACCTGTCCGGGAGCGGTCTCTTCGCCGCTCTTGGCCGCTCCGAAGGTGAAGATGCTGCCTGCCCTTACTCCCAGGACCCGGCTGATGATCCCCTGTTCCCCCATGCACAAGCCCACCATCTCGTGCTTGGCCGAATTCGCCTCCAGGAACTTCATCATCGCCACGTTGTCGGAGAGATTGGTCGCCGTCGAGACCACCTTGTAAAAATCGGCGGGATACTTGCTCATCTCCGCGAACTGCTCTTCCAGTTTCTTGGTGGCACGGAAGTCGTGGTAGGAGATAATCAAGCCGACCCGGTCGCTAAGGCCGCGCAACTGGTCCGCCTTCAAACTCTTGGCGCTCTGTAACTCAATGTCCACCAAGGGGAAACCAGCGTCTGCCGCCTTCAGCAAGAGCGCCAATTCAGCGGCAATCGAACCTTTGAATTTGCCTCCGTTGACCACTCGCCGGCAGGTGGCGATCGCCGTCGCCTCGGGGTGCATCTCCAGAAAATTCTTCAGCTTGGGGAGAGCTGCCGCTGGTTGCGGAAGGTAGTCTAACCTTAACTCCAGGAAAGGGTTATCACGCACCACCGACTCGGCTCGTTCGATCATGGTGGCGGCGTCGGAGCCCACTACCGGCACACAAACCCGAGGCAGCCGGAAGCGATGGATCCGAGATGCGTAATTAGTCGTCGAAGAGCGCATGTAGCTGCCCGATGTTACAGATGCACAACAAGAGTTGCAACTATCTTCTTGCAGAATGTGCAAAAACAGCCGGAAAGGTCTATCGGCGGGCACGAATCAGGCGTGCTACTAGGAGGCCATGTTATTGCTCAACAGGACTTTGTTTGCGCCTCTGGCTGCTTGGTACGGGCGTTGCGTCTCTACAACGACAGCCTCGGAGAACTTGGGCCCGTGCCGCGGTTGGTCACCCGAGTGCCTTCACCTCCAAGCAGTGGGCTTCTGCCGGCAGCACCATGAGAAAAGCCGGAGCACTTGGCTCCGGCTTCCGATTAAGACCTTGGGGGAAGGGTCGAATTGATTAGCGAGTCAGCTTGCGGCGCAGTACGCCAGCCAGGCCAAGGATGCCAGAACCGAACAGCAGGATGCTGCTGGGCTCAGGAGTCGTTCCCGGGCTGGTGCTGCCGCCGGTCAGAGTGAAGGCTTCCGACGGAATCGAACCCAGGCTGTTCTCATAGGCCGTCGACGGTCCGCTGTTCTCATCCCAGTAAATCGGGTTGCTGATAGAGCAACCGGAGGTGGAGCAGGCGTTGCTCAGGGTCACAAAACCGCCGCTCGACGCAATGGGGCTGAACGTGTAATCAGCCTGGTACAGGTTGAAACCGTACTGGTTGGTTCCCAGGAAGGTGTTGGTGACGCCGGTCAACGTGTGCGGAGTACCGCCGAATGACGTAGAGCCGAGCGCCATGTCCACGGTTGTCAGAAGGTCCGAGCTCGACGAATCCCAGTAAACAAGGTGTAGGTCGCCGATGGGGGTGCTACCTGCATCCGTGAAGGAGTCGCTGACGGAGAAGCCGAAGTTGATGGTCCAACCATCGTTGGTGCCGTTATATGGACCGTTGGAATAGACAGTACCTGCCATGGCAGGAGCAACAGCCAGCACTAGGCAGGCGATTGTGAGCAGTGACAGAGAAGCGATACGCGTTTTCAAGGATCGAACCCTCCTTTAAGGTTCAAATCAGAACTGTACCCACTGGGTAGCCCCCATAGCGAGAGAGGCTACCGGTAGAAGAGCAATTCACCTGCCACCGTAAAGCCTGTAGATTCGTTACTTGGGTACCTCCGGTGTGCATGTCTTTGCGACATTGTTCTAGGGAATTTCCCTCCAAAGCGCCACTCCCCATTTCCGCGTAGCCTGCTTTCTTTCAACAGTTTGGCCATATTGGGGCACTCCGTTTTGTGTCCAATTTGTAACCAAATCGCTCTTGGCTGCGTCAATTGGACCGCAGCCCGGTCATTTTAGTCCGCCCAAACGCCTGGTTGCGCTAAGATGGCTCACCGGTTGCCTCAGTTGGACATCGCTGGTCGATTGCCACCGCGGCGGCTGCAGCTTGTTAAGGGCGCTGCGTCAGCGACGTGCGCTAACGATTACGGATGATGCAAAGAATGAAGCTTAACGCGTCGCAGTATTGGACTTACGGGCTGCTGCTGATGGTAATTCTGTTCTTTGCCCTCATCCGTTTCCACTTGCGGCAGTGCCCCCTGGAACGGGACGAAGGGGAATACGCCTACGCGGGCCAGTTGATGTTGCAGGGGATACCTCCCTACCAGCTCGTTTACAGCATGAAGTTGCCCGGCACCTTCGCGGCCTATTCCGTGATCCTCGCACTTTTCGGGCAGACGCCCGGCGGGATTCATCTCGGTTTGCTCCTGGTCAATGCCGCCACCACGTTCCTGGTTTTTCTTTTGGCGCGGCGTCTGTTCGGCCCACTCGCTGGATTGGTCGCCGCTGCCAGCTACGCCGTGCTGTCCACTAGCCCATCCGTGGTGGGTTTCGCCGGACATGCTACGCATTTTGTCGTGCTCCCGGCGCTGGGTGGCATCCTGCTCCTGCTCATGGCAATCGAGACTAGACGCGTCTGGCTTTTCTTTATCAGCGGCGTGCTGCTGGGACTGGCCTTGCTGATGAAGCAGCCTGGGATCTTGTTTGCCGTTTTCGGCGGCCTGTATCTGGCTAAGAGCGAGTACCGCGATGGGCGGCTTGATTGGCGAGCCTTGGCGCCGAAGGCCGGAGCCTTGGTGCTTGGGACAGTCTTGCCTTTTGCAGTAACTTGCCTTGCTCTTTTCGCTGCGGGGAGCTTTCAGAAGTTTTGGTTCTGGACGTTCTTATATTCGCGAGAATATGCCTCCATCATCGGGATCAGAGAGGGTGCGCATTACTTTCTCCTGTTTGCTGCCGAAGTGGTAAGACCGGCGTGCTGGATTTGGGCCATTGCCGGAGTGGGTCTCACCGCTCTCGGGTGGAACCATAAAGCCCGGGCTCAGGGCTGGTTTCTTGCAGGTTTCTTTTTCTTTTCCTGCGTAGCTGTGTGCCCAGGATTCTATTTCCGTCAGCACTACTTCATCCTGATGCTGCCCGCGATCGCGCTGCTGGCTGGAGTTGCGGTGAGCGCGGCAAGGCAGAGCCTGCTTGAGGGCCGGCACCGAGCGTGGTCGTTCGTGCCTGTGCTCGTTTTTCTCGTTGCCTTTGCGAACTCCATATTTTTGCAGCGAGAGTATTTCTTTACCACGGATCCGCTGACGGCCTGCCAGACGGTGTATGGCGCGAATCTCTTTCCCGAAGCGTTGCAGGTGGGCGAATACCTCAAGAGTCACTCCGGCCCAGGTGCGCGGATTGCGGTGATAGGCTCTGAGCCGGAGATTTATTTTTACGCACACCGGCACTCGGCGACGGGTTACATCTACACCTACGGCCTGATGGAACCGCAAAGGTTTGCCTTGGAGATGCAGCAGGAAATGATCGCCGAGATTGAAGCCGCTCGGCCCGAGTTTGTGGTATTCGTCAATGTGCCGGAATCGTTCGGCAGGCTACCGACTTCGGAGACGCTGGTTCTCTCCTGGGCCGACGCGTACTTGCGCAGTCAGTACGAGAAAGTGGGAACGGTGGATATGAACCAGCCGACAGAGTACATTTGGGGAGACGCTGCCCAAGCTTATCAGCCACGATCGCGATCGTTCATCGATGTCTTCAGAAGAAAAGGGAGTGCGGATTAGTACCTTCGAAATGGAGAACGAGTAATGAGTATGGTGAACCCAGGACAACATCGGATTTGGATTCTTGAGACCGGTCGGCGAGCCGCAGCCGCCGGGTTGGCGTTAGCAATCATGTTGGTGCTAATGCTCAGTGCGACCGAAGCGGTGCAGGCCCAGACCTACCAGGTGATTCACGACTTCACCGGCGGGGTCGATGGTGCCGAGCCAACCTTCGGCCTTACCATTGACGCAGCAGGAAATTTGTATGGAACCACCTTTGAAGGCGACGCCGGTACTGGTACCGCCTACAAGCTAGCGCATAAAACCACGGGCTGGGCCTTGACCCCGCTTTACGTATTTACGATCACTAGTAACGGCGTTATTCCATACTCCACACTCGTCATTGGCCGCGACGGCAAACTCTACGGTACTACTGGCTTTGGGGGAATTGGACCATGCCTGGCCTACGGGCACACTGGCTGCGGCACCGTCTTCAGCCTGCAAACTCCGGGCACATTCTGTCACACCTCATATTGCCCCTGGATCGAAACCCCGTTGTATAAGTTTAGTGGAGGCGCTGATGGATCGAATCCCTACGGCGCCACTGTGGTCTTCGACGCGGCAGGTAATCTCTACGGCACGACTTACGGCGGCGGTGGTGGAAGCTGTTCGGGTGGCTGCGGCGTTGTTTATAAGCTGACGCGCGCCGGCAGCGGCTGGACGGAGAGTACGGTTTACACCTTCACAGGAGGCGCAGATGGGGCAGCCCCGTGGGCGGGCGTAACTCTCGATCCAGCCGGCAACCTCTACGGTACGACCTCCGCCGGCGGCGCATTCGGCGGCGGCACCATTTACGAATTGAGTCCCGCAGGCTCCGGTTGGACACAGAAGACTCTTCACAGTTTTCAACTCAGTCAAACGGACGGGGCGAATCCCTATGCCGGCCTCATTTTTGACCAATCCGGCAATCTTTATGGCGCCACACAATACGGAGGTTCGGGTGGCGGCGGCACGGTTTTTGAGTTGAGCCCCTCAGGCGGCAACTGGGTCTTTACCACGCTGTATAGCTTTGTCGGGTCGGGCGGTGGCCGAGCCAAGGGTCCCGTCGCCGACTTAGTCATGGACGGTGCGGGCAACCTCTACGGCTCGACCGCGGGCGATGGAGTGTATCGCTTCGGTTCCGCTTTCAAGCTGACCCACGGAACCGGCGGTTGGACTTATACCTCGCTGCACGACTTTACCAATGGCTTGGATGGGGGATCTCTGCGCAGCAACCTGGTGTTCGACAGCGCCGGTAATCTCTATGGCACGGCTTCCACCGGCGGCACAGGAAATCCGGCAAGCTGTGTCGGAAGTTGCGGCGGCGTCTGGCAGATCACACCGCACTGAATGCCGGGCATCGGGTACGCAAGTGGAAGACATGTCAAAAGACATGTCCAAACTTATGTCTAAACCGATTGTAGCGCCCTTACTGCGCCAAAAGTCTCTCGGCAATGCGCTGGGCCTCGGCGAAGTTTGCGGACAGGACTTTAGCTCGCTGCGTGGCCGTAGCCGCTTCGTCGTGATGGCCGCTCTGCTCCAAGGCGCGAGCCAGCAGCAGATAACCGACATCCGTCGCCTTGACCTTCACCCCTGCGGAATATGCCTGGATGGCTCCAGCGAGGTCGCCGGATTTCTGTTTCGCCAAACCCAGGTCAATCCATATTTCCATCTTGTGAGGGTCGAGCCTGATCGCCTCCTGTAGATTTTCGCGTGCCTGCGCCATGTCCCCGAGTTGGAGATAAGCATGTCCCATGTTGCCGAACGCCCGAGCATTCGTGCTGGTGTTCTGGCTCACGCTTATGGCTTTCCGGTATTGCTCGATGGCCTCCTGTAATTTCCCATGCTCATGGTCGTAGGTTGCGATGTACATGTGAGGAAGAGTCCGACGCGGATCGATCTCCGTCGCCTGGTAGAAGTGGGTCAGGGCGTCTGCTTGCTCTCCCTTTGCCAGCAGCGCTTCTCCTAGGTCTTCCTCGGCTTCGTAATTGCGGTTCGTGACCTGCAAGGTGTGCGACCACAGGGTCACGTTATCGCCCCAGTAGTCGATCTGGCGATGAGTCACCAGCATCAGCGCCAGTAAGACGCCGGCGCAAACCGTGGCCAGCAAAATAGTGCTAATGGGCTGATGGCTATTGGCTGCGTCCGCGCCAGCGGCCGTTAGGCTCCGGTGGCTTGCCAGCCAGCGGCTACTGGCCCCGACACAGTCTGCCACTCCCCAGCAGATCATGATGAACAGTCCGATGAACGGCAGATATGCGTATCGGTCAGCCATCGCCTGCCTGCCCACTTGCACCAGACCGATCATGGGTATCAACGCGCCCAGGAACCACAGCCATCCTACCGGAAGATACCGGTGACGCCGGGCGGCGATGACCAGCGCAGTGACCACCAGCAGGAAAAGCAATGCTGCGAACACCTCCGACTTAGCCAGCGAGTTGCCGGGATGGGGATACATAGGCGCGAGGCGTGTCGGCCAAAACGCTTTACCCACGTAGCGTGCGTAGCAGACGGCCGCGTTTGCCAGCCGCGCCGAAAGCGACAGCTCCGGATTGATGCCGCCGCCCACCCGTTGCGCTTTCATGGTGACCACCGCGCTAATTGCGGAGAGCGCGACTAGCGGGAGCTTTTCCAATAGCAAGCGGGAAAAACTCCTTGGCGGGAAGACGGTCTCTGTTCCTGCTGCAGCGGGCTCGCCGTCGGCAAACATTCGCCGCAATGGCCAATAATCCCAAAGCAGCAGAACGAAGGGCAATGTAATCACCTGCGGCTTGGTCATCAGTCCCAGCGCGAACAAACATGCCACCGCGACGTAGCGCCCAGGTCGCGGTTCCCGCGCATACCATCGGTAAACTCCCAGCGCCAGCAGGAAAAACAACATGCTGAGCAGGTTCTTGCGCTCGGCCACCCACACGACCGATTCGACGTTGATGGGGTGCAGGGCAAACAGCGCAGCCACCATGAAACTGCGGCCTGTGGATCCGGTCGCCTGCAACAGGACCCAGAACAGCAGCGCTACATTGAGCGCATGTAGCAGTACATTGGTGGCGTGATGGCCAGCCGGATCGAGCTGAAAGAGTTGGCAATCCGAGGCGTGCGACAACCATGTCAGGGGATGCCAATTGGCAGCATCGTAGGTGGTGAAAGCCCATGCGACCGTATCCCAGTTAAGCCCGGTTTGAACGTGGACATTCTGGGTGACATAGACGTCGTCGTCGTAATTGACGAATGGGTGATGAATCGCCGGGTAGTAAAGAACGACGGTGGCGACTACGAGGACAACGCCGAGAACAAGCGTTCGCTTCTTCGGTCGTGTGAACCAGGCTCGAGTGAACCAGGGTCGAGTGAAGCGGCCCGTTCCCGCCTGAGGCAAAGTCCGCTTCTCAGGTTTCTTGCGAGGATGTTTGGATTTCAAGCCAGCCGAAGTCACTCGTCCCCCGTTTCCGACGAGTATATTCGATGGGCTCGTTCCTCTGCGGGCTGAAGAGTGGGCTTTAAGGCGGGCCACCTTGAGGCCGCCTGGGACTGGGCTGAACTGCTGATTCCTACTTACCCTTTGCTTCCGCTGGCCCCGTGCATCTTGGCGTCCTCAATCAACATCTTCACCTGGTCCTTCTGCGGATAATCAGGGTTCGTCTGCAAAAGTCTTTCCCAAGCTACGATTGCGCCCTTGGGATCTTTCTTTCCCTTCCATCTGACGATCCCGAGATTAAATAGCGTAGGCGCGTTATTGGGCCGGACGGCCAGCACTTTTTCGAAGCTCGCGATGGCCTTGTCAGCGTTGCCAGTGAACCAGTAGGCGGTGCCCAGGTCGGTACGAACATCGGCATTGTCGGGTTGCAGGGCGAGAGCTTTCTCGTAGTACTCGATCGCTTGCGGATAAGCCTGGCCATCGTAGTACAGATTCCCCAGCTTTACGACAGTGTCAAAGTCCTTCGGGTTGGTCTTCAGTTGGGCCAGTAGCGGTTCGGCTGCCTTGGCCAACACTTCCGGCGATGCGGCCTGCTGCTGTTGCGCGCTTCCGATACCCGGCAACTGCGCAGAGCCCATCGGGGCGTTGCCCATTCCGGCGGGAGCGGAGGCAGTTGGCACGTTTTCGCCGGCAGGCGCCACCGGGGCCGATCCGCGGGCAAAGTAGCCTACCGCGATTCCGATGGCCAGCGTGATCACCGCCAGGGTGTAAGCTTGCACGTTGCTGAAGGCCAGGTTGTTCTTGTCGTTGTTGTTTTGTACAGCTTGAGACATTGGTTGTGTACTCCTTGTAGCGGTTGGCAATTAGCACTTAGCATTTAGCACTTAGCATTTGGCATTTGGTTGAACCGTTCGGCTTCCAATGCTAAAGGTCCTTCGCTGATGCCGTTTTTCACTTAGAAGCGGTCTTGCTAAATGCTAAGTGCTAAATGCTAAATGCTAGTTGCTAGCCGCTAACTCCTCGTTCTTGGCGCGGGCGACAACCGGTGACGGTTGTTCAAGGTGAAACAGGCGGCCCACCACTGCGGTCAGCACGTCCTGTTCCTTCCTTTCTGGAAGTTCCTTCAATTCACGGGCCAGGGAACTGGCGATTCGTTGCGTTATATGCATTGTAAGCGTTGTGAGTGCCTGGTCCTGATCTTCCGTGAACGGTCCATATTCCTGACGAAGGGTTTCCAATTCCTGGCGGCAAAGTTCATCGAGACGTTGACGCAGGGCGACGATGGTCGGGACCACTCGTTCCGCCATCAGTTTGCGACAAAAGCCCTGCACTTCCGCCTGCACAATCTTTTCCGCAGCTTCGGCGGCGGCCTGTCGTCCCACCGCATTGCGTTTCACCACGTGCTCCAGGTCGTCCATATCGAAGAGATGAATGCCCTCGACTTCGCGCACACCGGGATCGATGTCGCGTGGGACCGCAATGTCAATCATGACCATCGGCGCGCGGTGCCGTTGCCGGGCAATCTCCTCGGCTTCCTGGCGGCTGAGGATGCAGTGCGGGCAAGCCGTCGAGCTCACAACAATGTCGGCCGTCCTCAGATGCTGTAAGCGATCGTCGAAGGAAACCGGCGCGGCGCCCATCTTCTGCGCCAATTCTTCGGCACGAGCCAGAGTGCGGTTCATCACCTTCATGTGGCTGGCGCCGGCTTTCGTCAGGTAGTGGGCGGCGAGTTCGCTCATTTTGCCAGCGCCGATCAGCAACACTTCGCGTCCTGCAAGTTCTCCCAGGATGCTTCTTGAAAGTTCCACGGTAGCGTAGGGCACCGAAACTGCCGATGAGCCGATCGCAGTTTCCGTCCGGGCCCGCTTGGAGACGGTCAGCGCCTTCTGCGTGACTGCGTCCAGAAATCGCCCGGTCGTGCCTACCTCCTGCGCCAGGGCCCAGGCCTGCTTCACCTGCCCCGTGATTTCTGGCTCGCCCAGCACCATGGAATCGAGACCCGAAGTCACGCGGAAGACATGAGTGAGAGCCACGTCATCCATCAGACGATAAAAGTGAGACCACTCACACAGCTTGATTTGATATTCCTGGGTCAGAAACCGGAGCACGGAATTGGCTGCCGTGGGGACGTCGCTGGCCCACAGAATGAACTCGGTGCGATTGCAGGTGGTCACGACGATCACCTCTTCGACGCCTTCCGAGCGTACCAATTGGTGGAGTGCGTCGTAGCGGCGAGCTTCGCTGATCCAGAAGCGCTCGCGAACGGCGACTGGGGACGTTTGGAAGTTCAGACCTATCACTGCCAGCGTCGGATCCATAGGGGCCTTCTTTCGGAAAGCGGTTCCTCTTAGTAAAGGCACAATCCATGCCAAACCAAGGAAGGCTTCTCGGCGATAACCTAAGTCGTTTAGATACAGAAGATTAGTCCGGTGAACGATATCGGCAGCAGAGGCCCCCGGAGGCCGGTTTTGCGGCATATCACCCGCTCAAAGCGTTTTTTCCCTCCTGTTCCCACGGAAAGGGTATGGCGAAATCTGTCTTCGCGGAGTACAGTACTGTGGCCGTCAGTTAGCGGTGCTTTTGTACATATCCTGCTCCCCGAGAGGGTTGCTTTTCTGAGGGAATGAAAAATATGACGATGAAGTTACTGCAACGAATCGCTCTGTTCAGCTTGGTAATTGCACTCGCCCTGCCGCCGTTGGCTGTGGCGCAGGGTGGTATCGACACCTACAAGGCTAAATGTCAGGCGTGTCATGGCGCCGGAGGCATTCCCAGCGAGGGCATGGCCAAATCCATGGGATTGAAACCACTTGGCGGCCCTAGCGTGCAGTCGATATCGGACGCCGATTTGACCGCTGCGATCACCAATGGCAAAGGGAAAATGAAGGCCTTCAAAGGGACATTGACCGACGCGCAGATCAAAGACCTGGTTTCGTATATCCGCACATTGAAAAAGTAGTTGCGCACTTCCTAATGACCCACTGGTCGGCGGCTCCCGCGGGAGTCGCCGATTTTTTCTTGCATGGCTGTCATCTTGAGCGAAGCACGAGTCCGCCCTGGTGGAAGCGTGCGCAGTGGAAGGACCACCAGCAGACGCAAGCGAAATCGGCCCCATTGCGGCTAGTCTCACGAAACAATATGCGATCAGCCCGAAGGGCGACATAATTCTAGCCCAGCACGTGAGTGCTGGGTTGGCATTATCAAATGAGACGAGTCCGGCCGGACGGCACCATCTGTTCAACATGTCACAAGTTACATTCAGGCAGTGCCGTCCCTAAAGGGACTCAGTTCATCCAAGACGCTCACCCAGGACTCACGTCCTGGGCTACGATTGTGTCGCCCTTCGGGCTGAGGAGTCGTCGCTTTCTCGCTTCGGTACCCTGAACACTACCGCCTTTCAATCCCGCGAAAAAATCCCTACCGCCGGTCCCTGCATCATCGTCTATCCCGGAGTTATACTCGCAAATTGCGAGCAAACTAACCTGCTCGGGTGAACAACCACCGCGATGGAGGCACGATGAAAGACGATCCCACACGCAAGCCTGAAACCACCTCGGGTGTTTCGCGTCGCGATTTCATGAAGATTTCGGGCGTCGGCGTTGCGCTTCCGTTGGTGCTCGGCCCCAAGATGGTCGAAGCCGCTGGTGAGGAAGTGGCCGTCCATGGGCCGGGCAAGGTCCCAGTCGCGCTCACCGTCAACGGCAAGAAGTTGAGCGCGCAGTTGGAGCCGCGGGTCACGCTGCTGGATGCACTGCGCGACAACTTCGATTTGACCGGCGCGAAGCGCGTCTGTGACCGCGGGGTTTGCGGGGCCTGCACCGTGTTGATGGACGGCAAGACCGTCTATGCGTGCGCCGTGCTGGCCATCGATGCGCAAGGGAAAAACATCACCACCATCGAAGGTCTCGCTAAAGGCGACGCGTTAACTCCCGTCATGCAGGCTTTCGTCGCGCACGATGCCCAGCAGTGCGGCTTCTGCACACCGGGATTCATCGTCGCGACGACTCATTTCCTCGAGCAGCACCCCAACCCCAACGCGGAGGACATTCGCCGCGGACTGAGCGGCAATTACTGCCGCTGTGGGACCTACAACGGAATTCGCGCCGTCGCTTTGGCCAAACCAGAAGGGAGGGCGTCATGAGCGAGTACACGTGGCCCGATCCCGCAACCCGTCCGCTGCTGGGCAAGCGCATTTCGCGAGTTGATGGTCCGGTGAAAGCTTCCGGCCGCGCGAAGTACACCTACGACTACAACCCCAATGGCTTGCTGGCGGGAAAGATTCTTCGCTGCCCGCACGCGCACGCGCGCATCGTCAGCATTGACAGCAGCGCAGCCGAGAAGATGGCAGGCGTGAAGGCCGTCAAAGTATTGCAGACGCCGGGAACGGAGATTTTCTGGGCGGGCGATGAAGTAGTCGCGGTTGCGGCCGTAGATGAGTCAACCGCCGAGGATGCAATCCGCGCTATCAAGGTGCAGTACGAGGTGCTGCCTCACTTTGTCTCCGACGCCGAGCCGCCGAAGAACATCGGTGTCAATAACGGGCCCATCAGCCGCGACGATTTTGAAGACATGGAGGACAACCAGGTCCCGGATGAGCAGGTGATCGCGGCCATCAAGGCGAATGGCATCAGCTTCAAACCCGACGACAAGTATTTGAAGGACGCGCAAGCGTCCGGCGTCGATCCCCAGGTTGTCGAGGCATTGCGTTCCGCCAAGTACGCGGAGGGCAAAACTTCGCGCTCGCCTTACAAGAAAACGGCGGTGCAGAAGCAAGGCGATCCCGACAAGGCGTTCACTTCTGCGGCCGCCGTTTCCGAAGGGTTCTACGGCGCTTCCTGCATCACGCATTGCTGCCTTGAAACGCACGGTATGGCGTCGGAATGGCCCACCGACAAGGACCTTGTGGTACACGTGTCCACGCAAAACCTTTCCGGCATTGCTCCCCAAGTGTCGGAACCGCTCGGCATCCCCGCAGGAAATATTCAAGTGCTGCAGCAGTACATCGGCGGCGGATTCGGCAGCAAGTTCAGCCCCGATCGTTGGGGAATCGCCACAGCGCAGCTCTCGAAGGCTGCTGGCGGCAAGCCGGTGAAGATCATGCTGGAGCGTGATGCCGAACAGGAAGTCGCGGGCATGCGTCCATCAGGCTTTGCGCGCGTGAAGATTGCCGCCGACAAAGACGGCAAGCTTGTGGCCTGGGAATCACGCTCGTGGGGAACGGGCGGAATGGGCGGCGGGGGCACCCCTCCACTGCCGTACATCTTCGAAATTCCCAACCAACGCAAGCAGCACATTGCCATTTCCACCAACCAGGGAAGTGCCCGCGCGTGGCGTGCGCCGAACCATCCGCAGGCTGCTGTCATCACTATGACGGCGATCGAAGATCTCGCCGCCAAGATGAACATGGACCCGGTGGACCTCATTACTCGCAATCTGGAACTGACGGGCCCGCGCGAAAAAATTTATCGCGATGAACTACCCATCGCCGCGGAGCTAATGGAATGGAAAAAGAAGTGGCATCCGCGCGGCGATAAATCCGCGGGGCCGATCAAGCGCGGACTCGGACTCTCGCTGCACACCTGGGGAGGCCGCGGGCACAACAGCGATTGCGATCTCACCATTCATCCCGATGGGTCCGTCGAAATCAAGATGGCCACCCAGGACCTCGGCACCGGCTGCCGCACCATCATTACGATCGTCGCGGCTGACACGCTCGGCATTCCGCTCGACAACATCAAGCTGCTGATCGGGGACAGCCGGTATCCCGTCTCCGGCGCGAGCGGTGGCAGCACGACCTCGGGCGGTGTTACGTCCTCTACGCGGCGCGCTGCCGTGGATGCACGCGATCAACTCTTCGCCAAAGTTGCTCCCGCATTGAAGGCGCAACCGAAAGAATTGGAGGCCGTGAATGCAACGGTGCGGGTGAAGAGCGATCCCAGCCGCAGCCTCCGGTGGAAGGAAGCCTGCGCCAAGATTGGCGCCATGCCGATGACGATTCGCGGCAAGAATCCCGACAAGTCAAAGCCGCCGGACTTGACCAACAGCGGCGTCGGCGGCGTGCAGATGGCCGATGTCTCCGTGGACACCGAGACCGGCATCGTGCGCGTGAACAAGATGGTTGCGGTGCAGGATTGCGGCCTGGTCGTGGATGTGAAGACTGCCGAAAGCCAGGTGCTGGGCGCGCTCATCATGGGCATCAGCTATGCGCTCTACGAGGAGAAAATTCTCGATCCCGTTAGCGGGCGCATGTTGAACCCGAACATGGAGTTCTATCGGCTGGCGGGCATCGCCGACATTGGTGAAATGAAGGTCCACATGATGATTGGCAAAGGTTACGACGAGCGCGGCGTCATCGGATTGGCGGAGCCGCCCGTGATTTCTCCTGGTGCGGCCATCTCGAACGCGATTGCTAATGCGATCGGCGTGCGCGTGCCATTTCTGCCGCTCACTCCCGCCCGCGTGCTGGAAGCACTGGAGAACGGAGGCACACATGCGACCGTTTGAATACGTCAGCCCGACGAACAAGGAGCAGGTCGCCACTCTGCTCGGCGAGTATGGTTCCATTCTCGCCGGCGGCACCGATCTGCTGGCGCTGATGAAGGATGACGTGGTCGCACCCCAGCGCCTGGTGAACATCAAGCACATCGACCAGTTGCGCGGCGTCACCTATCAACCCGGAAACGGATTGCGCGTCGGCGCGCTGACCACCATCGCCGAGTTCGCCGAAGATGCGAATGTGCGGCGTGTTTATCCCGTTCTGGCAGATGCCGCGCACGAGGTCGCCAGCCCGCAGATTCGCAACCTTGCAACCATCGGCGGCAACATGTGTCAACGTCCGCGCTGCTGGTACTTTCGCAACGGCATAGGGCTGATGGCGAAGACCCCAGACGGCAAATCCATGGTACTCGAGGGCGACAATCGCTATGCTGCGATTCTTGGCAATGCCGGACCGGCGTACTTCGTCAGCCCGTCAACGCTTGCGCCGGTGCTCATTGCCTTAGGTGCGAAGATCCGGCTGTACTCTGCGAAGGCCGCGGGCAGTGGCGTGCGCGAGTTGCCGCTGGAAGAGTTTTTCGTCATCCCGAAATCCGAGCACGAACTCGAACACGACCTGAAACCCGGCGAGATGGTGATTGAGATCGTCGTCCCTCCGCCTTCGCAGAACCTGAAAGCTGCCAGCTACGAAGTGCGCCAACGGGCGGCATTCGACTGGCCGCTGGCCCAGGCGAGCGCGGCGCTCGAAATGGACGGCAGTACCGTGAAGAGCGCACGCGTTGTGCTCGGACACGTTGCTCCCATTCCGTGGATCTCGCCCGAAGCGGCGCAGGCGCTGGTAGGCAAGAGCATCTCTCCTGAAACCGCAATGGTTGCCGCGAACGCCGCAGTCGCGCAAGCCAAACCGCTCAGCCACAACAAGTACAAAATCACGCTGGCGAAGGCAGCCGTCAAGCGCGCCATCCTAGGCGCCGCGGGCCAGAGCACCGGAGGTGCCGCATGATGCTGAATCTCGACGCCGATCGCTTCACTACGAAACGCGAAGACCTTTGCCCGGCGCTGCGCTGGAAGGGACAATTCATCGAGGTGGAGCACGATTCCACGGTGCCTCCGACCAATGACGGCCTGTTCTGGTGCATGCACACCCAAACTTGTGTTGGGCCCGATGGTGAACTCGCCGAACCAGGAAATTGCTCGTCGAAGGTCCGCACGTGTCATGGAACCGGGAAGTGTGGCTAGATGGCAGTTACCACTCTTGCCTTGGAAACCACTGAGCACGAGACAAGAAAAAATAAAGCGTGTCGCGGACGCCTCATGTTTTCTCCGCAGTGTTCCAGGTCATTCCAGGTCATTCCAGGTCGATCAAGAGTTGAAAACTCCGAGTCTTACGCCAGCGGTAGTGGGCAAAGTCGCGGTCGAGAGTGAGAATTTCTCCCGTATTCAGTTCGTCTGCGAGATGAACCAGGCAAGCATCTGCGAAGTCCGCTGGCTGGTCTGAATACTTCCGCATGATTTTTCGAACCGGAGTGGCGGCGCGCGAAAGCTGAAATGGAATCAGGAAAACGCCCCGCGCGACGTTCTCCAGGACCGCCTCAGCCGCCCCGGAGAGATTGCGCAGCAAATAACAGCTCTCCGCAATCACCGCCTCGCAGGTCACCAACGGTCTTCCCAAACTAGTCACAACGTCGGCGCATTGGGGGTGATGTCTCTCGCTTCGGTCCAACAGAGCAACGACCACTCCAGTGTCGAGGAGCACCGGCTTCATCGCCCGAATCCCTTCAAGTGCCGTTTATTGGAGCCGAGGTCAGAAACGTTCGAGGCGAAGCGCCCAATGCCAATTACCTTCCTTCTCGAAGTTGTGCCATAACAGGCCGCGAGCAGGCGCAGCCCCTCGCGCACCACCCGCGATGGGCTCCAGTCGAGCCGCCGCACCAGGCTCTCTAAAGCCGCCCGGGCTTCGCGGTCCAGCCGCGCCTGTACGTTTGCCTTCACAACGCCATTGTAATACAAACTGCAAATGTATTACACATCTAATGGCACGCAATTGGGTTGGCGGTCGCTTTGTTCTTATCGGGTGTACTGCCTGATGTCCTCCGCCGCGTTCGGATACTGCTCAATCAAATGCTCGCGATCGCCATTTTCATAATCGGCGTAATCGAAGCCGGGGGACATGGTTGTTCCCATGAGCGCGAACTTCCCGCCGGGTGCGAGCTTGCATCCCTGCCAGATGCCTCCACGAACCACGACTTGCGGCTGCTGTCCGCCGGCGAGGTCGCTTCCCAGCGTGATCATCTGCGAGTTTCCGTCGGGCAGCAACTGCAGCATAATCGCGGGATCGCCAAGATAGAAGTGGAAGACCTCCGAGCCGGGCAGCCGATGCAGCGCCGAGAACGTCTCCGGCGTAATCATGTAGTAGATCGCCGTGCCGATGGAGCGTGGACCGCGAATGCCTTCAGGCAGGTGTTCCGCCGCGACGTTCCAGCGTGAGCGATAGGTTTCACGAAAGAAGCCGCCCTCAATTGCCAGCGGTTGCAGTTGCAGCAGTTGTTTGACCTCATCCGCAGTCATTGTGGGAACAGCGTATCACTCCCCACAGAGTGAAACGCTAACCGTACTTTGTAGTCAGATAATCGAGGCTGAGTTTGCGCCGGCTCGTTTCCACCACGGCTTCTTCAGTCGAGATCGAGTCCTCCATCGGCAAACATCGCAGCCGCGATCTGTTGCGGACAAAGCTGGTACCTTCCCCCCGCCATGGCTTGTTTCAGCGAATCCACCCGCTGCTGCCGGATGTCTGGAACCTCGTCCAGGCGTGTCTTCAAGGTCTGGACCGCCACGCTCCAGGTAAACAGATGGGTCACAGCTTCAGCATCGGCGGTCATGTCCTGGCCATTACTCCCGGCGCGCGTGCTGCGGTCCAGCGCCGGCATGGCTTGCGGATTTAACAGGCTGCCGAAAAATAGGTCCCAACGGGTGTCGTGAAGCGGCGCATCTTCCGATGTGCCATTAAGCGCTTTGCTTTTGCCATTTTGGGCGGGCGAACCGGGGTCCCCGACGGGCGCAGTTTTCGCGCTGGTTGGGGTAAAGTTCAGCCCGCTGGAGATCTGCTTTTGGCACTTTTTCAGCAGGCTCTTTAAGTCAAATGTCATCCCAGCTCCTCGTGCTATGTCCCCTGCAATTGAGTGATCGGCAGTAGTTAAGAAAACTTTAATCTTCTTGTGCGAATTTCTTGCCGCCTGCTGATCGTCCCAGCCGTACCTATAGATTCCTCGCTCCGTCGAGAATCAATCACTACGCTTCGGCTTCACTCCGGGCAGGCTCCGGCACTCAGGACACAGAGTTTTCGGTTTCTATCGGGTTTTCTCCGTGTCTCCGTGGTTGACTTTCATCCGTATAGTTGGGTCGAAACCCCAGCTGACACTCAGGAGCTCTTCCACATCCCCACCTGCGGGGTAGCGGCGTGAACGGACGCGGTGAGAGCGGCGGCGCGACTTTGGGCACTGTCCAGGCTGACCCGCAGCCGCGCCACCGCCATGGAATGAATCTGCGAGACGCGCGATTCTCCCACTCCCAGCACCGCTCCTACCTCCTTCATGGTGAGCTCTTCCTGGTAATACAGGGCGAGCACTTGCTGTTCGCGCGGCGGCAACTCTGCAATCGCATCCGCCAGCAACTGCCGACGCTCTCCCTGCAAGCAGAGAAACAGAGGATCCTGGTTGGCGGGCCCCGGAAGATTTTGCCCGAGATCGGTTTCCCGCCCATCTTCCAGCGATACGATCTGCAGGCTGCCTACCTCGAGGCCGCGAATTTCGTCCAGCAGGTGCTGAAATTCCTCCAGGGTCATGCCCATGGCCAGCGCCAGCTCGGGCTCGGTGGCCGAGCGGCCCAGTTCGGTCTGCAACTTCTGCGTGGTGGTTTCCAGGCGGCGGGCTTTGCGGCGCAGGTCGCGCGGACTCCAGTCCATGTCCCGCAGACTGTCCAGAATGGCTCCCCGGATACGGAACTTGGCATAGGAGGCGAAGCGCACCTTCTTATCCGGGTTGAACTTGTGCACGGCGTCGATCAGGCCCACGATGCCAGCATGCAGAAGATCGTCGAAAGGAACGTGCTGCGGCAGCCGCTCGTGGATGCGACGTGCGATGTATTTTACCTGCGGCAGTTCTTCCAGCAGGAGCTCGTCCGTCATCTCAGCAGCCGGTTCACTAATCTGCTCGTAAGGGTGGGGCGCAATCATGTCTCCTCCTTATCGAATCATTTCGACGACTGCACCGGCAGCACTGGGGGATAGTTGTCCGGGCGCCTCGACGGCGTCCGCGTCAAATCTCAGCAGGACTACGCAATGGTCGTCACAAAGACCGTTGTAGTCCGCCAACCTTAGAAATGGATTAGTAGGGAATTAGAAGTTTCTAGGAAACTGAAGAACTCTCGCGATGCCGACGAAATATGCCCGTTGAGCCAGATCGCGCAGTCTGCCGTCGCTCAACCAATGCAGGGCAATCGCACAATCCAGACTCCGGGAAGGCCAGGGGACGCGCCCCATATCAGGTCACCGCCAACCGCGCAAAAGGTTCGGCGGGCAATTTCCAGCTCACCGTTCCAATCAGGCTCGCAGCAATCGTCAGACGGCGCGGCATCAACGCGGGCCCCGCATCCCGCGATGCAGATCTCCACCTGCTGTTGGTCCTTGCGCTCTCCGCGCATGCTGAGACCGTGACTCGGGGAAGGGCAGCGGAGCAGGAACTCCAGGAGATAGAAGAAGCCGCGCACCAGCTTGGCTTCATTCGCTGCCACCTTCACCGCTGCGCAGGTCAGCTCAAAGGACCGTCCCGCGGACTCAAACAGGGGAAGTATATCCTCGCGCAGTTGCTGCAAAAGCCGATCGAGCGCAAGCGGCGCAGAAGTATCGCCGGCATCTTCCGCGTCGCTCAATTCGCGCAGCAGCAGCAACCGCTGACGCAGCCGTTCGGCGTTTTGCAGGGCGGCTTCCACGCTGGCGCGAAATTCCTCGAGGGTTTGGTCGCGCACCAATGCGAGTTCCAGCGAGCACTGCAGAGCGGTGAGCGGCTGGCTGAGATCGTGAAACACGTTGGACGCGAAATCGCGGCGCGGAGCAAGCTCTGTGGCGGAGGCTGCGGCAGACGCGCTCACATCGGCGCCCCGGCGTGGCAGCTCATTTCGTATCCCACACCGCGGACCGTGTGAATGAGATGGGGTACGTATTCACCATCCACCTTCTTGCGCAGGTAGTTGATATAAACATCGACGATGTTGGTGGTGGTATCGAACGACAGGTTCCACACGTGCTCCACGATCATGGCACGGGTGATGCGGCGGCCCGCATTGCGCATGAGGTATTCAAGCAGGGCAAATTCTTTCGAAGTAAGCTCGATGCGCTTGCCGGCACGTTCCACCTTGCGTTCCACGCGATCGAGTTCCAGGTCGGCGAGTCGCAACACCGTCTCAACGGTTTGCGGGCCGCGGCGCAGCAGCGCCCGCACCCGCGCCGAAAGCTCGGTGAAGGAAAACGGTTTGATGAGGCAATCGTCGGCGCCGGTGTCGAGCGATTGCACCCGGTCTTCCACCCGGCTGCGCGCGGTGAGCACCAGCACCGGAAGCGACGGTTTCTTGGGACGCACGGCGTTCAGCACGCCTATGCCGTCGAGCTTGGGAAGATTCAGATCGAGGATGAGCAGATCGTATTCGCTTTCCAAGGCCATCTGCCGGGCCTGTTCACCATCGGGCGCGACATCAACCGCATAGTGTTCCGCCTCCAGGCCCTTGCGGAGAAAGCTGGCGAGCGAAGCGTCGTCTTCCACAACCAGGATGCGCATACCGTGACCTTGGCCAGTAACCAACCAATGGTTACCATGATCTTCGTCTTTTCCACAGGGCTCGTCAACATATCTCCGATCTCTGACAAGGCACGTTGTGCCGATTCAGGAAGGACCATATTGGACTGGTAACCAGTGAAGGGATGACGAAGATCATGCGCGTAAGGCTGTCACATTGCGTTGTGAGGGTGATGGGATTGAGGATCGCGCGCGATTTTTGCGTCGTGGAATCATTCCCGCGGCGCTATAATTCCATTATGGCACGTGGTTGGGAAAGTAAATCTGTAGAAGCTCAAATAGAAGAGTCTGATTCCGAACCCTCCCTTAGCGAAACCCGCTCCTGCTCTGCTGAAGAAATGCAACTCCAGATGAAGAAAGCTGACCTCGAGCTTTCGCGCAAGCTGGTCCTTCAGCAAATGGAGCGGAGCGACAGCGAGCGTTATTCCGAGTTGCTGCGCCGAACGCTGGCCGGCCTCGACGCGCAAATCGCCGCCCTGGGCTGATTGGCGGCTGGTCAGGTGTTGCCTTCTTGAAGGAGTTACCTCGTCTGGAGAAGGGCTATGCCGCGACTCGCGGCCGGTCGAAGCAGCCCTGCACGAGTCGAAATCTAAAACACTTTGAATGCAATTTGCGAAAGGTCACGCCAACCTCTAGGCGTTGACCGGTTCAACCGTTTCCGACTTAGCGCCGGGATTGGACGTTCCACTGGTAGGCGGAGGGGTTAACCCGTCTCCCTGTTGCTTACGCGACTCCTGCACGGAACGATTGCGCGCCGCGCGCAGCTTGAGGAACGATTTGGCTTCGGTGTAGAGGCGCTTGCGGTCGGTAGAATTGAACGCCGCTCTCTTCACGATCCGGAAAATCGCCTTGGGGCGGAAGTAGTACTCGTCGTAGAAACGGTGCACCATTTCCAGGATATAGTCGCGAGAAATCCCCGGATACTCAATCATGGCGACCTGGTGTCCCATATCGTCCACCATCTGGGAGCCTTCGGCCTTAAGGAATCCGTTTGCTTTGGCGTAATCGTAAAGTTCCGTTCCCGGATAGGCGTGCGCCAGCGATACCTGAATGGTGTCCACATCCAGCTCCTTCGCGAAATCGATCGTGCGCCGGATAGTCTCTTTGGTCTCGCCAGGCAGACCGAGGATGAAGTCGCCGTGTACTATGAGCCCGAGCTTCTTGCAGTCCCGGGTGAAGTCCCGCGCCCGTTGCACGGTCGCGCCCTTCTTGATGTTCTTGAGAATTTGCTGATCGCCCGACTCGTAGCCCACGATCAACAGCCGGCAGCCGGCCTCTTTCATCGCCTTCAACGTTTCGTAATCGGTGGTGACGCGCGAGGTGCAAGACCAGGTCAGGTTCAACGGCTTCAGCTTGGTACAAAGTTCGATGGTGCGCGCCTTCTGAATGTTGAAGGTGTCGTCGTCGAAGAAAAACTCTTTCACCCACGGCCAATATTCCTTGGCCTTGGCCATCTCTGCGGCCACCTTGTCGGTCGAACGTTTGCGCCAGGGGTGTCCGCTGAGGGTCTGCGGCCACAAGCAGAACGTGCACTGCGCCGGGCAGCCGCGCGTGGTGTACAGCGAGACGAAGGGATAGAGCAGGAATGGGACGTTGTAGCGACGAGGATCGATGTCGCGCTTATACACATCCACCACGTCAGGCAAAGCATCCAGATCGGCCACTGCCGGGCGGTCGGCGTTGTGCAGTATCTGGCCATTCGGCCCACGATACGAAACGCCCAGAATCTCACTCAACGGCTTGCCATTCGCATACTCGACTACGGCGTAATCGAACTCCCGGCGCACTACGAAATCGAGCGCCGTGCCTTCCTGGAGAGACGCCTCCGGCAGGGTGGTTACGTGCGGTCCCACGAAGGCGATCTTCAGATTGGGATTGGCCGCCTTCATGGCAGCCGCCAGCTTGATGTCACCTTGAAAGCCCGGCGTGCTGGTAAACAGAACCAGGAATTCGTAATCCCTTCCAATTTGGATGGTCTCTTGCGCCGTCACCTTATGCGGAGAAGCGTCGAGCAGACGGGAGCCCTCCAGCATGCCTGCCGGGTAAGCCAGCCAGACCGGGTACCAATAGGACTCGATCTCGCGCGTGGCTGGCCAGCGCGAACTGGCGCCGCCGTCATAGTTCTCAAACGAAGGGGGATTCAATAACAGAGTTTTCAAAGGCATAGGATTAACTATCGTATCACCTGCCGCTTGCTGGCGGAACTTCTTACCTATGTTTCGGTTAGATACATTTCACCGCCAGCGGGATACATTTTATGGCTGGCAGCGAACAGTTGATTAGCGGGGTGGAATGGCCCATTTTTCCAGTTCGCCGGTAAACCGGAGCAGTTGCAGTTCGGCCCGGCTGAGCTCAAGCTGAGCGTCAAAATAGGCGGCGTGTTTATCTTCGGCATCGAGGCGGGCATTTTGCTGATCCCGGGTGTTGGCGTTGCCGGTCTCGATCCGACCCTTCACCGCCTCCAGGTCTCCTTGAGCAACTTCCCATTCCAATTTGGCCACGTCGCGCGCTGCTGCCAACTGTCGCAATGACCTTTGGAGCTTCAAGGCATCTTCGCTGACCTGGTTCTTTGTGATCTCTACCTGCTTCTTCGCGATCAAGGCACTGGCATCAGCTTGCTCCGCCTTGGCTTTCTGCACCGAATTGAAGATGGGGAGCCTGATATTCAGGCCACCGCTGAAATTGTTGGCAGTGTAGTTACGATAGTAGAGATCGTAGTTATTGTATTTGGCCAGATAAGCGTATTGCGATGCCAAATCGATGATGGGCATCGTAAGCGCCTTGTGTTCGCCCGTGGCTCGTGCCTGAGCGGCTGCTACTTTCTGTTCGGCCTGCTTCACGGCGAGACTGTTCTCCACAGCGCGAGCCGGCAGATCGTCATCCTGCGAAATCGCGGGCAGATCAGGCATCGATGCAGGTTCGACCGCGATTGATTCGGCGGGTAATCCCAGCAGCTTGGATAGATGCTCGCGCAGCACGTCGGCTTGTCCCTGCGCCTCGGCAGTTCGCAATCGAATGCGAGCTGCCACCAACTGACTTTTGGTGAGGTCAAGCTTGCTGTCCACGCCCTGCTGCAGGCGCTGTTCGGTCACAAATTGTGCGTTGTCGGCCGCGCTTTGAGCTTCGCCTAACGCCTTCAGCTTGCCGGTGAGTTGATCGAGTTGGGCGTAGGTCAGCGCGGTATCCAGAATGACGGAGTCGCGCTTGTCTTGCACGTCCAGGGAAGTCGCATGCCAGTCAATCTTCGCAGCTTTGAGGAATTGCCGTAGCGAGAGGTTGAATAACGACTGGGAGGAATTGAAGTTCACCACCGAGGGCGCCGAGCCTTCCAGGGTGAGCGGAAATCCATAAGAGTAGCCCAGGCCGGAACCAATTGTGATCTGCGGAATATAGTTCGCCCGAACCTCCTCATAGGCCTCGCGCGCTCGCCATTGGTTGACGGTCGCGATGCCCATGACACCGCTGTGCTGCAGCGCCAAGTCCACTGCTCTACGGAAGGAAATGGGTTCCGCAGCCGCAGCATCGGCGGCCACGCAAGGAGCACAAGAAAGGACAAGTGCGCAGGCGAGAGCGGCTACCCTCGCAGCACAGCCAACCCGGGTCATTCTGTAACAGCGGGGCCTTCGGGGCATCCTTGCTCTACCTAGTGAAACGATTGAAGACGGCTACTGTAGCCGGTCAAGAGCTTTCCGCGCGCGGTCGAAACCGGACGCCAGAGCAAGTGACGCCTCATATTCCGAGGTGGCGTCCGCACCACGGCCCATCTTCTCGTAGATCTGACCTAGCAGGTAGTGGGCGCGAAACGCCGGTGCATCCTCCACCAGTCCGCCAGAATCGAGATACTTCTGCAAATATTGCGTCGCGTCTGGAAAGTCACGACCGCTAAGGTACAGTTCATTGGCGGCGTCAAAATAGTTTTCGGCGGCCCGGCCGGGCAGCGCCATGGCCGTCAGCACCGTCTTCTGCACATCATCGAATCGTCCACGGAGACGGTAAAAATCGGCCAGTTGCAGCCAATAAGTCGCAGGATTGCGTGCCTCCTTGATAGCGCTGCGGAACTGGCTCTCAGCCTCATCGTACCGTTTTGCCTTGGCGGCAACCTGCGCCAGGATCGAATGTGCCTCCGCCGCGTCGTATTTGTTGACCTGCGCCGCCTGGTCGCGGGCCTTATCCAGCCCCCCTCCCATGACGGCCGGAGCTTGAACGTAGTACTTGGAAAGATCGCTGCGGGCCTCTACGTTCGCGGGATCCAGTTGCACGGCGCGCTCAAACTCATTCTTGGCCTTGCGCGCCAGCCCGGCCGCGGCCAGTGGACTCGAATCTCCCGCCTTCCTGCCATAGGCTCGTGCCAGCCAAAGATGATAACTCGCATCCTGGGGCCGCTCAGCGGTCGCACGTTCTCCCCATCTCACCGCATCGTCCCAGCGTTCCATGGCATAGTAGGCGCGAGAAAGCAGGTTGAGCGATTCCGCATCGCCGCGATTGGACAACGCGCTGATCGCTTCATTCATGCGGCCACGGGATAGTAGCTGCACGGTCGCAGGATCGGCGGCGGCGATCGTGGTGACGGCCAGCAGCAGAAACAGAACAGCGAACTTGGAATACAAGAGCTTCATGGATTAGCGATTTTCACCGGCATCCCTTCGCGGAGGGACTGCATGTTGATGGCGCCCAACGCCAGCACCGCATGGTCGGGGAGGCCGCTGGTGACTTCGATCCGCGTGAGGTTTTCGATTGAGGTTTTCACGTCGCGCCGCTGCAACTCTCCGTTGGTCACTTGGAATACGAATTGGCCGTTGGCGTCCTGATGTACGGCTTCACGAGGTACGGTTAGCGCGTCTTGCTGCCGCGCGATGACGACGGCGACACTGATATTGGTGTTAGGCAGCAGCTTGAGATCGCTGTTCTCGACCACACAGGTCGCTTCGCCGACCATTCGCGTCCCGCGCTGCACCACCGTCGTAGGCAGGGTTTCCAGCGTGCCTTGCCAGACCCGCCCGGGGATGGCGTCCCATGTGACTTCAACCAATTGGCCCTTTCGCAGTTTGCCGATCTCCGGTTCGTCGACAAATGCGCGTACTCGTACCTGGTGCAGGTCCGCTCCCTGCACCAGCAGATCTCCAGGGTTGACAAATGCACCTTGCCGCACCGGCAGGGAATAGACCATGCCAGCGCGCGGAGCGGCAATGTTTGAATTTCTCAGCAGCTCCTGGGCTGCGGCAAGCGAGGCGCGGGCTTCAGCCTGCTGGGACTGGACGTGGCCAACCTCCTGTGGTGAGTAGCGTCCGCTCAGTTTCTGTTGCAGCAATTGCACGTTGGCTTCGGCAATTTGAAACCGGCTCTGCGCGGTGTCCACCTCGGCTTGCGACGCCGCCCCACTCTGCAACAAGCGCTGCATCGCTTGCAGATTCCGTTGCGCGGCATCCCGATCAGCCTGGGCTTTCACCAGCGCATTGCGCGTGGTCAGCAATTCGTCCTTTGTGCCCCCGTTTTCCACAGCGTTGCTATCGGCTTCTGCGCCCTTCAATTGCGCCTCGGCTCGAGCTGCCTGCGACCGCGCATTGGCATCTTCCAGTTGCACAAGCAATTGCCCGGGCTTTACCCATGAACCCTGCTGCACATAAATCTTTTTCACCGTGGTGGCCATAGGCGCGTAAGCCTCGAAGTTATTCAGGGCTTCGATCTTGCCGTTGGTAGCGATGTTTTCGGTGATGGTTTCGCGATCGGCACGACCGATCCGGACAGCCACTTGAGAACGGTGCAGAGACACGAAAGCCGCCAGCACCACCACCGCCGCAGTCAGGCCAATAACGATGCCCCACCGTCTTCCGTTCACGCGATCATGGCCGTTCTCAGTTGCTGCTGCCATTTTTGCTCGGACCTATAAGTATAACGTAGGGCACAACTTCCACCTCGGCCAGCGCTAAGGCGAACCCGCTGAACATGGTCTCCTCCAGCCTGGGAAGGTCCCTGCTGCCTCTTCCTGTCTGATGTTCGAGCTGGCCCGAAGACGCAGCCAGCGCAGCCTGACTCGGGCCTTGACTCGCCATTTCTCATCTCGATAGCTCCGCGCGCTCGCTACAATAGGGCCATGGCAAAAAGCGCACGCTATACGCCCGAGCACGCCGCGGCTGGCCTCTCTGCTAAATTTCCGCCGATCGAAACGTGGCCGAACCAATTTCCCGGCTACGAGATTGTGATTGACATACCCGAGTTCACCTCCGTATGTCCCAAGACCGGCCTGCCTGATTTCGGAACGCTGTGGATTCGTTACATGCCCGACCAGGCCTGCCTCGAACTGAAATCGCTAAAGGAATACCTGATCGGCTATCGCAATCTTGGCATCTTCCAGGAAAACATCGTGAACCGCGTTCTCGAGGACGTGGTGCGTGCCAGCAAGCCGAAATGGGCTGAGGTCAAAGGCGAGTTTCGTCCGCGCGGGGGTATCGGCACGGTCGTGATCGCGCGCTTCCCGAGACCGAAGAACTAGTGCCGCAGTTTTAGTACGTGCCCTCCCGCCGGGTCCCGAAATACTTGCGTATTCCGAACGCATTGTAGCGGCCCCAGGGACCATTCGGACCCAGCCACGCCGGCCCCAAGGGCTGGTCGCGCGCTCCGAACCGCTGTATCAGCGGATGACTGGTTACGCGAAATTCAAATCGCTTAGGGAGATCGATCCCGACGCCCCAGGAGTACTCCATACCAATTGGGCTCCATGACCAGGTGTACAGAGTTTGCGGAATATTCTTGCCGAACAGGAAAACGGGATCGTAAAAAACGTGTACCCGGCGCAGGAACGTGCGGCCGAAGGGACGCAACTCTACCGTCCCAGAGATCATGTAGCGCCCAAAAGCGTTGCACTGTGAATGCACGCCGCCGAACTGTCCTGCGTTCGCCGCGCACAGGTTGGGATCGACCTCATTGTGGGGAGGAGTGATGTCGAACTGCGCCCATCCCCAATACCAATCCTTGGGAAAAAACATGCGGTCGGAATTAGCCGCAGCTTTGGTGCTGGCCGTTGGCTGCGAATCGGCCACGGCGGTGGCATCGGTTGCCGGCTTCGAATCTTGAGCCAGCAGGGTGACTTGCAACATCAGACAAACCAGGAACAGCAGCAAGCGTTTCATACACTCTCCAGGACGATAGTTTGGGTGCGACTGAGAAGGGATGGACAAGTGCCCCTCTCGCCGGCTCGCCCCAGCGGGCGCAGGCGAAAAGAATGCCGCGGTTAGGAGCTACCGCGCGCGTTCACTGGCCGATTCTTCTCCACGAGAGAGTATCTCGGTATCGTCAACATGGGAAGGGTTTTTGCAGCGGCCGCTATCAACATCTCTCAGTTCGCGGCGGCGAGAGTTGAGTCTGTAGCGAAAAGCGACCGGCGAGCAGCGAACAGCGAACAGCGAACAGCGTATCGCCGCCCCTCGTGGTATCCTCCGCCCACCCATGTCTGCCAAGACCAATGCCTGGGTCGCGCTACTGCTGCTGACGGCGCTGAACTTTCTCAACTACATCGACCGTAATGTGCTGTTCGCAGTGCAGCCGTTGATCCAGAAGGAATTCACCCTCAGCGACAAGCAGGTCGGCTTTCTGACCTCCGCCTTTTTTGTCTGCTACATGATTGCCGCACCGCTAATCGTTCCCCTGGCCGATCGCTTTCCGCGCCGCTGGATCATGGCCGCGGGCGCCTTTGTCTGGAGCCTGGCGACGCTGCTGAGCGCGGTCACGCACAATTATGACGAACTCTTGCTGCGCCACGTCATCGTCGGTATCGGAGAAGCAACCTTCGTCGCCATTTCGCCGGCGTTCCTGTCAGACCTTTTTCCGGAGACTGTCCGCGGGCGGGTGATGGGCCTTTTCTATCTCGCCACGCCGGTGGGCAGTGCGCTGGGNNGCGCTGGGCTACCTCGTCGGCGGCTACCTGGGGAGCCGCTACGGCTGGCGGGCCCCGTTCCTGATTTCGGCGCTGCCCGGCTTGCTGCTGGCGTTTGGCGTTCTGGCACTGCGCGAACCCGTGCGCGGCGCCAGCGATCACATGGCCGACAGCTTCGAGCGCGGTTCCGTGCGCGGACTGTTTCGCAACCGGGCCTTTTGGACCATCAGCCTGGGAGCGGCCATGATGACCTTCGCTATCGGTGGTCTGCAAGTGTGGATGCCCACATTCCTTTATCGCATCCGGCACGTGCCGCTGGGGCGCGCCAATATTTCCTTCGGCGGCATGACCGTAATCGCAGGAACGGTGGCCACGTTGCTGGGGGGATGGCTGGGCGATCGCCTGCTGCGGCGCACGCCCGCGGCCTATCAACTCATCTCCGCTATCGGGATGACGCTTTCCATTCCGGCAATCATCGCGGCCATCTATTTGACTGGGCCGGCGATGTACTCGGCAATTTTCCTTGGTGAGTTTTGCCTTCTCCTCAACACCGCTCCGCTCAATGCAGCCCTGGTGAACTCGGTCAGCGCGCGCATTCGCGCCACCGCCCTCGCGGTGAACATATTTACTATCCACCTGCTGGGCGACGCGTTTTCACCCACCCTGATCGGGTACATCTCGGACAAGAGCAATCTTCAGATGGGACTCATGGCAATGATTGGCGCGGTTGCGCTTTCGGCGGCGGTGCTGTTTTACGGGATGCGGTTTGCACCGAAGATCAGCCGCTAGCAACAAACGCCCTCCCGCGAGACGCGAAAGGGCGCTAAGGTCTTGCAACGTTAGGCTGCCGGCAGCCGAAGCCGGCTATTTGCCGAACGCCGTGATGGCGCCGGCTTCGTCGTCCTTCACGTCAAAGACGGTGTAGAGCTTGGTGATCTGCAGCAGATCGTGCACTTTCTTGGTCAGATGCAGCAGCTTCAACTCGCCGCCCTGGTTGCGNNAGCAGAATCTTCTTCTGTCCTTTGCCCAGCAGGTCCTTGACGGTATCGCGCAATACCACACTGCCTTCGCCCAAAGTGATTCGCCCGCTCAAGTCGACAATAGTGACGCCATCTACCTGCCGGGTGCTTGCTTTCATGCTCACGTGGAAGCCTCCTGAGGGTCCAGATCGTTGTTCTGGAGCCGCTTGATCAAAGTAATTTCAGTGCCGGGGTCAACTTTACGAAAACGGACTTCATCCATGAAAGCCCGCATTAAGAATATCCCACGGCCGGATTGTTTCATAAGGTTTTCCGGGGCCAGCGGGTCAGGCACCTCGGCCGGATCCAGTCCTTTGCCCTGGTCAGTGATGGTGATGATCAACTCCCGCCCATTTTGCTCGAACGTTAAGTTTACCCTCTTGGCAGGGTCGTAGGCGTTACCGTGCAACACAGCATTGATCATCGCCTCACGGACCGCCATCGAAATGCCGCCGCGCATGTCCTCGTCGAAACCCGACTGCGACGAGAACTGCTCGGCCATCGCTTCGGCCTTGTTGACGCTTTCCAGCGTGGATTCCATCCTGTATGAAACGCGTTGTGGCGCGGTCATCAATTGGCTCGTTCCGGCCTGTTCAGTGCGGGTTCAACGCCCAAAGGAACAGAATCTCCAGGATGGAGCAGTTTGCCCTTTCGGGCGTTGCTTGTCAACGCAACTGTTTTTAGCTGAACCGGGGTGGCGATTTGGGCAAAATCCGCTGCTCCGCTAGAATGAGTCAGCAATCCTGGAGAGGACTGTCCCATGAGAAAATTCGCACTGCTCGCTCTGACTTCGGTGTTGGCCGTGGTCTGCCTGGCGCAGGGTGATCGCGTGCCCGCCTACCATGATCATGCGCTGCAGCCCGGCGATGCCATGCCCATCCTGCCCAAGGACCAGTGGTGGGGTGAGTCCTTCAAGTATCCATACCAGGTGAAAAGCTATGAGCTGGCCGCCAAGATTCCCAGTGTGTTGTACCAGGTGCCGTGTTACTGCTATTGCGACCGCATCGGACACGGCAGTCTGCATACCTGCTTCGAGACTACGCACGGAGCTCATTGCGGAATCTGCATGAAGGAAGTCTTCTACGCGTACCGGCAGATGAAGTTGAACAAAACGCCAGCCGAGATTCGGGCCGGGATTATCAAGGGCGAATGGAAGTCCATCGATCTTGAATCGGCGGGCAAAAGCGACTAAGTTCAGGAAGGGTTTCGCGCACCCAATTTTCGTGAGTTGACGGCCATCCCAAGTTGCGGGTATAACTCAGCACAATCAGCCTGCGTGAGACTGGGGTTTTGCACCGCCCGGAGCAATTCCCTGTCGCGCCCAACCCAAGGACGCCATCGGATGAAGAAAAAGGCCGCCGAAAAAGGTAAGCAAACCACCGCTAAGCCTAAGGGCAATAGCGACCTAGGTTCGTCCGCTGCAGGCTCGGAGGTGCGATCCCGTGGAAGTAAACCGATGAAGTTGACCGACGATCCTCGTTTTACCCAGGCGGTGCAAAACTACGAGGCCGGCCTGAAGGCCCTGCAAGCCCACAAGTATGATCGCGCCAAGGCGTGTTTCGAGAAAGTAGTGGGCGGTCCCAGCCCCGAACTCGCCGATCGCGCCTCGGTCCACCTGAATAGCTGCAACCAGCAAATGAGCCGCGTGGTCAACACCTTCAAGACTCCCGAAGAACAATTTGACTACGCCGTGTCGCTGATGAATATGGGTGACTACGTCGGCGCCCGCGAGAATTTTGAAGCGCTGACCAGGAATGCCCCGAAGCTGGACTTCGTGTGGTACGGTATGGCGACCTTGAACTGCCTGACTGGCCGCTTCCCCGATGCCATCTCCAGCTTGCAGCAGGCGATTCGCCTCAACCCGGCCAATCGCTACCAGGCGCGCAACGATGGCGACTTCAAGAACCTGGCCGACGATCCTCGATTCACCGAACTGCTCTATCCCGATACCAGCGCCGGAACTCCGTCTCCGCCAGATCAGTGGCGTTATTAGCTGGGTATATTCTTACCGATAGCCATGCAGAACCCCGCCAACTCCGCTGCGCCGCGGTCCGTAAAAGTTGTCGCCATGGGCGGGGGCACAGGACTGTCCACACTGCTTCACGGCTTGAAGGAATATGTCGCCGCTGCGGGAGAGACTCCACTTCCAGGCGTGCTGCCGCGCATCGACGATCTCTCCGCCATCGTCACCGTGAGCGATGACGGCGGTTCCAGCGGGCGGCTGCGCAAAGAGCTGAACGTGCCTGCTCCCGGCGATGTGCGCAATTGTATTGTGGCGCTCTCGGAAGACGAAGCCCTGCTGTCTCGCCTTTTTCAATACCGCTTTCCGGCCGGCGAGGGGCTCGGGGGCCACAACTTCGGCAATCTCTTTCTTTCGGCCATGACGGCCATCGCCGGCGACTTCAGCCAGGCGGTGAAACATTCGTCGGAGATTCTGGCCACCCGCGGGCATATCTATCCCGCGACCACCAGCAATGCGCAACTGTACGCCATCATGGACGACGGCTCCTTCGTCCGCGGAGAAACCAACATCACCGCCAGCCAGCGGCGAATTGTGGAACTGCGTATGGCGCCCGCGAATGCGAAACCTCTGCCGATGGCGTTGCAAGCCATCGAGAGTGCCGACCTGATCACCATCGGTCCGGGATCCCTGTTCACCAGCCTGGCGCCTAACTTGCTGGTGCGCGACGTTTCCAAAGCGATTGCGGCCAGCCGCGCGGTCAAGGTGTTTGTCTGCAACTTGATGACGCAGGCCAACGAAAGCCTGGGGCTTACCGCTTCCGATCACATTCGCGCGCTCTACAAACACGCGCGTCATCAATTTTTCGATTACGCGCTGGTCAATCGCACTCCCGCGTCTCCCGCGCTCACGCTGAAATACGCTGAGCAGCAGCAGGCGCAGATCGAGACCGATGTTGACGCCATCGAGGCGCTGGGGGTGAAGCCAATCCTCGGCGAGTATCTGCTGGAAGCCATGGATTCTACCGAAGGCCTGGTCGCCCGCCACGACACCCACCGCGTCGCTCACGATCTGCTGCAGCTTATGATGGAATTGCGCGAGTCGCAGGTCACTACTTTTCAGCGGGAGCGGTAAGCATGTCTGAGATTGCCGATCCTCCTTGGGACTTGTCATTACGAGCGAAGCGAGGAATCTGCTTTTGTTTGCGGCTGGATCGACGCCTGTAGGAAAGAGCAGATCCCTCACCGACTAAAGTCGGTTCGTGATGACAAAAATGAATGGCCGAGAACGGCGCACCTGAAGGTGCGCCCCTTCAAATCTTCTCATTCGAGTTTTTGAGCAACTTGAAGGCTCGCCCCTTCAACCCCAGCATCGACTTTTTCCGCACTTCAAAAAGCTATCCTGCTATTCTCTGAATCGAAATGGCAAAGCCGACTTCCAAAGCCGCCAAGTCTGTCAAAAACAAAACCGGCCAGTTCGCCATCGCGATTCTTGCCGCTGGTAAAGGCACGCGGCTAAAATCGCGCCACCCCAAGGTCCTGCACGAGATCGCTGGAAAGCCCCTGCTGGCGCACGTGGTGGCGGCCGCCAGCAAGGTAGTTCCTCCACAGAACATCTTCGCGATTGTCGGTTACGAAGCCGAGCAGGTGCGCGAGGCGCTGGCCCCCACCGGCATCAACTTCGTTCTGCAACGCGAACAGCGCGGCACCGGGCACGCCATGATGGAAGCGCGCAATGCGCTGAAGAATTTCGAAACGGTGTTAGTGCTCTCGGGCGACGTGCCGCTGATCAGGGCGAAGACGATCAAGCGGGTCCGCGATTTTCACCATGCGCACCGTGCCGCCATGACCATACTCACCGCCGAGCCACCTGATCCCACGGGATACGGCCGGATTTTCCGCAAGCAGGTCAAAGGCAAGGCGAGCGGCGAAGTCGAGCGCATCGTCGAACAGAAATCGCTGCGTGGTACGGAAGCGGAGCAACGCGAGATCAACTCCGGCATATACGCTTTTGCGACCAAGCCGCTCTACACTCATATCGGCAAGCTCAAAACGGACAATGCCCATCACGAGTACTACCTGACCGACATGGTAGCGCTGCTGGGCAAGGCCGGCGAGAAGGTGCTGGCGCTGCGTGCCTCCGACTCCATCGAAGTGTTCGGGGTCAACACGCGGATCGAATTGGCAGAACTGGACGCCAAGCTTCGCGATCGGAAGGCCCGCGAGCTGATGCTGGCCGGCACAACCATCTTCCGTCCCGAGACGTGCGACATCGATGCCGAGGTCGAGATCGGCCCGGACACCGTGATCGAGCCGTTCGTGCAACTTATTGGCAAAACCAAGGTCGGCGCCGATTGCCGCATTCGCTCGTACTCCGTCATCACTAACTGCGAAATCGGCGACGGAGTTCTCATTCGGCCGGGATGCATCCTGGAAGATTCCGTGGTACGCAACGGCGCGCAACTTGGGCCGTACTCGCATCTGCGGCCCGGCAGCGACATTGGCGAAGGCGCGCACGTTGGCAACTTCGTGGAGACCAAGAAGGCGCGGCTGGGCAAAGGTTCCAAGGCCAACCACCTCACCTATCTTGGTGATGCCGAAATTGGGGAAGGCGTGAACGTCGGGGCGGGCACCATCACCTGCAATTACGATGGCGTGAATAAGCACGGCACGACGATTGAAGACAGCGCATTCATTGGAAGCGATGCAACGCTGGTGGCGCCCATTCGAATCGGAAAGGGCGCCTACATCGGGGCGGGATCATGCATCACGGAAGATGTTCCTGCCGATGCACTGGCGCTCGGGCGTGGCCGACAGGTCATCAAAGAAGGCTGGGCATCGGAGCGGCGCGCCAAACTAAACAAGGCCAGCAAATAGTTGGAACTCAGCAAAAAGGAGACCCGAAGGCCTCCCGGCATTTCCAATGCTGGAAGATTACTGATTCGGATTGGCTGGCGGGTTTAGCGTGATGGAACGTGCCAGCCTGAACGTCACCGCCGACTCCGCCGGAATCTCTACCTCCTTGTTGCCGGTTAACGCCGCGCCTGCGGTACCGGCGCCAGCTCCGACGAGACCGCCGATGAGCGCGCCCTTGCCGCCGCCCGCCAGGCCACCGATCAAGAGACCGGCGCCGGTTCCGCCTCCCGCCATCACTGCGGTGCGCTTGCCCTTACCCTTTACGACCCGTGTATAGGTAGAAGTCTTGATCGCCACCGGCGCTCCGCCGACGTTGACAGCGGTCAAGGCGATCGACAAGATACCCTCACCTTTGAATTTGCCTGGCGATTTTACATTGACAACTCTTCCGCTCACGCCAGCACCGGATGGGATCACTACCACCCCGCCAACTGCAACCGGGCGCGCCAGAGAACCTGTGAAGGTGTCGCCTGGATTCGCTGTTTTCGATGTGATGCTATTTCCCATGCGGATCACAATGTGGGTCCCAGCCGGAACCACCAGCGGCGGCGGCTCCGGAGCTTGCGCCGTCTCCTGCGTGGGCGCGGGCGTCATCTGGCTAGTCGCAGGCTGGCTGCCCGGTTGGCTGGTGGTCGGGGATTGATTGGACTGGGCCGCCGTGGAGCCGTCGCTCGCCGGCGCTGCCGTGTTCTGGGTTTGATTTTTCTTGCTACAGGCCGCGAAGCTCATGGTGAGAACTGCGATGAACATCAGCGTGAGTAATCGAGAACGCATAACGTTTTCCTTTCGCTGGGCCGCAGGGCGAGAATGCAAGCAGCCGCCTGCATGGGTGAAACGATTTGATCCTGCGCTGCCGGTAGCCGGGCCCCCGACAGGCGCCCCGCCGCGGCGGGCCTGGCGGGGTGGAAACGAAGCCCGCAAAGTCGCCAGACGAGTGGGCTACCGCGCTACAAAGACTAACGTAACGCGGTTGGAATCAGACAAATTGTATCGTGTTTCCCTCCAGGAAGGTCCGGCAAGCGCCTGGCCATGCCGTTGGGTTATGCTGTGGGTCTCGCATGAACGCCATCATCCGAAACGTGCTGCTGGTTTTTGCCGCGCTGCTTCCCATCGTGAACCCTCTCGGCATGGCGCCCATCTTCGCGGAAATGACCCTGGGCTACGACACCAGCATTCGTCGCACCGTGGCCATGCGAGTCGCGGTCAACGGCGTGGTGCTGCTGGTCGCGTCGCTGTTCATCGGCTCTTATATTCTGCAGTTCTTCGGCATCAGCCTGGCAGCAGTCCAAGTGGGCGGTGGACTGGTCGTGACCGTGGCCGGCTGGCAAATTCTGAATCGCCCGGGTGAGCAGAACGACGGCCAGTTGCAAGCACCGCCCAGCCGCGAACGAATCCTGTCGCAGGCCTTTTATCCGCTCACCATGCCGCTGACGGTCGGGCCAGGATCGATAGCGGTCGCCCTCACGTTAGGCAGCAACATACATGAGGAGAGGCACCTGCAACTGATCGTCAGCGCACTGGCTGCAGTGATTGGAATCTTGCTGATCGGGATAACGATTTTTTTGTGCTACCGCTTCGCCGACAAATTGCAGCGCTTGTTCGGCCCGCTAGGTAGCAGCATCGTCATCCGCTTGTCGGCCTTCATCCTCGTCTGCATCGGCATACAAATCATGTTCAACGGGCTGAAGGACTTCTACGACATGCTCCATGCGGTGGCAAACTAGCGGTTTTGAGGTTGGCCCGGGTGAATGCGCCCAACTGTGCCCGCGAATCCCCGCATATCGGTCAGGGCCTTCCGTACAATGAAGGCGGCATGAAGCTTTCTGTAAGCTCCCGTTATCTCGTTTACCACAGCAGCCTATTCGCTCTAGTCTTCCTGCTTTTTTTGACCGCCTGTTCCAAGGCCCCTGCGGCCAAGCGCTATGAGTTGGAGGGCCGCGTGGTCGCGGTCGACCCCGCGGCTCGCCAGTTGACCATCGCTCACCAGGACATTCCCGGCCTGATGAAAGGCATGACCATGCCATTCACTGTGAGCAAGGACAGTAGCTGGGTCTTTAACGCCATTGCCCCCGGCGATCACATCCACGCGACCCTGGTGCTCAGCGACCATGCCGAATTGCAGGACATCAGCTTCACCCAACACAGCGACACCGAGAGCGACGGCACCTCAGCCCTGCGTATTCCGCAACCCGGTGACGAAGTGCCCGACTTCGCGCTGGTCAACCAGAGTGGCAAGACCATCCACTTCCATCAGTTTCGCGGCAAGCCGCTGTTGCTCACATTCATCTACACACGCTGCCCCTTCCCGGAGTATTGCGTGCGCACGAGCAACAACTTCGGCCAGGTCATGCAGCAACTGCAGAAAGACCCGAAAGCGTTCAGCGAGGCGCAATTGCTCAGCATCAGCATTGATCCGGAGAACGACAAGCCCGCGGTCCTGCGCCGCTACGGCGAGCATTATGTAGGACGTGTCGATCCCAACTTCAGCCACTGGGAGTTCGCCTCGGGTTCGCCGCGACAGGTGCGCCAAGCCGCCGACTTCTTTGGACTGGTTTACAACCAGAAGGACGGGCAGATTGTCCACGGACTGCGCACGGTGCTAATCGGCAAGGACGGAAAAGTCGCCAAGGTATATTCTGGAAACGATTGGAAGCCCGACGCAGTGGCCGCCGATTTCATCGCGGCCACGGGCGCGTAATTGAGACTCCCCGACGGCTCCAACCACACACCTAGGAGCAGTAAGCAAGGAGCTTACATGGCGCAGACCTACGACCCAGTGGCCAAGCTAAACGAATTGATCAAGGGCATCGATTTTGCCATGCTGACCACCCTCCGCAGCGATGGCAGTTTGCATAGTTGCCCGATGGCGACCCAGGACGTGGATGGCGATGGCGTAATTTGGTTTTTCAGCGACAGCAATACTCAGAAGGTGGAAGCTATACGCGCGGACCCTCGTGTCAATCTTGCCTATTCCGATGTCGGCAGCCAACGCTATGTCTCGGTCGCCGGCCGCTGTGAACTGGTGCGCGATCATGTCAAGGCCAAGCAGCTGTGGAGTCCTCTGTACCGCACGTGGTTTCCCAAAGGGCTCGAGGACCCCAATCTCATCCTGCTGAAGGTACACGTGCAGGAGGCAGAGTACTGGCATGCGCCCGAAGGCCGCATGGTGCAACTACCCGGTTTCGCCAAGGCAGGCATTGCTGGTTAGCAGGGCGGAAGCGCTCCTGCGGGGTCATTGCAACCCGGTTTGGTGCTGCGCCCCTTCAAAGTTCTTCATATTCTGACTTAACGCGGCCAGGAACCTTTCCGGCTTGCCCGCATCCAACCAAATCTGTATCGCTTCGTCTCTGTTGCTTCCCAACCGAATGACCGAGATGCTCGAATTCGTAGTTCATTACGGTTACGCCCTGCTCTTCGTATGGGTCTTGATCGAGCAGGCTGGACTGCCTATTCCAGCGACGCCGCTGTTGCTGGCCGCCGGAGCTTTGGCCGGGCAGGGCCGTATGCATCTCGCGCTGGCCATGCTGATTCCGGCATTGGCTTCGCTGTGCAGCGATACCTTCTGGTACTTCTTTGGCAAGCGGCGCGGCGCGGTGGTGCTGAACCTGCTCTGTCGCATCGCGCTCGAACCCGACTCCTGCGTCCGCAAGACGGAAACCACGTTCATCCGATACGGCGCGCGGACCCTGCTGATTTGCAAGTTCGTTCCCGGCCTCAACACCGCGGCCCCAACGCTTTCTGGAATGGTGGGCGTGGATTTTCCGCGCTTCGTCCTCTTCGATTTCCTGGGAGCGCTGCTCTGGACCGGCGCGTACGCTGGACTTGGCTTTCTGTTCAGCAAGCAGCTTGACGGTATTGCCGCCGCTGCCTCGCGCTTCGGGGGATCGCTGCTCCTGCTGTTCGTCGCAGCCGTGATTGCGTACGTGTTCTACCGGTGGAACGAGCGGCGGCGCTTCATCGAACAGGTCAAAGGCGACCGTATCACTCCCGACGAGTTGAAGCACAAGCTGGAATCAGGCGAGCCGCTGACGATCATTGATTTGCGGCATCCGCTCGATCGGCTCACCGATCCCAGGACCTTGCCTCATGCACTGCAGATCTCGCCGGAAGAACTGGAGGCGCGGCAGGGAGAGATCGCTCGCGATGGGGAGATCGTGTTGTTCTGTACTTGACCCAACGAAGCGACCAGCGCCCGGGTGGCGCTGCAATTACGCAAGCACGGCATCCGCCCGGTGCGTCCGCTGCTGGGTGGATTTTATGAGTGGAAACGCCTCGGTTTCCCGCTTATCGGCACGCCGGATGGCGACGAAGAACCTGTCCGCAAAGCAGATCCTTCGTGGGCTTAAAGCCCCCAGGAATCTGTCTGTTCGGACTTTTTTGTGACCCGCGAGTCTCTGCGTGAAGGGCACGCAGTTGCGCATGTCGAAAGTCGCGCGACCGAGACTATACTGATGATGAGCCGTCTAAACCGTATAAGATAATGCCTGTGCTCCACGAAGACAACTCCGTCTTGCCTCCCTCATCCGATGCCGCGCCGCCGCCCGCCGCTTTGCCCGCCGGGCCCAAGCGGATGAAGTCGGCAATTACGGGCTGGCTGCGCGACATGCTGGTCTCGCTCGCGGTTTCGGCCTTCTTCATCATCTTCCTGTATCAGCCGGTCAAAGTGGAAGGCACCAGCATGATGCCCACGCTTGACGATCAGGAGCGCGTCTTCATCAACAAGTTTGTTTACAAGCTGGAGCCTATCGAACGTGGCGATGTAGTCGTCTTTCGCTATCCTCGCGATACTGCCAAAAGCTACATCAAGCGCGTGGTGGCCGTCGCCGGAGACCGGGTGAAGATCGAAGACGGCGTGGTCTTCGTGAACGGACATCGCTTGCGCGAGCCGTACCTGCCTGACGCTTACGAAGACGTGCGCTCGTATCCGGAGACCGTGGTGCCGGCACACTGCTATTTCGTGCTGGGCGATCATCGCAATCTCTCCAACGACAGCCGCGACTTCGGTCCGGTGGATGAGGACTTCATCTACGGCAAAGCCGTGTTTGGATATTGGCCCGTGGCCAAGCTGGGCAAGCTGCGGTAATGCATCACATCCTGTGCAGAACGAATTCTGTGGCTCTCCCTCTTATGCTGCCGCGCATTCCCTGATAAGATCAATAAAATCCAAACCCCGGAGATGCAATGCAGGCAATCCTTGCGTTGGAAGATGGACGGATCTTCCACGGCAAAGGCTACGGCGCAAAAGGCGAATGTTACGGGGAAGTTGTTTTTAACACCTCCATCACCGGCTACCAGGAAATCTTCACCGATCCCTCCTACGCCGGGCAGATCGTAGTTCTCACCAACCCCGAAATCGGCAATTACGGCACCAACTCCGACGATAACGAAGCCACGCGTCCGTACATCGAGGGCCTGATCGTGCGCGAGTTCTCGCGCGTCAGCTCCAACTGGCGGTCGCAGGAGGTTGCGGAAAGCTATCTCGAGCGCTACAAGGTTCCCGTGTTAGGGGAGATCGACACGCGCGCCCTGGTGCGCCATTTGCGTACTCATGGCGTAATGCGCGGCGTTATCTCCACGTTGGAGGCCGACACCGACAAGCTCGTCGCCAAGGCGCGCTCGATTCCGAAGATGGATGGCACGGACCTCGCGAAGGAGGTCACCACTCGGCACGTGTATCAGTGGGATGAAGGCGTGCGCTCGCACGAGCCGACGGAAGTGGTGGGCGTGAAGAATGGGGCGCCGAAGCACCGCGTTGTCGCCTACGACTACGGAATCAAGCACAACATCATGCGACGCCTGGTGGGCGAGTGCTGCAGCGTGACCGTGGTTCCCGCCACGACCAGCGCCGAGGACGTACTCGCGCTCAAGCCCGACGGGGTATTCCTGTCGAACGGCCCGGGGGACCCTGAGCCGGTGACTTACGCCCAGGAGAGCATTCGCAGGCTGATGGGGCGCGTGCCCATCTTCGGTATCTGCCTCGGGCATCAGTTGATCGGCATCGCGCTGGGCGGAAAAACTTACAAGCTTCGATTTGGGCACCACGGCGGCAATCATCCGGTGAAGCAGATAAAGACCGGCAAGGTCGAGATTACCGCGCACAATCACAACTTCGCGGTCGATCCGGATTCGCTGAAGCAAAGTGAAGTGGACCTGACCCACATCGATCTGAACGACAACACTCTGGAGGGACTGCGCCATCGCTTGTTGCCGCTGTTCAGCGTGCAGTACCATCCTGAAGCCGCGCCCGGCCCCCACGATTCGCACTACCTGTTCAAGGATTTTGTGAAGATGATGGAGGAGTGGAAGGGCCAGTAATGCCACGCCGCAACGACATCGCGAAAGTGCTTATCATCGGCTCGGGGCCCATCGTCATTGGCCAGTCGGCCGAGTTCGACTACTCCGGCGCGCAGGCCTGCAAGGCGCTCAAGTCCGAAGGCTACGAGGTGGTGCTGGCCAACTCCAATCCGGCCACCATCATGACCGACCCGGAGATGGCCGACCGCACTTACATCGAGCCGCTCACGCGCACTTATCTCGAAGAGATCATTCGAATTGAAGCTGAGATGCTTGCTGCCAGCGGAGAGTCTGGCATCTTTGCTCTTCTGCCGACGGTCGGTGGACAGACCGCTCTGAACCTCGCTGTCGAGCTTGCCGACAGCGGTGTGCTCGAAAAGTGTGGCGTGCAGCTCATCGGCGCGCAGCTTGGCGCCATCAAGAAGGCCGAAGACCGCCTGCTGTTCAAAGATGCGATGACCGCCATCGGTCTCGACGTGCCCAAGTCATCGCTGGTCAACAATCTGAAAGACGGAATCGACTTCAGCAGCAAAATCGGTTTCCCGGTCATTCTGCGGCCCTCATTCACGCTGGGCGGCACCGGCGGCGGCATCGCCTACAACCGCGAAGAGCTACTGGAACTGCTCGCACGCGGTCTCGATCTGTCACCGGTCCACGAGGTGCTGATCGAGGAGTCGGTGCTCGGCTGGAAGGAATATGAGCTGGAGGTGATGCGCGATCTCGCCGACAACGTCATCGTCATCTGCTCCATCGAGAACTTCGATCCCATGGGCACGCACACCGGCGACTCCATCACCGTGGCTCCGGCGCAGACGCTCACCGACCGTGAATACCAGGCCATGCGCGATGCGGCCATTGCCGTCATTCGCGAGATCGGCGTCGAGACAGGAGGATCGAACATCCAGTTTGCTGTCGATCCGCATAACGGCCGCATGGTCGTCATTGAGATGAACCCGCGCGTGTCGCGCTCCTCGGCGCTGGCGTCGAAGGCCACCGGATTTCCCATCGCGAAGATTGCCGCCAAGCTCGCAGTCGGCTATACCCTCGACGAAATCACCAACGACATCACGCGCAAAACTCCCGCCTGCTTTGAGCCAACACTTGACTACGTCGTGGTCAAGATCCCCAAGTGGCAGTTCGAGAAATTTCCCGGCGCCGACGAGTCGCTCGGTCCACAGATGAAGTCGGTGGGCGAGGTCATGGCCATCGGCCGCACCTTTAAGCAGGCACTGCTGAAAGCTGTGCGCTCGCTTGAAACCGGACGCAGGGCGACCGCGGAGGACATCGAACCACGCATTCTGACCAAGCGATTGGTGACGCCCCATCCCGAGCGGCTGCAGTACATTCGTTACGCGCTTGCGCAAGGCATGACGGTGCGCGAGATCGCGCAAATGACCAACATCGATCCCTGGTTCCTGCACCAGTTGAAAGAGATTTCCGACATGCAGGCGAAGCTGGGCACTGAGCCCATCGATGCCGAGCGCTTGCGCGAGATCAAGCGCATGGGATTCTCCGACGCCCGCCTGGGCGAGTCCCTGCAGATGAAAAACGGTCGCGCCGCCAGCGAGAAAATTTATCAACTGCGCCAGCAGCACAACGTCCGCCCGGTGTTCAAGCGGGTGGACACCTGCGCCGCTGAATTNNGGCAGCGGGCCCAACCGCATCGGGCAGGGAATTGAGTTCGACTACTGCTGCTGCCACGCCGCATTCGCGCTACGCGATGACGGGTTCGAGACGATCATGATCAATTGCAATCCCGAGACCGTCTCCACCGACTACGACACCAGCGATCGCCTGTACTTCGAGCCCCTGACCTACGAAGACGTGATGGCGGTGTATGAGCACGAGGCAGAAGGCGGTGCGTCGGTCGGCGTGATCGTGCAGTTCGGCGGACAGACCCCGCTCAACCTCGCGCTGCCCCTGAAGGCAGCGGGTGTGCCCATCATCGGAACTTCGCCCGAGAGCATCGATCTGGCGGAAGATCGACGGCGCTTTGGCAAGCTGTTGGACGAGCTCTCGATTCCACAACCGCGGGGCGCAACCGCCGCCAGCGTTGAGGAAGCCGTTGCTAACGCTAATCGCATCGGCTATCCGGTGCTGGTGCGGCCATCCTACGTGTTGGGTGGGCGCGCCATGGTTCTGGCTTACGATAACGAGTCGCTCATCGGCTACATGAAAGAAGCGGTCGAATATTCGCAGGAGCGGCC
>PLBW01000063.1:49611-57876 GCA_003135475.1 Acidobacteriaceae bacterium
TGCGTGCTGCCGGCGGTAGATATTCCGCGCCACCTGCTCGACACCATTCGTCAATATACCTTCCAACTGGCGCGTGCGTTGAAGGTCGTCGGCCTGATGAATGTGCAGTATGCCATCCAGCGCGACAAGGTGTTCGTGATCGAGGTGAACCCGCGCGCTTCGCGCACCGTGCCGTACGTTTCCAAGGCGACGGGGGTTCCTCTGGCCAAGATCGCCGCGCGCCTGATGACTGGCCGCAAGTTGCGGGAGTTTCTGCCCGAGAACGTCGAGCGCGGCAGCGATCTCGACACCGGCAACTTTTATTTTGTGAAGTCGCCCGTCTTCCCGTGGGGAAAATTCCCGGGCGTGGACACCGTGCTGGGACCGGAGATGAAGTCCACGGGCGAAGTCATGGGTGTGGCCGACAACTTCGGCGAGGCCTTTGCCAAAGCGCAAATCGCCGCCGGACAAGTGCTGCCGATCAGCGGCACGGTGTTCATCAGCGCTAACGACCGCGACAAGCCCTTCATGGCCGACCTGGGAAAGCGCTTCGTCGAATTGGGTTTCAGCATCGTTGCGACTCACGGAACCGCCCGCGTCCTGGAACATGCGGGCCTGCGCGTCGAGCGCGTTTACAAAGTCAAGGAAGGCCGGCCCAACGTGGTCGATCTGATCAAGGGTGAGCGCATTCAGTTGATCATCAACACGCCGCATGGCGTGGAGCCGTGGTTCGACGAAAAAGCGATTCGCCGCGCCGCCGTGACGGCTCGGATTCCAACCATCACGACGCTGTCGGCGGCGCGTGCCGCTTGCGAAGGCATCGCCGCATTGCAACGCGGCGAAGCCAAGGTGTACGCGCTGCAGCATCTGCACGCGGAGCGGGTGGCAGCAGGGAAATGAGGAATTGCCAATTAGCTAGTGCTTAATCAGCCACATCGCCCAGGCGGCGACGATCACCCCGCCAACGAAAAGGGCAAAGCAGTATGCGCCGTAGCGCAGCATGTCGCGCGGGGTGTTGCGTTGCGTGATGCCGAATACCGTGGAGGCACAGAGCGCAAACAGCAGGGCGGCATTGAAGTGAGAGAGTTCGAAGGTCATGGTTTCTTGCCGATCGCAATGTGGTGAGCGTCCACCGCGGCAATCACATTCAGCAATCCTGCCACCACAATGTACTTGGTGCCGTAGTCAGCCACGGCGCGATGAATGTTGCCGATTCCCCAGTCCATGGTTCGGGCGANNCCGGTGTTAAGCGAGTACACCTTGCCCTGCATGCCGAGCCCGGCGAAGAACATCACAAACACCGCTGACATTAGCAACAACCCCCGAATCCAGCGGCGCTGAATGAAGTGTCCGAGGCCGGGAAAGAGCCATCCCGCGACCGGAGCAATGACCGCCATCGGATTGTCGCTTTTAGCGGAAGCTTTGTTAGGGCGCTGGGCCACCGTAGCGGCATTCTGCGGATTCGCCATCAGACCAGCACCAACTCGTTCTGCACGCGGCCGGTAACTTCGCCCTTCCCGTTGCGGATCATCATATTGATTTCGCTGCGTACCCCGAATTCCGGCAGGTAGATTCCGGGCTCGATCGAAAAGCAGGTGTTGGGCAGAATTTCGCGGTCGTCTTTGGTCTCGAGGTTGTCCAGGTTCGCGCCGTTGGCGTGAATGTCGCGGCCGATGGAATGTCCCGTGCGATGGATGAAGAACTTCCCGTAGCCCTTGCCGGCGATATGGCCGCGGACCGCTTCGTCCACTTCCCAGCCCTGAATTTTCTTGCCAGTCTCAAAGGCCTGTTTGACCTTGTTGATGCCGACGTTGCGGGCGTCGCGCACGATCTCGAACACTTCGCGCTGCTTGTCGCTAGGGCTGCCGATCGCGCCCGTCCAGGTGATGTCGTAGTACACCCCATCGGGATCGTTGGTCTTTGCCCACAGATCCAGCAGTACAAAATCGCCTTCATGAATCGGGGCGGACGTTGCTGCGGTAGGGTCGTAATGCGGGTCGCCACTGTGCGCGTTGACGCCGACAATGGGCGGATCGTCGGTCGTCAAGTTCTCTCGCCTGAAAGCTTCCATGACCCATTGCTGCATTTCGAATTCGTGAGTGCCGCCATTGCGTACCCGACGTGCCATCTCCGGGAAGAAGGCGGCAGTGATCTTGTCCACCGCATCGCGGGCCTTGAAGTGGGTCGCGATCTGCGCGTCAGTCAACGTGGCTTCGAAGCGCGCCACCAGGTTCGCCGAGCTGACAATCTCTTTGCCGAAGCTGCGCACCAATTCCAACATGCCGCCATCAACCAGCGAGATGTAGGGAATCTGGTTGTTCGGCGAGTACTGCATCACCACCGTGCTGTAAGGCTTCAGCATTGTCTCGAGGTTTTGCCACAACTCCTGCCATGCCGAATACTCCAGCTTCCTGCCGGGCAGCGAGTCGAGATGATGGCTTTCGATGCGGTGCACCAGCTTTACCGGCTCGCCAGTGGCAGGAACCACGTAAAACCAGCGGCGGGTGACCATCATTTTTTGTGGCAGGCCCAATACGCTATAAGCAATCGCATCGCGGTGATGGTGATCGTAGAAGAGCCAGCAATCGTTGTGGCTGTCGCGCAGCGCAGCCTGAATATCAGGGAGATTCATGCGTGTTCTATTGTAAATGAGAGCATCAGCTGTGGGGATGTTTTCACCACAGAGGCACAGAGGGCACAGAGATAGCACTCAGCATTTGGCAATTAGCACTTGGCTCAGAGGCCGTTAGAAAATGGGTGTTCGGGTAGCGCGGACTTTCAGAGCCTGCCCTGAGCCAAGAGCCAATTGCTTCCTGTGTCTCTGTGGTGAAAATTCAAATTCTTCCCGCCGTCGCTGATTTCGATTGGTTCCTGGCTAAGACGCGCGCTCGCGTGGCGGCCGGCAGGGTCTCGCAGGCGGTTCGCAACACCAACCGCGGCGTTCGATCGCGAATCGTCATCAGATAGTCGACGGCCTGTGTTGGGTTCGCCTTAGCGGCCTCGCGCAGCAGCCAGCCCAGCCCCTTCTGCACCATGTCGTCATTGCTCGTCAGCAGCATCTCGGTGATGTGCTGGATATCGCCGAAGTTCTTGTGCTGCCGCGTGCTGTGGATGAGACTCACGCAGGCGGCGCGCTGATGCCATGGGCTGGGCGACTTCTTCCTGGCCCAGCGAGGTGGCCGCGACAAATATGCAGCGTCTGCGGCGATCATGGGGCCGATGAGGTAATGCACCAGCGCGTCGTGATCGGCCCATGTGCTGATGCGGTCGAGCCAACTCTCGAACAACTTGAACTCCGCCTTGCCGAACTCTCCCACGATTCCTTGCAGCATAACGACGGCTAGAATCTTTTCTTCCAAAATCTCGCCGCGAAAAAGCTGATCGGCAACTTGCAACAAGAAAGGCACACCGTTCTCCGCAATGATCGTGCGGCGAAATCGCACCGCCATTTTGCGCAGCTCGCCGGTTCGCCAGCCGCGCGACTGGACCTCATGCTTGAAGAAGCGTTGAACTTCCTCCTATGTGGCGCTGAGCCGCCGTTCTTGATCACGATACGGATGTGTTTGGCGATATAGGCTGGAGTCTTTTTCATCGGAGTTATCGGCTGTAAAGAATCAAACTTACCCTATAGGGACGCCACAAAGCAGTGAGATGATCGCCTCGGGCGAGGCCCGCCGATCAGCCGGCCGCTGCGTGCTTGGGATCTCCCGCTGGTTGTGGCAACACGAACCTGTCATAAATCCATAGCAGAATTGCGGTGAGGACGCCGACCCCCGTGATCACCCACCACATCATTGCGGGCTGGTGTCGCACCTCGCCAAAGTAGTGGATGAGAAATCCGCCGAACTTCCCGCCTATGAATGAGCCGATGCCCAAGGGCAGAAAAGCAAATCCCATGTAGGTCCCTTGTTGTCCGGAGGGCGCGAGCCGGGAAATGTATTCATAGTAGCGAGGCGATTGGATGATTTCGCCGAGCGCAACTGCAATCAGTGTAAGGATAACTCCGGTTACCGTTGGTCTGAAGATCAGGATGATCCACGCCAGGGCGATCATCAATGTGCCAATGATGATGGCGCTGAAGGCGGGGATTTTCTGGGTCAGGATATTGATCGCCAGCGTGAGGGCAATCACCACCAGCGGGCCGGTCACGAGCAGGAGTTCGGTGTCAGTGCGGGGATTGATGTAGTCGTGAACATAAAGCGGCAGGGTGATGAACTCCTGCCAATAGACGATCCAGTAACCGGTGAAGATCAGCAGGAACAGCATGAATCGCGGATTGGTGATCACGGTCCAGAAATTCCTGGCGGCTTGGGAGAGGCTGGTGGTTTCAACCTCCTCGGTACGGCGCGGTTCCCGGAAGAACAGCAAGACGCCGAGGAACATCAGGAAAACGCTCAAGGCAGCAACGCGAAAGACGTTCTCGACGCGCATACGCTGGTGCACATACGATGCAACATAAGGGCCGGCCGCTCCGCCCACGTTTACCAGCGTGTAATAGATGGAGTAGCCGATGGAGCGGACGTTTTCCTTCGAGGCGCGTGCGGTGGTCCCGACGACACTGGGCTTCACCAGCGCGACTCCCAGCGCCGGAAGAGCCAACACGAAAGCCACCAGCACAACCAGCGGCACGGAGTCGCGCACCGGGGCGAGCCAGGGTGCTCCCAGCGATCCCAGCAGAAAGTAGGCGCAGCTCAGGATCAGATAAGCCAGCGAAAGCGCACGGCGGAAGCCCATTCGGTCGGCGAGAGTTCCGCCGAACACCGGCAGAAACCATACCAGTCCACCGAAGAATCCGGTGAGCGTGCCGGTCTGTTCGGTGGGAAATTTCAGGACTTCATGGAGATAGCGCGCCAGCGAAGCGAACGCCGCGTAATAGGAAAGCCGCTCGAACAACTCGCTGGTGTTGGCAACCCAGAAGGGACGCTCGAAACCCACGCGAATGTCGCGCCAACGCTGCGCAAAGCTCAAAATGCTCTCCTCATTGAAGAAGTAGCCAGTTGCCAGTAGTCAGTTGCCAGTTATTGGCCGCCTTGATGACTGACTACCGGTTACTGACTTCTTCAGCAGCCGTTCTTCGACTTGTGCGGCGGCGAGCCCGAGCACGCGAATCACTTTATTTCGGCTGCTTTCCCCGGCGGCTATCGTAACCGACGAACGCGGCACATTCAAAACTTCAGCCAGGAATTCGATGCAAGCCTGGTTGGCGCGGCCTTCCACCGGAGGTGCAGTCAAGGCGAGTCTCAGTGCGTCGCCAATCTCGCCGGTGATGGCGTTCTTCTTCGCCCGGGGATGCACCTTCACTTGAAAAGTTGCGCCGGAGGGCGTGTCGCGGATGGGAATCATGGTTTTCAGCGTGCCCCAAAGATCGCGGTACCGATACGCACGCAGGTCGAGCCTTCCTCGATGGCGACTTCGAAATCGTGGGACATGCCCATGGAAAGTACATCGAGGTTGATCGACGGCAGATTGCGAGCGGCGAGACAGTCGCGCAATTCACGGAGCTGGCGAAAGTAGGACCGCGCTCCTTCGGGATCTTCGGTGAACGGCGGCACGGTCATCAGTCCGCGAATACGCAGATGCTTCCAGGTGGGGGCGCCAGCGAGAATACGTTCGAGTTCGGAAGAATCAGGTGCGATGCCACTCTTGGCCGCTTCGCCGGGAACATTGATCTCGATCAGCACGTCGAGCGTCTTGCCGAGCTTCTCGGCAGCAGCGTTCAGCCGTTCTGCGAGCTTTGCGGAGTCTAGAGAATCAATCGCGTGAAACAGTTCGGCGGCCTTCGGCGCTTTATTCGATTGCAGGTGACCGATCATGTGAAATTCGGCGTCGCGCAAGCTCGCAAGAGCGCCTATCTTTTCGGAGAATTCCTGCACCCGGTTTTCGCCGACCAAGCGTTGGCCGGCTTCATAGGCTTCGATGATTGTGGCTGCGGGCTGCGTTTTAGACACCGCCATCAACGCGATGTCGCTCGCATTCCGCCCCGCGCGGTGGACGGCGCGCGCGATACGATCGTGAAGAGCAGACAGATTGGATGCTATGGTCATTGCTCAATGAAATGTGCGGACCTTCAGCCGCGCTTCAGGGGTGTTGACTCATCGTCTCATTATCCGTTTAAGTGAGCATTTTTAAGACGTGAACTCAAGACGGACGAGATTCGAAGTGCCAGCGCCCGAGCGCCTTGGGCGCGAAAGACGATAGCCCAGCGCTTCAGCGCTAGGGCAGCTGAGGTTTGAAGACCAAGTCCCCTGGGGACGGCACACGCCGCACAAGGCCCTTTCATGTGCCGTGCCCGAGGCACTCCGCTCTTTCAAAACCCTCTCACCCACCGCTGAAGCGGTGGGCTATCATCTTTCGTTCCGTGAGCGGGACTGCTCCCTGCAGCGTCCGGCGGTGACAGCGAGACCTGGCTTCAGAAGTGATTCTTCTACATAGGCCCCAAAGCCGTCCGATAACGCTGACCTACATAATCGCGGTCGGCGGCGCCGGTTCATCCGGTCTGCCTGCATTGGCCAGCGGTACGCGAATCATCACGATCGCCAGGATCACCAGCACGATGAATCCAGAAACAACATTGGGGTGCTGGAAGATCACCGGCAACCGCCATTGCTTGTAGCGGAAAATCGCAATGACAATCCCCATCAGGGCCTCGCCGGCAATAAATCCTGAGGCGGTCAGCACTCCGGCATTTTCCACCCGCGCCTTCTGGGCGTCATTAAAGTCCTTGCTGTCGCGCATCTTGTCGGTGATCCAGCGAATAACGCCGCCGATAAAGATAGCGAACGTGGTTTCCAGCGGCAGGTACATGCCCACAGCAAAGAGCATAGGGCTACGCACTTCCAGCATGATGAGCGCAAATCCCATCAACACGCCGACAACGATGAGGGGCCATGCCATCTCGCCACCCACGATCCCGCGGGAAAGCATAGCCATCAGGCCGGCTTGGGGAGCAGGAAGTTGGGGGTCTCCGAAACCGATGCCGCCGCTGTTGATATTCGCCTGATTCAGTAGCAACAGCACCGGAAGAAGCGCGAAGCTCGCGACGGTCACACCCAGGAAGTCGCCAATCTGCATCTTTGCGGGTGTGCCGCCGAGGATGTGCCCCACCTTGAGGTCCTGCAGCATCTCGCCGGCGACGGCGGAAGAGATGCAGACCACAGCCGCCACGCCAAGAACGGCCGCAACGCCGTGAATTCCTGAGACGCCCATGAGCACCATCAGCAGCGCAGCAATCACCAGAGCCGCCAGAGTCAGGCCGGAGATGGGGTTGTTCGACGAGCCGATTAGGCCCACCAAGTTCCCGGAGACAGCCGCGAAGAAAAAGCCGACGATGAGCATCACAATCGCTGCGACCATGCCTGCATTCCACGCATTCGCGTAGCTCTTGTACAAAAAGATCATGCTGATCAGCACGATCAGTAATCCGCTAAATACAAATTTGGCGTTCAGGTCGCGTTGGGTGCGGGCCGTCCCAGCATGCGCCGCGGCGGACTTCTTCAGGTCGGAGACAGCGCGCGCCATCCCCGAGCCCAGACTCTTGCGCATGCGGAACAGCGTATAGCAGGCGCCCACCAGCATCCCTCCGACAGCGATGGGCCGCACGATGAAGCTCCACACTGCGCCCGCCTGTCCTGTCCAGAATGCATTGTCCGGAATGGTAGTGCCCGCAGGTGCGAACTGTGCCACCAAGGTGGGACCGCCGAGAAACAGGATCAGCGGCACCAGCAGGCCCCATGCGATGACCCCGCCAGCGAAGTTTAGCGAAGCCAGACGCGGTCCAATGATGTAGCCGACACCCAGATATGCCGGGCTGATGGCTGGCGCGGAGACCGTAGTCACCGCGCCGGCGGGCAGTTTCGCTGCCATGGCGCTGCGGCCCATGCGGACAAAGCTGGTACCGAGCTTACCGACGTTTACGATGAAGTCCCGGCTCGCGCTGAACAGGCTGAACTGGCCGAGCAAGTACACGATGCCGCCGAAACCCATGTTGCCGAACAGAATCTTGGCGGCGCGGCTGCCCTGTTGTCCGGCAATGTGGATCTGCGAGGCGGCTACCGATTCGGGGAAGGGAAGCTCGGGATCTTCTACCATCACGCGACGCAGAAGGGTCACGAAAAGAATACCGAGGGCGCCGCCCACTAGCATCAGGATGGACGATTTCCAGTAAGCATGCTCAAAGTCAAAGACCGGCCAGGCTCCGGAGATGACGAACGCCGGGATCGTGAAAATGGCGCCCGCAGCCACCGATTCACCGATCGAGCCTACGGTTCGCGCAATGTTCTCTTCCAG
>PLBW01000215.1:0-31207 GCA_003135475.1 Acidobacteriaceae bacterium
TTCCGGATACCCGCGTACCACAGCCGCGATCTCAGCGCGGCTACGGTCAGGTGCGATCCGGCGGAGCCTTTTTCGTCCAGAGCACCTTAATTATAGGGGTGGAAGGACCTGGCACAAGCGCGAAAGAGGACGGAATCAGGGGAGTGACCCCACCCAGCAACTCCGGCCAAGGTGATCAGGCGCTCGGGGGTGCAGGCTTTTGAAAGAGAACTCTGATCCGCGGCTGCATCAGGTACCAGATAATGAAGACGCCGATGGCAATTCGGAACAGGCGAAAGCCGCCGAAAAACAGGCTAAAATGGAGCCCCATGAGGAACAGCCCGGGAAGAGAAAACAGCAGCGCGATGGCGGCCAGCCCGATGGATAGAATGCGGCCCCACTCGCGCAGGCCCCAGATTCCGTAACCAGCGACGGCGGCGATAAGCGCGAAGACCACGAAGAACACAGCCCCGACTATCCCAATTAGAAAGCCAATGCTCAAGCCACCGATGGCGTTCTCGTGACCCGCGCCGAACATTGCGCCGACAAAGCTGCCGCCAATGACCAGCGAAACGGCAAGACACACCAGGAACAACGCGCTAACAAAGTGATATACCGCAATCAGGACAATTCCCGTCGGTCGCATGGCCGGTCCTCCTTTGGTTTCGATTTCAGGCAGACAGTAGTGGAGAGCGAGAAGTAAGTCAAGCGGAAGCCTGGCTGCGTACGGCAACAGAACTTGATCGTGCCCGGCATGACGGGAAGGCCGGTTGCTACCGAACCATCGACCGTCTTCAGCGGTTATACTCTTGCTACGCTCATGCCCACCAAGCTGGAAGAGATCGTCGCCGCCACCCGCGAGCGAGTTGCCGCCGCCAAGACTTCGGACGACCCCCGGGTGCTTAGCCCAGCGGCCGAGCGCCACCAGCCGCGCGGGTTCCGCGAAGGTTTGCAAAGGGCGGCCAAGTCGGGCATTGCGGTGATCGCAGAATTGAAGAAGGCGTCGCCTTCGAAGGGGCTGATTCGCCCGGATTTCCCTGTGGCCGAACTGGCCCAGGAATTGGAAGAAGCTGGAGCTGCAGCCCTCTCCGTGTTGACCAATGAACGGTTCTTTCAGGGCTCGCTGCAGAATCTGGAGATCGCCTCGCAAGCGACGCGACTGCCCTGCCTGCGGAAAGACTTCATTATCGACGAGTTTCAGTTGCTGGAAGCGCGGGCGCATCGCGCCGACGCCGTGCTGCTCATCGTCGCCGCCCTCACGCAGACGGAGCTCGCCAACCTCCACCGCCGGGCGGTTGAGCTGCGACTGGATGTGCTCTGCGAGGTGCATGACGGCGTGGAGTTGCAACGCGCCCTCGACGCCGGCTGCGAGACGATTGGGGTCAACAATCGGGACCTTCACACCTTTCGAGTTGACCTGAACACGTCGCTACAACTGGCCAAGTCGATGCCTTCCGGGGTAGTCAAGGTCGCTGAGAGCGGTATCGAAACTGGCGATGACATTGCCCGCCTGCAAGACGCCGGCTACGATGCGTTTCTGATTGGAGAATCGCTCATGCGCGCGCCGCGTCCCAGCGAGGTATTGCTGGCGCTGCTGGCGCAGGCGGTCGCAGCCCGATGATCTGGATCAAGATTTGCGCAACCACGAATTTGCCCGACGCGCAGGCCAGCCTGGCCGCCGGAGCCGATGCTTTGGGGTTCATCTTTGCGCCGAGTACGCGGCGAATCGAGATCGAACAGGCGGCGGAGATCATCTCCAGCCTGACGGACGGCATTGATAAGATCGGCGTTTTCGTGAACCAACCGCCCGAGCAGGTCGCCGAGATTGCCGAGCGGGCGGGATTGACCGGGGTCCAGCTTCACGGCGATGAACCGGCGGACCAGATGCCGGAATATCGGCAGGCCCTCGGACAACGCAAGATCATCAAGACGCTGCAAGCGCGAGAGTTACTGAATTCGCCGGACAGTCTGAATGGTTATCTGCGATCGCGCCAGAGCATTGACGCGGTGCTTGTGGACGCGGGCTCGCCGAGTCAGCGAGGCGGGACAGGGCAGACCTTCGATTGGACCGCCGCTGCGCCGATTGTGGCCCGCGTTCGCGCACAAATGCCCGTGATCATCGCAGGAGGCTTGAATCCCGAAAACGTCGCCGAGGCCATCCGGTTGTTTGCGCCCTGGGGAGTGGATGTGGTTTCGGGCGTCGAACGCGAAGTAGGAAGGAAGGACGAAGCCAAACTGCGCAGCTTCGTCGGGGCAGCGCGTCAAACCCAGACAGCATTGCGGTAGAGAGACCATGGAAGAAACAACCAGCAACGCGCAAGATTCCACAGCGAGTCCAGCGCTCGGCAAGCCGGACAAACAGCCGCGTGTGCGTACCGTCCCGGGGCGATTTGGTTCTTATGGCGGTCGCTACGTTCCTGAGACCTTGATGGCGGCGCTGCAGGAGCTCGAGGCTGCCTACGCGGTGGCACGCAAAGACAAGGCATTTCGCGACGAATTCCACCGCCTGCTGGCCGATTTCGCGGGGCGTCCGACACCGCTGTTCCTGGCCGAGCGGCTCACCCAGGAGCTTGGCGGCGCNNATCAACAACTGCATCGGGCAGGCACTGCTGGCGCGACGCATGGGCAAACATCGCATCATCGCAGAAACCGGCGCCGGCCAGCACGGGGTCGCAACCGCAACCGTGTGCGCGCTCTTCGGTATGGAGTGCGTGGTTTACATGGGGACGGAAGACATGCGGCGGCAGGAACTGAACGTCTTCCGCATGAAGCTGCTGGGCGCCGAGGTGCGCGGCGTGGACTCGGGTTCGCGCACGTTGAAGGATGCCATCAATGAAGCCATGCGCGACTGGGTGACCAATGTCCGCACCACGCACTATCTTCTGGGCAGCGTGTTGGGAGCGCATCCTTATCCGACGATGGTGCGAGACTTCCATCGCGTCATCGGCCAGGAAGCCCGCAAACAGGTGCTCAAGGCCGAGGGGCGGCTGCCATCGGCGGTCATCGCTTGTGTGGGCGGCGGCTCGAATGCGATTGGCGTGTTCTACGAATTTATCAAGGACCGCGAAGTGAAACTGATTGGCGTGGAAGCTGGGGGGCGCGGCCACGCGCTGGGCGAGCACGCAGCGCGCTTCGACGGCGGCGGCCCGGGCGTGCTGCAGGGAACCTACTCTTATGTCCTGCAGGATTTGGGCGGGCAGATCGCATTGACGCACTCCGTTTCCGCCGGGCTGGATTACCCGGCGATCGGTCCCGAGCATGCCTGGCTGCACGATCAGGGGCGCGCCGAATATGTGTCGGCCAGCGATCAAGAGGCGCTCGACGCCTGCCTGAAGCTGGCGCGGACGGAGGGCATCATTCCCGCCCTGGAGTCGGCACACGCGATTGCAGAGTGCATCAAGCGAGCGCCGAAGATGGACAAGTCGGACATCGTGATCGTGAACGTGTCCGGTCGCGGCGATAAGGATATTGGGATTTTGCGGGAGAACCTGGCGTTCTAGGAGCACTTTGGCAATCATCTTCAAGAAACGGCCCGGGTTGGTCGCCTACATCACTTGCGGCGACCCGAGTCTGGACATATCGTGTGACGTGGCTTTGGCGGCGATTCGCGCAGGCGCGGACGTGATCGAACTAGGTGTGCCCTTCAGCGATCCCGTCGCCGACGGCCCAGTGATCCAGCGCGCCAGCGAGCGAGCGCTGCAACATGGCACCAACCTGACCGGTGTCCTGGCGGTAGCGAAGCAGCTTCGGCAGCAGTCGAACGCCGGATTGATTATCTTCTCGTACCTCAATCCTATTTTGCAGTTTGGCCTGGAGCGGTTTTGCGCGGCTGCCGCCCAGGCTGGCGTGGACGGTGCACTGGTCACCGACCTTCCGGTGGAAGAGGCCGCAGAATATCTGCGCGCCATGAAGGCGCACAAACTCGCGCCCGTGTTTCTGGCGGCTCCCACCAGCCCGGAGAAGCGCTTGCGCGATGTGGCCAAACATTCGCGTGGATTCGTGTATGCGATCTCGCGCACCGGCATTACCGGCACGCGACAAGAGCTTGCGGGCGACGCGCGGTCGTTGGTGGAGCGGCTGAGACTTCACACCAAGCTGCCAATCGCGGTCGGATTTGGAGTGTCGACACCCGAGCAATTCGCCGAAGTCGGGAGCTTCGCCGACGCGGCCGTGGTGGGAAGTGCAATTGTGCAGAGGATCGAACAAAGTCCGGGACGGGAAGCAGCGGCTGTATCAGAATTCCTGTCTTCCCTCACCGGAACAGCGCAGGAAGCCGTGGGCAGAAGTTAGGTTTGCGGCTGCGCAATAGCACGAGGCGATTGGCCATGGACATCGAGGATTGGCGCCGGAAGATCGACGATCTTGACCGCCAACTGGTGCGCTTGATGAACGAGCGCGCCCAGTGCGCGCACGAAATTGGCCGGCTCAAGCGCAACTCAGCCATGCCCATTTATGAGCCGGACCGCGAGCGAATCATCTTCCAGAACATCGCGCGCGTCAACGCGGGTCCCTTGTCAGACGTGCAATTGCGCCAGGTTTACGAGCGCCTGGTGGACGTGATGCGGCAGATTCAGCGGGAAGAGATGGCGCCCGAAGCGGAAAATGAGGGAGAAGCGACTGAAGGCAGGGGTTAGGGGCTAGGGGTCAGTTTTGGAACGTCCGGGAGCCGTCACAGGTTGTTCAGATTGCTGAGGGCTAAAAGCTAAGAGCTAAAGGCTAACTGCTAAAGGCTAGATCATGATTGTTGCGATGTTGGAACATGCCAGTGAAGACCAGATCCAGCGGGTGACCGATCACCTGATGAAGATGGGCTTTGCCGTGCATCGCACGACTGGCGCGCGGCAGAGTGTGCTTGCCGCGGTGGGCAAGCGTATCGACTTTGACACGCGTGACCTCGAGGTGTTGCCGGGCGTGGAGCGCGTGCACCGTATCAGCGCGCCCTACAAGCTGGCGGGGCGCCAGTTCCATGAGCACAACACCGTCGTTAAGCTTCCCAACGGGACCGAGATCGGCGGCAAAGAAGTGGTCGTCATGGCCGGCCCGTGCTCGGTGGAATCGCAGGAGCAACTGTTTACTGCGGCCGAGATGGTAGGCAAGTCCGGCGCCAAGGTCTTGCGGGGCGGAGCGTTCAAGCCGCGCAGCTCGCCGTACAGTTTTCAGGGCCTCGGACTAGCGGCGTTGAAACTGCTGCGCGAAGCCGGCGACCGCTACGGCATGGCGGTAATCAGCGAAGTCATGGAGATCTCGCAAATCGAAATCATGCTGCCCTACATCGACATCTTCCAGGTGGGCGCGCGCAACATGCAGAACTTCAACTTGCTGCGCGAATTGGGCAAAGCGCGTAAACCGGTGCTGTTGAAGCGCGGCATCGCGGCGACCATCGAGGAGATGCTGCTCTCGGCTGAATACATTCTTTCCGGAGGCAACTACCAGGTCATCCTGTGCGAACGCGGCATTCGCACGTTCGAGACCTACACCCGCAACACGCTCGACATATCGGCGATTCCCATCGTGCACAAGTTATCGCACTTGCCGATTACCTCCGATCCTTCGCATGGAACTGGATTGCGCGACAAGGTTGCGCCTATGGCGTGCGCCTCAGTGGCCGCCGGGGCTGATGCGTTGCTGATCGAGGTGCATCCGTCACCCGACGAGGCGCTGTCGGATGGCGCGCAGTCGCTGTATCCGCAACAATTTTCCGAACTGATGGAGCAGTTGCGGATGATCGCTCCGGCGGTAGGGCGAACGGTAGCGTAGGTCCCGCCATGAAGATTCGGCAGATCACGATTGTGGGAACGGGCCTGATCGGCGGCTCGTTCGGACTTGCGTTGCGCCAACAGGGATTCCCTGGAGTTCTGGTTGGCTGCGACCGTCCCGAGGTGCTGGATGCGGCCGTCGTCCGCGGCGCAATCGATCGCGGCGAGACCGACGTCAGGCAAGCGGCCCAGGGCTGCGACGTCGTGGTTCTTGCCACCCCGATTGGCGGCATACTTTCCACCTTCGAAAAGCTGGTCCCCACGCTTCCCTCCGGCACGCTCATCACCGATACCGGCAGCAGCAAGGTGCAGTTCGTGGAACGCGCGCGCATGATATGCGGCGCGGAGGCGGGAATCCGCGTGCTTCCAGGACATCCCATGGCCGGCAAGGAGCGCAGCGGAATCGAGAACGCGGATGCCGATCTGTTTCGCGATACGGTGTGGCTGATCACGCCGATCAATGCTGAACAGCAGTACACGGAGCGGCAGCGAGAGTACATTGCGTTGATCGAGTCAATAGGCGCGCGAGTGGTTGCGACGGACCCGGAACGGCACGATCGCCTGTGCGCGTGGATCAGTCACCTGCCGCAGATGATCGCGACAGCGCTGGCTTCGACCCTGCGCGATGAATTGGGAGAGGACGAAGCGATTAAGGAAATCGGCGGCCGAGCTTTGCGGGAAATGACGCGGATTGCGAGCAGCCCCTACTCGATGTGGCGCGACATCGCGCTAACCAACAGCCAGAACATCGAGGAAGCGCTGCTGCGCTTTGAGCAGCAATTGGCGCATCTGCGCGAGAACCTGCGTGGGCCAGGGCTGCGGGAGCTGTTTGAGAGCGCCAACAAGTTTGGGGAGAAGCAGTGACTAGTGGTTAGTGGATAGTGGCCGGTCCACCGCCTGTCCTCGATGTTACTTTGTGCCCCACCATCGCTTACAAACCCTGTTCGAGATAGCTTACGATAAGGGCGGTTCACGCCAGCTATCCCCGGCCACCGAAGAAATGGCTCCGCATGTTGCTATTTGCGGGTATACTCGATGATAATTTTGTTAGATTCGGTGAAAAGGGGAACGTAAGCGGACCAGTCTGCTTACGTGGTGGATGGTATGGATGTCCACGAGTATACCTGCCAGTTTGTCCCTGCAGATATAGATGCTGCGCTGGGTCGGCGCTACATCGTTGGTTCCGAAATCGCCGTTGGTGGCCAGGGAACAGTTTTCAGGGCGACCAGAACTTCTCGGCCAGACGGCACAGCGGCCAATGACGTTGTAGCTCTGAAGTTGTACTTCGATCGCAGACAGCTTCCCGTACAGCCCGAGATCACCGCGATGGAGAACGTCTCGCATTTGAACTTGGCTCGGTTGATTGAGCATGGCTATTGTGACGTGGCCGGTAGACACACGCGATACGTCGTGTGGGAATTCATAGAGGGACAACCACTGAGCGTTCAGTTGAGAAGCGGACGGCTGCTGGAATCCGAAGTGCTGGCGATAGGACGCGATGTCGCGGCTGCAATCGCGGAAATTTGGTCGCGACGCGTTGTTCATGCGGACATAAAGCCCTCGAACATCATGCTTAGAAACTCCGACGACGGCGACATCATGTTCGGCTCAGTGGACAGCGCCGTCCTCATTGACCTCGGCGTGGCCAAAAATTTAGATCAAAGCAATATTGGCACTTTAGATCGACGCGACCGTCGATCCGCACCTAGGCCTATGGGAACGTGGGGTTACTTTTCGCCGGAGCAGATCAGAGGGACAAAGGCATTGTCGTGCGCTTCGGACGTTTTTTCCCTTGGTGTAGTGATGCTGCAATGCTTACTGGGGAAGCATCCCACGGACGATGACCAGACCGCCATAACAGACGGCATCCGGGCGAGCGGAGGCAGGGTTGCAGCCAGCGTAGGCTTGCTTTGCGCGTTGGATACGATGCTGTCGCCACTTCCGGCGTTTAGGCCGAATCCTGCAGAACTCAGCCACCGTTTCCAAAGCCTACGGCAAACGATGCAAGCGGAGTTCGCCAAGGGCGCTCGCGCACCTCAGAAAGCTCAGGACTAGTCAGCGGCGGATAGCTGTTGTCAAATCTCCATTGCACAAGTAAAAGAGGAGGCGACGCAGAGCATTTGGCTTGAGCCGGACTGCGTGGGACTGGTGGACGATTGGCCTTTTTGCGCCGAGGCGACTTGCCCCGGTACAATCGCCGGTCGGAAGCAAAATCCTATGGCAATGCACAAAGTAGTGGCGAACGCAGACGAGGCCATTCACGACATTAAGGATGGCGACACGCTGATGATCGGAGGCTTCGGGCTGTGTGGCATCCCCGAGAACCTGATCCGTGCGCTGGTCAAAAAAGGCGTGAAGGACCTGAACACCATCAGCAACAACGTGGGAATTGATGACTTTGGACTCGGGTTCATGCTCGCGGCTGGCCAGATCAAGTCGCACAAGGGCAGCTATGTCGGCGAAAACCGTCTACTGGAAGAGATGGTGCTGACCGGCCGCATCGATCTTGAGCTCATTCCGCAGGGCACCTTCGCCGAACGCATCCGCGCTGGCGGGGCGGGAATCCCCGCCTTCTACACCCCTACGGGATTCGGGACGGTGGTTGCCGAGGGCAAAGACACGCGCGAATTTGATGGCCGGCCGTATGTGCTGGAACTGGCCCTGAAAGCGGATTTCGCGCTCATCAAAGCCTGGAAGGGCGACCGTTGGGGCAATCTGGTGTACCGCAAGACGGCGCAGAACTTCAATCCGATGATGGCAACCGCGGCCAAGGTGACGATCGTCGAAGTCGAGCACCTGGTCGAGCCCGGAGAAATTGAGCCAGACCAGGTGCATACCCCCAGCGTTTACGTGCAGCGCATCTTCCAGGGGACCGACTACGAGAAACGTATCGAGCGGCGAACCTTGCGCAAGGCGTGATTTGCGAAAGGCGAGCCAGGAGAAACCATGCCCGACGAAAAAGCTGTTAAGCAGAAAGACACCGAAAAGCGCGATCTCATCGTGAAGCGGGTGGCCCGCGAATTACGCGACGGCTTCTACGTCAATCTCGGAATTGGAATGCCCACTCTGGTGGCGAACTGCGTGCCTCCCGGCATGGAAGTTATTTTGCAAAGCGAGAACGGCATGCTGGGCGTGGGCCCGTATCCTCTGGCGGGCGAGGAAGACGGCGACCTGATCAACGCGGGTAAGGAAACGGTGACGGAAATTCCGGGTACCGCATTCTTCTCCAGCGCCGAATCGTTTGCCATGATCCGCGGCGGCCACATTGACCTGAGCGTGCTGGGCGCCATGGAAGTGGATGAAGAGGGCAACCTGGCCAACTGGATGATTCCCGGCAAGATGGTAAAGGGCATGGGCGGAGCGATGGACCTGGTGGCCAGCGCCCGGCGCGTGATCGTGGCCATGGAGCATACCACCAAGAGNNAACACCATCGTCACCGAGATGGCGTATATACGGGTGACGCAGAGCGGCCTGGTTCTGCAAGAGATCGCGTCCGGTCTGACGGCGGACGACGTCCAACGCGCGACCGAGGCTCCGCTTATCGTTAGCCCGGAACTGAAAACGATGGAGTTCTAGAGGCAATTCCACAGTTGCTGTATCCAGCAATGGGTGGAGCACGCCTTCGCAGGCTACGGAGAAAGTCCGGGCAAACCCGGGGGTGTACCTCTTGGTGTAAGCCCCCGTATCTATGCGGGGGAAGGAGCGCTTCAGCGCTCCGAGAAAAGTTCGACTTCGATCCTGCGCTTTAGCGCCGGGATGGAGAGATCCCAAGGCTAAAGCCCATCTTAAAATTGAACGCTTTTCTGCTGGACTGAAGTTCATCTCCCCCTGCTGAAGCAGGGGGCTCCCGCCGTTACCTGGACCTGTGATGGGTGTCATTGACCCAGTCAAAAGTACAGGACATAGTGAGGATAGCGATAAGCCATCATAGCAGTGGAAAGCAGGTTGTTATGTGCTCACGTATAGGGTGTCTGGCAACGGCGCTGGTGCTGGCGCTTTCGATTTCGCTCGCGGCGCAAACCAGTCCGATCGCGACCTCGCCCACGACTTCGCAGTCGAGCAAATCCCAGATCAAGAAAGTTCCCGCACCCTACACCAGCCCGTCCTCCGGCAAAGACATGTACATTGCGTACTGTGCGTCGTGTCATGGTCAAGACGGCATGGGAAACGGCCCCGCAGCTCCGGCATTGAAGACGCGGCCAACCGATCTGACCCTGCTCGCGGTGAAGAATGACGGAAAATTTCCGGATTCGCATATCGCGGAAGTCATCAAAGGCGACAAACTCACCGCCGCCCATGGCAACAAGGAAATGCCAGTCTGGGGTCCCGTATTCCTTACCCTGGGCCATCATGACACGGCGCAAGTGCAGATGCGGATACACAACCTGACCACCTACCTGGAATCGATCCAGCAGAAATAATTGGACTGGCTAGAAGGGAAAACCAATTCCACCAGTGGGTTGTAGTTTTGGTAGTGCGAGCCTCTCACGGCGCCAACGGTTCGAGCAACAAAGAAGGGCGCATCGATTGCGCCCTTCTTGCTTCCGAATTTTGTCGTTGTCTACACGCCGACAGGCTGCTTCACCGGAACCGGGGTCATCCAGCCGAAGCGGTCTTCCGTGGTGCCGTTCACGATGGCATAAAACTGTTTGCGAACGGTCTTGGTGACGGGACCGGCAACGCCTTGCCCCACCGTAATCTTGTCCACCGAGCGGATGGGCGTGATCTCGGCAGCAGTGCCGCTGAAGAACAGTTCGTCCGCGATGTAGAGCATTTCGCGGGGAATGATCTGCTCGATCACCGGAATTCCCAGCTCCTGCGCGATGTGCAGCACCGAGTTGCGGGTAATGCCGGGCAAAACACTGTTGCCCAACGGCGGCGTGTAGAGGCGGTCTTTATGCACCACGAAGATGTTCTCGCCCGAGCCCTCGCTCACATAACCGTTGACGTCGAGCGCGATGCCCTCGCTGTAGCCGTTGACGATGGCTTCCATTTTGATCAGTTGCGAATTCATGTAATTGGCGCCGGCTTTGGCCATGGTCGGCATGGTGTTGGGCGCCAGCCGCGTCCACGAGGAAACGCAAACGTCGACACCATCGTCACAGTCAGCACTGCCGAGATACTTGCCCCACTCGTAATTGGCAATATAAACCTCGGTGGGCGAGTTGAACGGATTGACGCCGACCTGTCCGTATCCGCGCAGCACGATGGGGCGGACATAGCACGGCGACACTTTGTTGGTAGCGACCAGATCCACCGCCGCCTGGCACAACTCGTCGAGGGTATAGTCCAGCTCAATACGGTAGATTTTGCAGGACTGGAGCAGGCGCAACATGTGGTCCCGCAGGCGGAAGATGGCGGGGCCCTTGCCATTCTGATAGCAGCGAATTCCTTCAAACACCGACGAGCCGTAGTTGACCACGTGGGCCATCACGTGGATTTTGGCGTCATCCCAGGGGACCAGTTGCCCGTTATGCCACACGTAGTCACTTGCTTTGATAGCCATTCTGGCGCTCCTTCAAAGAATCGGAGTGGTACACCTTGTTACGCTGTTGGACCGGACGTGCAGAATACAGATACAGAAGACGCTCTCTCCGAAAACCAACGCTACGGCGCTCGACCATGGTGAGCATCAGGGAATCAGCTTAACCCGGAATTATAACTGACGTTCGACCCCCTCGACCCAGGGTTTTGCACAGCCTGGCTAGCGGGCGCCAGTACAAGAAGAATGGATGCAGGCGGGGTGCACCCGGCTCCCGAATTCGTGGGGAATCTATGGCTGCCTGCCGTCCGATTAAGGCCTCGGCGCCGCTGCCGACATTTACAATAAGAGGTAGTCATCAGCTTTGAAACCGACGTTTTTCCGGAATTAATCATTGCCGAGCGGGACCCCGGGCTGGAGGCCACAGCGTATGGCTTGCTGGCTGACTTCCTTACCGCGGTCAGGAGTACCTGAATATGTCTTCGAGCGCAAGAACCGCAGTGCCGGTGCGCAAGCTGGATGTGGAGTGGGTGCGGCAACAGTTTCCTTCGCTGCACCAGGCGGTGAACGGGCAGCCTGCCGCATTCTTCGATTCGCCGGGCGGCACCCAGGTGCCGCAACGCGTGATTGATGCGATCGCCGGTTACCTGTCCACCAGCAACGCCAACAGCGGCGGCGCCTTCGCCACCAGCCAGCGCACCGATCAGATGATTGCCGATGCGCGCGCCGCGATGGCCGACTTTTTCAATTGCGCCAGCGACGAGGTGGTCTTCGGCGCCAACATGACCACGCTGACGTTCGCCTTGAGCCGCGCCATTGGCCGCGAGCTGAAGAGCGGAGACGAGTTGCTGGTGAGCTGCCTCGATCACGATGCCAATGTCTCGCCCTGGGTGTGCCTGGAGGAGCGCGGAGTGAAGGTGCGCACCGCCGACGTCACGCCGGGCGATTGCACCCTGGATAGGTTTGACCTCTCGGCGAAAATTCGCCGCAGCACGCGCCTGGTCGCCATCGGATGGGCTGCCAACGCCGTGGGCACCATCAATGATGTTCACGAGATCGTGCGACTGGCCCATGCCGCGGGCTCCTTGGTCTTCCTCGATGCGGTACATTACGCGCCGCATGGGCCGATTGACGTCCGCGCCGTTGATTGCGACTTCCTGGCGTGCTCCAGCTACAAGTTCTTCGGCCCGCACCTCGGCATTCTTTTCGGCAAACGCGAGCAATTGCAGCGGCTGCGCCCCTACAAACTTCGCGCTTGCACGGAGAAGCTACCCGACCGCTGGGAGACGGGAACGCAGAACCACGAATGCCTGGCCGGGCTGATCGCCGCCATTGACTACATCGCGGATGTGGGCCGGCATCACGATCCTGAAGTGAAGACGCGGCGCGAGGCCATCCTCGCGGCGTATGAGGTTTTCCAGCAGCATGAGCGCGAACTGGTCGGGCAATTGATCAACGGATTGTTGGCGATTCCGGGACTCACGTTTTACGGCATCAAGGATGCCGCGAAGTTCGACCAACGCACCCCGACGGTGGCCATCCGCATGGAGGGCCACACGCCGCGCGAACTGGCGGCGCACCTTGGCGAGCGCGGCATCTTCACCTGGGACGGAAACTACTACGCCATCGATCTCGCCGAGCGGCTGGGCGTCCAGAGCTCCGGAGGCATGTTGCGCATCGGCTTGGCACACTACAACACGGCGGAAGAAGTGGAGCGTCTGCTGGCGGAGTTGCGCGGATTGGTGAAATAGCAACTAGCAATTAGCTTTTTAAATGCCGCACCACATTTTCGCTGTTGATTTATAATCCGCCCGTCCCCAAAAGGAGAGGACCGGTCATGCGCGGCGTGCCTCGCTGGGTGGCAGTGTTGGCGGTGGTCGCGACCGGCGCGGTGGTGTGTGCCTTCACCGTTCGACACGCGATAGCGCCTGCAACCTTGATGTTGCAACTCTCCCAAACTGCGGTTCCCGCCGACGGTTTCACTTCCACCGAGCTCAAAATCACGCCATCCAATGGCCGCCCACTGCGCGACTTGCAGGTCACGGTGACAGATCCGCATCGCGCGGCGGTGGAATCGGTGACGGTTGAGGACAGCACGGCTACGGCGTCGCTGCGTGCTGGCGTGTTGCCGGGCGAGACCAAGGTACGAGTCACGGGCCGCGGCTTCGCGGCGCAGGAGCTCGCGTTAAGCACAACGCTCGACGGCAGTGACACGATTGGAGACGGCACTCCCGACTTTCTGCGCTTGCACGATCCGGCGGACCGCATTGCTTTCCGCCGCTGGTTTACCCTGCTGGCGGAAGCGCAGTATTTCCGCGGACCAGCGCTTCCGGCCGAGATTGACGATTGCGCTGCGCTCTTGCGCTTCGCCTACCGTGAAGCCTTGCGCCCGCACGACGCCGCATGGGCGCGCGAGATGGCGCTGCCGGTGCCGGCCTCGGCAAGCGACATCCAGCAATATCAATACCCGTACACGCCGCTGGCGGCGGCACTGTTTCGGGTGCGTGGGGGAAGCCTTCAGACCGACGATCTCGGCGACGGCGCCTTCGCGCAATTCGCGGATGTGGAAACGCTTTGGCGGCATAACACGCACTTCGTCGGGCGTTGGTTATCGCGCGCACGGCCCGGCGACCTGCTGTTCTTCCGCCAGGATGGGCAGAGGATGCCATTCCACGCGATGATCTTCGTCGGGCAAAGCCAGATCGAGCTTGGCTACGAACAATACGTCGTCTATCACACCGGCCCAAGCGGGCGCTCGCCAGGGGAAATCCGTCGTCTATCAGTTGCGCAACTTCTAAACTATCCTGACACACGCTGGCGGCCGATTCCCGCCAACCCCGGCTTTCTGGGTGTCTATCGCTGGAACATCTTGCGGGGAGCGGACTGATGCGCCTGAAATCCGCTTTCGTTGCAGTTCTTCTGTGCCACGCACTGGTGCTNNCTGACCAGCCAACGCACCTACCTGCCCGGAGAAAAGCCGGAGGTATCGGTCTATTCCCACAACGTGACCGCGCTGGAGTTCCGCGTGTACCGGGTGAACGATCCGGTGAAGTTCTTCAGCCAAATGCAGGAGTTGCATAACTTCGGCGGTCGCGCGCCCAGCCTGCCGAAGCAGGCGCGCACCTGGCTGGAAAAGTTTCACGCCTGGAAGCACCGCCTGTGGGCGCGGATTCGCGACTTCATTCGCGCCCAGTTTTCGCCCGAATCGCGCCAGCAGATTCGGCTGTGGCAGATGGGCGGCGGTGAAAAGAAAGGCGAGAAGAAATCGGGAGCGAAGGTTGAAAGCTACGCGCAAGTGCCGGTGCTGAACCAACAGCAGGTGGTTTCAGTTTGGAACTGGACGGTGCCCTCGCATGAGCGATGGGAGAGCACGACCGTCGCGGTCCCGGTAAGCGACAAAGGAGTGTACCTGGTGGAGGCGACCAATGGCACGCTTCGCGCCTACACCATCATCGTCGTCACCGAGATCGCGGTCATCACGAAAGCGGCGCCGGGCCGACTGATGAGCTTCGTGGTCAATCGCCGCAGCGGCGATCCAATCGCCGGGACCATGGTGCGGGTGTGGGTCGACCAGAAAGAAATTGCGGCCAAAACAACCGACCAGCAGGGATTACTAGATACCGTCCTAACCGAGGCCAAGCCCGAGAACGTTGCAGTGGTGGCGACCAGCGCAGACCAGTTCGCGATCAATACCCCCGGCGCATGGAACCTGGGTAACGATCCTGACAGCAGTTTGCGCGGCTACACCTACACCGATCGGCCGGTGTATCGGCCCGGTGACACGGTGCATTTCAAATCCATCCTTCGCGCGCAGACGGTGAGCGGCTACATCATTCCGCAAAACCGTGAACTGCAATTGGAAATGCGCGATCCTCGGGACTACAAAACCATCTGGACGCAGACCGTGAAACTCTCCGACATGGGCACGGCGGAATGGAATTATGTGATTCCCGCCGAGGCCAATCTCGGGCTTTATTACCTCTCGATGCAGATGGGCGGGCGCTACATCGAGGGCACCAGCTTTTCGGTGGAGGACTACAAGAAACCGGAGTACCAGGTGAAAGTGACGGCGCAGCCTCAGCGCGTGCTGCAAGGGCAGCCGATCAAGGCGACAATCGACGCCCGCTACTACTTTGGCGAGCCCGTCGCGAACGCCAAGGTGAAGTGGGTGGTGCACACCTCGACGTACTGGCCGATGGGGCGCGACCAAGGCGACGATGAAGCCGGCGCAGATCAGGAGGGCGATAATCCCGAAGCTGACAATCCAGAGGGCGATGACGCTTACGGCGGGGAACAGGAGAGCGAGAACAGCGGCGTGCTCGACGCTGACGGCAAGCTGCAGATTACGATTCCGACGAAGGTCGACAGCAAGAAGCGCGACCTGACTTATCGCATCGAGGCGCGCGTGACCGATGCGGGCAATCGCGAGATCGCGGGCCACGGCTTCGCGCTCGCCACTTACGGCAGCTTTTTCCTGGCCGCCGCGCCGGATTCTTACGTTTACACCAAGGGCAGCACGGCGACCGTGACCATCACCGCGCAAGACTATGATAAGAAACCGGTACCGACAACGTTCCACGTGGAACTTAATCGCTGGGACTGGCGCAAGGGCGGAGGGCAATCGGTGGCCACCACGCAGGGCCAAACCGACGCCAACGGCAAAGCCCAGATCAAACTCACCATCCCCGATGCCGGCGAGTTCCGCATTCGCGTAACCGCAACTACTCCGGAGAATCGCACCGTCGAGACCGCCGCGTTCCTATGGGCTCCGGGCGAAAGTCCGTGGTGGAGCGGTCCTGCGCAGGAGCGCGTGCAGATTGTCCCAGACAAAAAGACCTATCAGCCAGGCGACACCGCGCATGTACTGATCGTCACCGGCAAGGAGCCGGCTTCAGTTCTGGTGACGGTGGAAGGCAACGGACTCTACTCCGGTCAGGTGGTCAAGAGCAGCGGCGGCAGCATCACGGTGGATGTTCCGGTTAAGCCGGAGTACGCCCCGAACTTCTATGTGGCGGCGGTCTTCATTCGCGGCAACAAACTGTACCAGGGATCGAAGAGTCTCACCGTGCCCCCCGTTCAGCAGGAGCTGAATGTGCAATTGCTGCCTTCCAAACCGCAGTATCAGCCGGGCGAAGCGGCCAGCTACACCATCAAGGCGACCGACAGCAGCGGCATGCCGGTGGCGGCGGAGTTCAGTTTGGGCGTGGTGGACGAGGCGATCTACGCGATCAAGCCAGAAACCGTGGGCAGCATTGTGAACGCGTTCTATGGCCGCGTCTATTCCAGGGTGACCACGGAGACCTCGCTGACGTATTACTTCAGCGGGCAGGCAGGGAAACGCGCCATGCAGTTGGCCGCCGTGCGCTCCTCGAAAGCGATGGCGCAACTGAAGCCGGAGCGCCTGGTGCAGCCCAAGGTCCGCAAAGCATTCCCCGACACTGCGTACTGGATGGCGGACGTGCGCACCGGCAGCAACGGGCAAGCTACGGTGCGCTTCGACTATCCCGACGCCATCACGTCGTGGCGCGCAACCACGCGAGGGGTTACGCAAGACACCAAGGTCGGCAGCGCAGTGGTCAACACCATCGTGCGCAAGAACCTGATGGTGCGACTGGTAGTGCCGCGCTTCTTCCGTCGCGGCGACGAGATTACGATCTCGACCATCGTGCAGAACTATCTGCCCACAGCCAAAGTCGCACGGGTCTCGATGCAGTTCGAAGGCCTGCAGGTGCTCGATGGCGGCCAACACGATGTCAGCGTTCCCAGCCGCGGATTGATCAAAGTGGATTATCGGGTGCGCGTGCTCGACGTGGATTCGGCCCGCGTGCTGGGCAAGGCGCTCACTGACGTCGAGAGCGACGCGATGGAACTGACGCTGCCGGTGGTTCCCTTCGGAGTGAAGCTGGCAGTGGCCAAGTCGGGATCGGTCGCGGTCCCGGGCAAGAGCGACACGCTGCAGCCGTTGACCTTCCCGGCGGGCGCCGAGGTAGGGACTCGCAAGCTGACCATCGGAGTGACCCCCTCGATTGCGGGCACGGTGTTCGCCGCACTCGACTTCCTCACTTCGTATCCCTATGGCTGCACCGAGCAAACCATGTCGAGCTTCCTGCCCGATGTGCTGGTGGCAAACTCGCTGAAGAAGCTGGGAGTGAAGTCGAACATCGATCCGCAAAAGCTGAACAAGCAGGTGCAGGCGGGTCTCGACCGGCTCTACAACTATCAACATCCCGACGGCGGCTGGGGCTGGTGGCAGACCGACGACAGCCAGGAATTCATGACGGCGTACGTGCTCGCCGGTCTGAGCCAGGCAAAGGCGGCGGGATTCGAGGTCAAGCAGGACGCGATTGATCGGGGACGCGGCTGGCTGCGCCCGCAGTTCGATCGCTCGGAAAAAGTGAAGACCGATCTGCGCGCCTACATGGCCTATGCGCTGGTGTTGAGCGGAGCGCAGGAGACGGCGGTGCTTGATTCCGTGTGGAACCAGCGCTCGACGTTGACCGTCTACGGCCAGGCGCTGCTCGGATTGGCCATGCTGGAGATGAACGATAACCGGGCGAATGAGTTGAGCAAGCAAATTGAAGCTGAGGCGAAACAAGATGATTCGCAAGCCTGGTGGCCCAGTGACAACAACTATCTGCTGGATTTCTACGGCGACACGGCTCCCGAGACAACCGCGTACGCCCTGAAACTCTTGGGCCATACCGATGAGGCGAGCCCGTTGCTGTCAAAGGCTGCGGTTTATCTGGTGAACCATCGCGATCAAGGCTACTACTGGGAGTCAACCGAGCAGACTGCGATGGTGATCTACGGGCTCACCGATTATCTGGAGCGCACGAAGGAGTTGCAGCCCAACTACAGCGTCGAGGTCCAGGTGAATGGCAAGACGGTGGCGACCAAGAAGTTCACGGCTGCCGATGCGCTGGCTCCCGCGACCACGGTGGTGCTGAATGAGTCGCAACTAGCGCCGGGAACGAACCAGATTCGGATTGCGAAGTCCGGTGAGGGGCGGCTGTACTGGTCGGCGCGTGGAGAGTATTACTCAAACGAGTCGAAGGTGGTGAACACGGGCAGCTTCAAGCTGAGCGTCGTGCGCGAATATTATCGCCTGTCGCCGCAGCAGAAGGACGGGCGCGTAGTGTATCACCTCGATAAACTCACGGGACCGGTGCAGGTCGGCGACACTCTGGCGGTGCGCCTTAGTGTCGGCGGCAACAACTGGAGGTACTTGATGATCGAAGATCCGATCCCGTCAGGGACCGAGTCGATCGCACGTGACGACCTGTATGAACTGGATGAGCGTCCCGATTGGTGGGGCCGCTGGTTCAGCAATCGCGAGTTGCGCGATGATCGCACGACCTTCTTCAACATGTACTTCCCGCAAGGCCAGCACGAATACGTGTACCTGCTGAAGGTGGTGGACCCCGGAGTCTTCCGCGTCAGCCCGACCAGCGTGGAACCGATGTATCAGCCCCAGTATCTTTCGACCAGCGACGCGTTGACGGTAACGGTGAAATGACCGCGAAACACACTGGCGTAGCGAAGTTGTGGCTGCTGAACCTGGTCGGCAATGCCGCGTTGCTGGCTGCCGTCTATTTCTGGCTGCTCATGCCGGATGCCCATGGCTGGCAGGTGGGCGGCTCCGCGCTGGCCGCAGTTGTCGTCATCTTTTTTGGAGTCTGGCTGCGCGCCGGTACATTCGCCTACTTCAGGGTTGCAGAGTTTCGAGACAATGCAACTGTGTGGCGCGCCTTTCGCCATGCGTTGCGGCGCATGGTGGCGCTGGCCGTATGGGCTATTTTCCTGGCGGCGACAGCGTGGCTCCTGATCTCACTTCGCAAATATGCGCCGCAATTTGGGGTGTGGTTCTGGCAGAAGGAGCCGTCGTTCCTGCGCTTCGGCACTCCGCGGCAAGTCTTTCATGCCGCCGACTGGCTGCTGTGGTTCCTGCTGTGGGGGCTGGCGCCGGCGATGTGGCTGCCGATCGCCAGCACGGTTGCAGCTGCCGGATTCAGATTCAAGCGCATGACGCGCTCTCTGCGCGTCTTGCGGCGGCCCGCCTACTGGTTATGGTTCTGCGCGCTGATGCTGGTTGGGGCGTATGTTCCGTACAGGCTGGTCTGGTGGATCCCCGACCTCAGCGACCTGCGTAAACAGGCGTGGAGCATGGGTCTGCGATTCCTGTTGGCTTACGTGATCCTGATTACCGCATGGGTCGCGCTGTTGTTGATGATCGGTACGCGGGTGGAAAAAGAAGATCCTGAGGTGATTGTGCGGTGTCCTGACGCGCAGGCAGGTGTAAAGTCCGCCATTGCAGATGGGCAATAAAGTACGGCATCGCGGAGACAACCACGTTCGTATCAAGCACGACGCTTGGACGTGGCATTGGTGAGTCTTCTCTCTCGACGGAAAGCCGCGATTTCCCGGTCGATCTGCCGCATGGTCAGAGTTGACTTCTTATTGCGTTTGGCTTCGGCCCGAATTGCCGCCATGACGCTCGGCTCCGGAGCAACGGCCTTCAAGAAGTCTTTGACTCCCATAATCAACCTTATTTAATGAACTAATTAGAAGCCATCTCATAAATAGCGGGGCGGCCTAAAGCGAAGTACCTCAGGGGCTAAAGCCCAGTGCGTAACGGGCTATTTGCGGCACGGCTGAAGCCGTGCCCTGATACAAACCGATTTATGAGATAGCTTCTAGCTAGTTCAATTCGTAAAGGATCTTGGCATGACCTGTAATTACCTGTCAACGAAACCGTCTGCAGGTTCATCGCCCGCCCAGACGCTGAGTCCCACTCGCCGCCAGGTTGGCCGGCAATCCGTTCTGCACCCAATCAAGCAATGCTGCTTTGCCGTGCTGTCGCGCCAGTTGCGCCACCCGCGCCCGGGCGCCAGCGTAAGCGTGCCGCAACTCTTCTTCACTTGCCGGAGCCCGAAGCGACTTCTCCAGGCCCTTCAAATCATCGACGTTTTCGCCTGGTCTTGAAGAGGCGTTGGGCGCGGTGAGGTAGAGCACCAGCCCTTCACGGAACCAGAGCGGCGTTCCCGGAAGCGCGTACGAGTCGATCAGCATGTGCAAAAGTTCGTGGCGAATTGTGCTCTCCAGCGTGCCCGCCTCGCGCAATACGTCGGAGGGTTGCATCTGGATGGTGCGTCCCCGGGTCGAAGCTGCCACCCATCCTGGCTCGCCCGTAGAGTTGCGGAAAGCTGCAACCGTCGGATAAATCTTCAGCCGTGGAGAGGCGCGATAGAGCAGTCCAGTATTTTCTTCGGACTCATGCACAAACCCGGTCGCCAGCGTCAGCAGCGGGCGATCACGATCGGGACGAGTGGTCAGCAACGTGACATCTTCGTTGGCAAGCTGCTGCCACGGAATGCCCTGCGCGCTGACGCCCAAACGCGTCCCCGGATAGTAGAAGCTGAGGATCTCGCGGTAGGAATGACCTTCCTCGCCCATGACTTCGGCGCCAACCTGGCACAGACCAACCCCGTGCCCGGACCCCCGGCCATGAAAGGTAAGACGGTCGCCGGCGTCGCTCACGTCGTACCAGTTGCTCTTCATGCGGTCCCATCCAATGTGCCGGCCGATGGCAGAGCGAAAAGCCAGGGCCGGCACAGTAATAGCGCTGTTGCCGGTAACGCGCAGAAACTCCACGCGCCCGCTGGGCGTGCGATGCAGAACGGATACGGTACGCAGGGCGCCGGGAACAACGATGCCATCCGCCGCGAGAGCGCGCTGCAACTCCCGCTTGGCAACCTCTGTGCGCCACTGGGTGCTGCCATTGCGCAAGCAGTACTGATCGGAATGCTGCACCAGAAATGGGGCGGGGGACTCATTGTTGCCGAGAACAAAGCGCCCGTCTTCGGTAGTGCCTCCGCAGTTGGCGTGATAGTAGGTGGCCGCCGGTTCGCCGTCGTACCAGAGGACTTCGCCCGCGGTCGCCTCGGCGATGCTGCGCAAATGAGCGTCAATGCCGGCTATGCGCAAATCCTGGCAATGGGTGGTGTCGCAGAAGTCGAATCCTTCCAGGGCATGGCGGCTGCCAAAGTGCAGCGCGTAAGTACGCGCCGCAACCGCCATGGCCTTCAACGCCTCCTCGGACTTGAAGTTCCCTGTTTCCCCGGCGAGCACGCCCGCAATGTATTCCTCCATCGGCAGGAATGCGGTGATGAGCAGGTGGCTGTCACTAGCGCGAATCTCGATGGGAAAATCGGCGCGCAGCGGCGGGTCACCGGCGGCGTTCATTTGATACGCGCCAGTCACGTGAATCTCGGTGAAGGAGGATTTGTTCCCCTCGAAAGCAATTTTCGATCCCGTGGCGCGCAGGGCGGCAGTGGTGATAGTGGATGTTGTGCAAGTTGCGCAGGTTCGCATCTGGGCCCGACCGGCATCGGCGCGAATATGCAATTCGCGCGGCGGATGCAGGTACCAGAGCCGCACTCGCACGGTCTGCGGAAATCCGCTGCGGAGAGATTTGGCGGTGGCGTGATCGCCGAATTCAGCATCGCCCGCCGCAGATAGCAGGAGCAGCAGACCGAGGGCCGCCAACCGGCGCTTCATTTCCGCGCTCCCTTTGCGGCTGCGGCGACCCCAGCACCGTGATCAGCCGCGAACGCCGCGAATATCTCGCGTGCGACGCTGGCGGCATCGGTGCCGCCGTGTCCTTTTTCCAGGAACACGACCAGCGCGATCTGGGGATTCTCCGCCGGCGCATAGCCGGCAAACCAGGCATGCGTCCATGGACCTTCGTCAGCCAGCGCAGTCCCAGTCTTGCCCGCAACTTTCATGGGCGCATCCGGCTGCGCCATGCGTCCCATGCCATAGGTAACGGATTGTTGCAGACCTGCAAAAATCGGCGAAAGCTTGCCGTTCGGATCGCTGTCCGCGAGCCCAGCCAGGTCGCGATAGCCGTGCAGCAGCTCCAGCGGGGTTACGCTGATTCCCCACTCGCCGATCGCTTGCAGTTGCAATTCTTCCGGCGAGTGGGCAAGCGCAACGCTTCCGGCGACTTCATCCCGCGCCAGTCCAGTGCGAGAGCTGAAACCGGAGCGCACAAAACTGTCGTGCAATTGTGCGGGCGTTAGGCGGGTGGCGACGCTGGTGAAGTACGAATTGCAGGAATACGCCAGCGCGCTCGCCGGGACCAGCGGCTCATGGGTTGCCGGATGGGTGCAGTCGAGCTTGTGCCCGCCAATGGAAACTGTGCGCCTGCACATGAGCGCGGTGTGCGCGTCGAGCCTTCCCGCTTGCAGCAGCGCCAGCAGCGTGAAGGGTTTGATGCTGGAGCCGGGATGCACCACGCGACGAGCGGCCACCTCGAGATGGTAAGCTGCGAGGACGTGTCCCGATGGGACATCGACGACTACCGCCGTGCCGCGACGGCCCGCCATGGCACGCGCAACCGCTTTCTGCAACGTCGAATTATCTGAGTCTTCTGCTGCGGCTAGCAATGCTGCGAAGCACACAACGATCGCTGCCAGGCATTGCCAAGCCAGGTTCAGGCGGGGCATGCCTCGATTGTAATGGCGCAGTGCAAGCGTGACCGCATGTGCATCCTCGGCGAACCGGCCGTGATACCCCCAGGTACGTCCACAGCACGAAGAGGATGCGGCCTCCAGTTGGGCGAACGCGGAGGACTTAGCTACGCCGTTGCAAGTTGGACGCGAGAGCCTACAATTAACTTGTGAACAAGTAATTGTGTGGAGGTCGCCATAATGGAACTCCGGTTGACCGCGGAAGAAGAAGAACTGCTTATAAATCTCCTGCAAGAACATCAGACGCATCTATTGCGAGAGATCGCTAAAGCCCATCATCACGAATTCAGGGATGGACTGCGTCATCGCTGCACGGTGCTGGAGGCAATGCTCGATAAGCTGCAGGCGCCAGTACACGCAGCGGTCTGAAGCTGTGTTGACAGAGCTGTCCCGATGCCTCCTGGGGAATTGCCGTGCCTGTCGCATGGCGGTGAGTTCTGTCGCCAAATTCCGCAGCAGTCACGGCACCAACACGATCTTTCCATGCGCACCTGACGGCTTCATGATCTCGACATGCGCGCGCGGCGCTTCGGCGAGTGGAATTCGCTGCCCGATCACCGGACGCAGCGTTCCATTTTCCAGGCCCGCGACCAGCGCGGCGTGCATGGCCTTATATTCCTGCTCGGAAGTGTTCATGAGCGTGACGCCGCGGATGTCGGTTTCGCGGCCCATGGCATTACGCGGATCGATCTCAATTGTGCCGCGGCTTCCAATCACCGCCACGCGGCCTTTCTTGGCGAGCACCGTGAGGTCCTTGGCCAGGTTCTTGTTCGCCAGCATTTCCAGGATCACGTCCACACCGCGGCCGTCGGTGAGCTTCATTAACTCGTCGAGATAGCCATCAGATGCGTGGTTGAGAACGTGGTGCGCGCCTTCCTTCTTTACCAGTTCGAGGCCGCGCTCGCTGCCCGCAGTACCGATGACAGTCATGCCGGCGGCGCGCGCCAGTTGCACGGCTGCGCTGCCGACACCGCCGCTGGCGCCGTGAACCAGCACCGTCTCCGCGGGCTGCGCCTCGGCACGCTGAAACAATCCGCGATACGCCGTGCCGTAGGGAACGCCTATGGCAGCGCCCTGCTCGAAGCTCACATGCTCGGGCAGGCGATGCACCTGGGCTTCGGCGCATAGGACCTGCTCGGCGTAAGTGCCGCTGTTAGGGAGGGTCGTATAAACGCGGTCACCGGCCTTCACTCGCTTGACACCTGGTCCCACAGCCATGACGACGCCACCGGCATCCGAGCCCGGCGTGTACGGCAGGGTGGGTTTCATCGCGTAGGTCCCGGTGCGGACGTAGCTTTCGACTGGGTTCACCCCAGCGGCATGAATGCGCACCACAACTTGTCCCGGACCTGGTTGAAGATCGGGGATATCCTCCAACTTCATCACTTCAGGGCCGCCGAATTCGTGGACTCGGATAGCTTTCATCATTTCCTCCTGCGCACACATTTCCTATCAGATTCTACGCAGAGCCGGCCAAGTTTGCATGGCGCGGTGGCTACGGGCCGGGCTGAACTTGCGTGGCCCTCCCGTTGGTGTAGGTCACGCGCAGCGGATGGCCATGGTTCGGGTAATCGACAATGCGGGGATTCGACATTCCCGATCCCTCGGGCGTTCCCATTCCAATTGCGAATGAGGCCTGCAATTCATTCATCCCGGGCTGCATCTGATGGGCGTCGATCAGCTTCCACACGTCGGCGGCCCAATGTTTGTACAGCTCGTGCGGATCTTGAATGAAGAGGATCTCGTCAGAATAGATCTTGTAATCGCCGTTCTCAACGACTCCGATGGGAAACGCGAAACGTTTGCCGTCCTTCTCAAATATGGCCATCACCTGTTTGTCGCTGCCGGAGTCGGGCGCGCGATCGATTACGACGTCTTTGATATCGAGCTTCTCGATTGGACCCAACGTTCCGGCGGGATGCTGGAAATCCGTGTGCCCGGCATAGGGATAGTAGGTAAAGCGATAGCCCTCGCGAATCCAAACAGGCTGCCGGGTCAATTCCTTGGCATCCTTCAGGTCCTGCGGATGCAGCTTCTTTGGCGTGACATAGTAGTCGGGATCAAGCGCAACCTCCTGTTTTTTCGGTTCTGGCACGCCGGAGCGCCGCTCGCGTAGGTAAAGATATAAGTTGATGGCCGCGGCTATGATTGCAACGAGCAACACGACCTGAATGATCTTGCTGGTTTTCGACATAGGGTTTACACGCAAAGTTGGATGAGCGGCACCGAAATTTCTGTCTCGCAAGGCCGTTCCTATCGGTTGATCTTAGCGTCCCGGCCTTACATATTTTGACGGCGAGCATCAAGACGGACCCAGCCAATTCCCGTTAGACTAAAGCCAGAGGTTTACATGGCACTGACCCAGGAAGATGTCATCGCAGCGCTCAAAGAGTGTTACGACCCGGAGATCCCGGTGAACATCGTCGATCTCGGCCTGATCTATGAAGTGCGGATGAAGCCGACGGAAGTTCCCAACCTGCAGGGCGAGGATATCGAAGTGGAAATGACCCTGACCGCGCCCGGCTGCCCGTCTCAACAGGAGATCAGCAATCAGGTGCAGCAGCGCCTGCTGCGAATGCCGGGCGTGGGCAATGCCACGGTTAACATCGTGTGGTATCCACAGTGGACGCCCGAGCGGCTCAGTCCCGAGGCGCGCAAGCAATTGGGAATTGAGTGAAGGGTTAAGGCAACGCTCACGAACTGTGTAAGCGCAGATCGCGCCAGGCGCTGACGCTGCGCCGTTCCGCTTCCTCGGCAAAGCCTTCTCCCATTTTTTCCAGCGTGGCGAAAATCTGCAAGCCCTTCTGCAGGTACTCCGGGGCGCTTTCCCACACCGCTTCGAATTTCTCGGGATACTCTGAGGCCAGGACCGCGAGACCGGCGGCCGCGAAAGCCATTCCGAGAGGGCGGCGGCGGGTGATGACCAGCACGGCGCCGACGCCGATGGAGCCAAATACGATTGCCTTCTTCCAACTCTGCATGGTTCACCTCAAGCGACGCAACGCCGGGCGCCGCGCAATAGGTTAGAGCCGCTCCGGCCTGCTGCCGTTGCACATGCCCAATACTTTCTTGCGCAACCATCCATTGTAAGCGAAATGCGCGAGGGGTTTTGGAGGCAGCTCGCAGCCTCATCCTTCACCGAGCAGGAGGTGGGCGCGTCGGTCTGCTGGCCGCGCGCTGTAAGAGTGATTCGGGAACTCGCCGGGTTCTTGACGATACTGGTCTTTCAGGGGCCGCTGTAACGATGGAATATCCGTGAATCCCTGGGAAATCTGCGATATGATAAGCGCACTTAGGGGTTGCTGTCGCAAAGCCGTCGCGGCAGCGAGTTAACGATCGATTCCAACGTGATCGCGCAACGGCGAGCAGTCAGCTTTGGCTGGCCGGCAGCTGCGCCAATGAGGTCAATGAGCCCGCAGCTTACGCCCGCTTCAGTACCGTCCAGCTTGTCGCCGGGCACGCGTTTCGGCGCTTACGAGATTCTCCAGCAGCTCGGCGCCGGCGGGATGGGCGTGGTTTATCGCGCCCGGGACACCCACCTCGGCCGTGAGGTCGCAATCAAGACCGTTTCGCTGGACCGCCATTTGCAAGCGGAAGCCTTATCGCGCTTTGAGCAGGAGGCCCGTTCCGCGTGCGCGCTCAATCACCCCAACATCGTCACTATTTATGAACTCGGGCACGTAAATGGCACGCACTACATCGCCATGGAACTGGTTTGTGGTGAGACGGTGCGTGAGATGCTCGCTTCCGGCCCGATTCCGTTTCGCAAGGCAGTCGCAATCGCGGCACAGGTTGCCGGCGCTCTCGCCAAGGCCCACGAAATCGGCATTGTTCATCGCGATTTGAAGCCGGACAACCTGATGGTTTCCGGCGACGGCACCGCCAAGGTCCTGGATTTCGGTCTGGCGAAACTGCGTGTGGTCGACCACACCCGGGGTTCAGATGTTTCCAGCGCCATTACTCCGATCACCGAGCACGGAGCCGTGATCGGCACCCTGGGCTACATGTCGCCAGAGCAGGCCAACGGTGGGGAAGTCGATTTTCGTTCCGACCAGTTTTCCTTCGGGTCGGTGCTCTATGAGATGGTCACCGGGCTGCCTGCGTTCCAGAAGAAGACGGCTGCGGAAACTGCGGCCGCCATCCTTCGCGACCAGCCGGAGCGCCTTGCTTCCAGAATGCTGCAGGCGCCCGCTCCGTTCATTTGGATTGTGGAACGCTGTCTGGCCAAGGACCCGAAGCAACGGTACGCATCCACCCGGGATTTGGCCCGCGACCTGGCCGCCGTGCGCGACCGGCTCGCCGATGCCCCGGCCCGCCCTTCGGGGCCTCGCCCCAGCAACCTGCCGGTGCAGCGAACCGAATTCATCGGACGCGAACACGAAGCGGCTGCTCTCCGCCAGCTCTTAGGCCGCGATGATGTGCGGCTCGTGACCCTCACCGGTCCTGGCGGCATCGGCAAGACGCGACTTGCTTTGCAGGTGGCGGGCGAAATCGACGAACAATTTCCCGCGGGTGTCTGCTTCGTTTCGCTGTCGGTGGTTGGAGAACCTGGGTTGATAGCTTCCACGATCGCCCAAGCGGTGGGGGTGCCAGAGACCGGCAGTCAGTCGGCGCAGGAAAGCATGAAAGATTACCTGGGCGGGCTGGACCAGCCGATGCTTCTCCTGCTCGACAATTTTGAACACCTCGTCTCCGCCGCTCCGGTCATAGCCAATCTGCTCTCTGTCGGCCCTAAGCTCAAGGTGGTCGTCACCAGCCAGGCGCCGCTGCACGTTTACGGCGAACACGAATTTCCGGTGCCCCCCCTTGCGCTCCCCGATCCCAAATCCATTCCGCCGCTGGATGCGCTTTCGCGGCTTGCAGCGATAGCGCTTTTTGTGGAACGGGCGCGGGCGGTGAAGCACGATTTCGCGCTGACCAAGGAAAACGCACCTGCGGTGGTTGCCATCTGCGCTCGCCTTGATGGCCTGCCTCTCGCCATCGAACTTGCGGCGGCGCGCATCAAGCTGCTCTCACCGTCCGCTATGCTGGCGCGCCTCGAAAGGTGCCTCAACCTGCTGACCGGCGGCGCCCGCGACCTGCCCACACGGCAGCAGACTCTTCGCGGCACCGTGGACTGGAGTTACGGCCTCCTCAACGCTGCCGAGCAAACTCTGTTCCGCAGGCTTTCCGTGTTTATCGGCGGTTGCACGCTGGAAGCGGTGGAAGCCGTGTGCGACACCAAGGGCGACCTGGGCCTCGACGTACTCGACGGCATGACTTCCATGGTGGACAAGAGCTTGGCGCAGCAGGTGGAACAGGTCGAGGGAGAAACGCGCTTCGTCATGCTCTCCACCGTCCGGGAGTATGCTGTCGAACGCCTCACCGCGAGCGCCGATGAATCTGCGACTCGCCGGGCCCACGCCGCGTATTACCTGGTGCTGGCCGAAGAAGGCGCCGAGGACGCGGCCACTCACCCCGAATGGCTCGATCGTTTTGAGGTCGAGCACGACAACTTCCGCACCGCCCTCGAATACCTCATCAAAACCGGAGACGCCGACTGGGGCCTCCGCCTCGGCGTCGCCCTGTTTCATTTCTGGGAAACGCGGGAACATCTTACCGAGGGCCGTAACCGCATCGCCAAGCTGCTGGCGTTGGAAGGAGCCGCCGCGCGTCCGAAGCTTCGCGCGCGACTGCTGTTCGCGGCCGCGGTCCTGGCGGGTGAGCAGGGCGATTACACCTCGGCGCAGCAATTGTTCGAAGATAGTCAGGAGACCTGTCTTGAGCTGCACGACCACCGCGGGGTGGCGGTCGCGCTCAACGCGTTAGCCGTCAACGCCCGCGATCGGGGCGACCTTGCCACGGCGTGCTCTCTCTTCGAGCGATGTGTGGCGATCTGGAGGGACCTCGGCGATCCCGCCGACATCGCTCGCGCCCTCAGCAATCTGGCAAATCTGATTAGGTTGCGGGGCGAATATGTGCGCGCTTCCTCGCTTTATCACGAGTGTCTCACGCTGTTCCGCCAGGTAGGAGATGGCGCTGGTGTCGCCTGGACGCTGAACTACCAGGGCGATGTCGCCAGGGAAACCGTCGCCTTGGTTGCCGCACGCTCGTTTTACGAACAGAGTCTGGCGGCGTTTAGACAACTGCGGGATGGCTGGGGAATTGCCAGCGTCCTCTCCGATTTAGCCGGTCTCAGCTGCGATCAAGGCGACTACACGGAGGCGCGCTGCCTGTACGGCGAAAGCCTGAAGATGTTCCAGGAACTGGGTCACCAGCGCGGCATCGCGAGGGTGCTGGAGTGTCTGGCCGCCAGCGCCGCGGCGCGATCGAAGGCCGAGCACTCGCTGCATTTGGCGGGAGCCGCCGCCGCGCTTCGCCAACGATTGGGCGCGCCGCTCACGCCCGCCGAGCAACCCATGCTTGAGAAGGCCTTGGAATTTGCGCGCCGCACGCTCGGCAATGCTGCGGGCCTGACGGCGTGGATGGAAGGCTGGGCGATGCCGGTCGAGCAGGCCGTCGAGGAAGCGCTTAACTGCGACGCGGAGCCAAGTCTCCCGGCACGAAACTCTGCTTGATTCAACCTGAGGTGCTGGGATCGATCATGCGCCGCACTGCCGAGATGCGATTCGCCGGAAAACCTCCCCGGCGGGCGTGTTCGCGAATGGTTTCCTCGTCCGGCGCCAGGTACACGCAATAGACTTTATCGCCGGTGACGTAGCTGTGGAGCCACTTGATCCCCGGTCCCATCTCCTTCAGTACGCCCACCGATTTCCTGGCAACTTCCTGCAGCTCCGCATCCGATAACTTACCCGCGCCCGGGATTTCCCGTTCAATCACATATTGGGGCATGGCCACCTCACCGAGACACTCATGGTAGCAGGTTTTCCGCGTGACCCGGAAGAGCGCGGAGGGGCCCTGATGAGACACTCGCCGCCGCTATTCCGAGGCTAGGCGCTCAGGCGTTTTCTTGCCTTGATCTCTTGCAAGAGCGCATCGATTTTCTGCTCGCGCTCCAGCGTGTGGAACCGTCCATCAATGTCATCGCCCAACAGTTCACTCTTGGCTTTGCCCAGAGCTTCTTCCCCGGCGATCTTGGAGCGCATACGCTCGAAGGTGCGGTTTTCCCCGCCAGGAGTCTGCCGGGCATCGGCCGCCCGATTCAGCGCACGCGAGCGGCGATGCTGCGCGATCAGCAGTTCCGCCTTGCCGCGCGCCTCTGCAAGCTTGACTTCCAGCTTCTTCAGCGCCGACTTCAGCAATTCGACCTGCGCTTCCTGGTCCACAATCTGCTCCTCGAAACTTTCCGTGAGTTGTTGAAAGCTCATGGCTCGCTCCAAAGCCGCGCGGGCCAGTTCGTCATCCTTCTTTTCCACGGCCAGCTCAGCCTTGCGCATCCATTCCGCGTGCTTTTCGGCGTTTTCTTTCTTCCTTTTCTGCAATAGATGAAGGTCGGCGAGCGCGATGGCCGCCTGCGTCTTCACCTGTACGAATTGGTTTTCGATGTCGAGGATGACCTGCTTCAACATTTTTTCGGGGTTCTCCGCGCGATCGACGAGATCGTTCAGGTTGGCCCGCACTAGCGTTGCTACGCGATCGAGTAATGCCATAACAGCTCCTTGCTGAATGTCATGATGTGCGTTCAGCGCGCACGATAGTTTTCAAGAAAGCCAAAGCAGGCTGCGGAAAAGTGCCGCAACCAGTGCCGCCGCTCCGCGGCTCGCTCGTTTTCCCACTTGACCGCGGGCTTACGCCTGCGGCTAAAACAAATGTCGCCGCTGCGCGGCTCGAAGCCAGCACTACCACTTCACTTCCCTGCCCCCTTGGACTTGCCATCGCCTCCGCCTTCGCTTGGCGGCAGCTCAGGCGATTTGTCCCCAATGGTCCTGATCTTCCCTAGCAGGTCCGACATCTTCATTCCGGAGAGCGCCTCGAACAGCGCCGGTACTTGCGCTGCCATCTGCGTGAGGTCGCCGGTAATCTTGTGCATCCCCGCCGAGTTGCCGTCGCCGGTGGAAACAATCGTAATGTGATCGACATTGGCCAACGGGCTGGCCAGGGCCTTTACGACTTCTGGCAAGCCGGTGATGAGTTTGTCGTAGACCGCGGCCTGGTTGTACTCCTGGTAGGCGGCGGCTTTCACGTTCATTGCCCGGGCTTCCGCGTCACCCTTCTTGAAGATGATTTCGGCTTCCGCCTCGCCCTGGGCGCGAATCGCGCTGGCATGGCCTTCGGCTTCCACCGTCAGGCGCTGCCGTTCGGCTTCGGCCAAGGTCTCGATCCGCTGGCGCTCGATTTCGGCGCCCTTTAACACGGTGGCGATCAATTCCTTCTCGCGGCGCAGAATTTCGGCCTCTTGCACCTTCACCTGTTGTTCCTTCTCGACTTGTTGCACCTTCACCGCTTCCGTGGTGACCTGCTGCTGCATAACGTTGGTCTGGATCTCGTACGCCTTGTCGGCCTGGGCCTGCTGGCGCTT
>PLBW01000215.1:31283-45082 GCA_003135475.1 Acidobacteriaceae bacterium
CGTTCCGCTTCGGCGGTGGCCACGTCGGCATCGCGCTTGATGCGGGCCACATCCGGCCGCCCCATGTTGGCGATGTACTCATTCTTGTCGCGCACCTCTTTGATGGTGAACGAAATCACCTCCAGCCCCATTTTGTTCATGTCGTCGGCGCAGGTGGAACGCATCCGGTCGGCGACCATTTCGGGCTGCTTCACAATCTCTTCCACCGTGAGCTGTCCGATGATGCCGCGCAGGTGCCCTTCCATCACCAGCCGGATCAGGGCTTCCCGGTCTTGCGGCGGCTTGGTTAGGAACTGCTCCGACGCGGTCAAAACCGACTCCGGATCGGACTTCACTTTTATCTGGGCCACGGCTTCCACCGTGACGGCAACGCCCTGCTTGGTGTAGAGGTCCTGCTGCGGCGCCACGTCGAACGACATCAACTCCAGCGAGAGCTCGCGGTAGGTCTCAACCATGGGGAAGATGACCGTACCGTGTCCCTTCACGACTCGAGTGCCGCGAAAGCCATACACCACCAGGACCTCGTTGGGCCCGGCTTTGCGGTACAGCCTGGCAAATACTGCGATGATCAGCACTACCGCCGCGACCGCGGTCCAGGCGACAATTAACGCTTCTGTTGGAACGTGAAAACCCATACCGCCTCCTTGAAGCAATTAGCAATTAGCAATTAGCACTTAGCAATTAGCGCCTTTTCCTTTTCGACGCTTCCAGATAGTTGTATTGCTTCACTCCGCTTCATTTTTCTGTCCTTGCTGGTTGCTAGTTGCTCGTCACTTCTTCTTCTGCCAATTCTTCCCAACGCCGTACATAGGCGATGCCGTGTTCATAGCGGGTGACGATCACCTCGGTTCCGCGCGGCAGGGCATCTTGGTTGTCGTTACGCGCACCGCAGGTGTGCCGCGTACCCTCTTGCGAAAAAATGATCTCCCCGGTACCGCCCTCACGAATTGGGCTGCTGATGCGTGCCACTACTCCCACGCGCTCGTAGTCGGCCGGATCGAGTTCACGATCGTGCTTGAGCAGCAGCTTGGCTACAAACCAGAAGATGATCAGCGCGCCCACCAGTCCGGCAACGATGGCCAGCGTCAGCACTCCCGCGACTACCAGCGATGAGTAGCGCGTCAGCAGGTACCCTGCTCCCCCAAACCACGCCAGGAATGCCGTAATCGTGCCGAAGTTCAGGAACGGCATATCGCCGCCAACGCCGGCGTGCGCGCTGCCATGCGGCAGGTGAAGATGGACGTGGAGGTGGGGCAGGTGAAAGCTTCCGCCGAGGAACGACAGCACGCTGAGCGTCACTCCCACCAGAAAGCACACCAGATAAAACATCGCCCAAGTCATAGCTTCCCTCCCGCCAATCTTCTCTTCCTTGCGCCGCGATGCGCGGACTCGCTCAGATTCGGCTTCAGAACTTCCGTCAAGCGCTCCACCAGCTCCGGCGCCTCCAGAATCGCCCCCAGCAGTACCAGGCATTTGCGCGAGTCCTTATACTTGGCCACTTCGAGCAGCGCCTGGCTCAACTCGGGATCGGTCGAGAACTGTTCGGCGCCATTGATCAGCCAAAGATCGAGCCGGTCTTCCCGGGCGCGCAGGTCACTGGTCAGCTCGGTGTGATAGCCCTCGGGATCGTCGACCAGGTATCCGGGATGCACTTTGAAGAAGCGCGCCAGCAGCATGCGGGAGGCGTTGGTCAGGTGCGGCCGCGCTCCACTTTCGATCTGCGAGAGATAGGACTGGCTCAACCCGCTGCCCAGTTCTTTCTTAAGCGCGATGGCCAGGTCCTGCTGCGTCATTTCGCGGTCCAGCCCGCGCAGGGTAGCCTCCACCAAGCGCAGGTACCGAAGTTTCTCGCCAAGCTTCATATTACAATTAGCAATTATAATATTGCAATATGTAATGTCAAGAAATGGATTTGGTTTGTTATCAAGCTATTGGGAAGATTGCCTGGAGAGCATGTCTGTACTTCTTCGCCGCGGGTTTGTACCAGAAGTTCGTGAAGAAAAACAGAACTCCGGACAAGTGACCGAACCAGCTTGACTTCGCCATCCCTGGGAGTTATCAATGGATTCTTAGCCAAGGGTGAAGGAGTTCACCCCAAACCGCTGTCCTCCTTTTACCGGACAGATGATGACTCCTGACGAGGAAGACTTGTCGCGGAGTCATGTCCCCGGCGAGTTTTCCAACCAGAACTTAGGAGCGCCAGGCACCGGCATATTGAGAATGGCGCCTGCGATCCCATCGGTGGAAGAGCCAGAATTGCACGAACACCATATCACGTTGAATCCGAGCCAGCGGCAGCGCTTGTTGGTCACCTGTAAGCACATCGACAAGCTGCTGGGGAATATCGAAGACACCCTGAATGCCGCAGCCTCCAAGAGTGTCTTTCCAGGCTATGTTGGCGACATTATTCCCCAGCAGAGGAAAACCATCGAGGACTACATCGCCCGGCTTCGGGAACAACTTCTGCAAGTCTTGGCGAGGCAGTCGCTCGCTCCGGAAGAGCCCCGGATCTCGGCGGTCCATGCCATCCACGTCGATCTCACTTTCATCGAGATTGCCATCGCGGAACTCGATCCGCATTATATGCGAGGTTACGGCCTGGTGTCGGAGCAGGGCGCTAGCGACCTTCATGGCGTAATTGCGGAGCTACAAACCACGGTCAAAGAGCTGCATGGATATGTACTCCAGTCGAACCCAGGCAACCGGCAGGATAGCAGCGATGCCGAGGCTGAAGGCACCCGCCGGCTTCGGAATAAAAAGTGACGAGGGATGATGCTTGCCGGTCTCACAATTTTCGGACGTGAAGAGGAGGTCGGGCAATTGCGTACGCGCTTTGCGGACCGGCGTTCGTTCCTCTTGCACGGCCCTGCGGGCGTTGGAAAGACCTTGCTGTTGCGGCGGGTGTTCCCGGAATTCGCTGACGTCTTGTACAGTCCGCAAAATTCGACTCCCCAGGCGCTGTATCGGAACTTAGCGGAGTCGCTGCTGGTACTGGAGCATCCCGTGCTCAGCAAGTCGTGCCCGCGGGGAACGGAGTCGCTGCAGGCGAAAACCGCCACCTCCGTAAAAGGACTTGTACGCGATGCCCTGCACAACTCCAAGTATCTGGTGATCGTGGACCATCTGGTGCGGCCCTCGCAGGCGCTGGCGGCTTCAATTCGGGAGCTCATGTTGAACTGGTCGGTCCCGGTGGTCGCGGTATCGCGTTCCGCCCACATGGAGGATGTGGGGTTCGTGCTACCGCTATTTCCCGATCGAGCTGAGAGGTTCGCGCTCCGGAACTTCGATGCGGAAATTGCACGCCGTTTTGCAGCAGGCTGTGCCGAGAGAGAAGGATTAACGGCGGAGAATATCGAGCAGTTTCTGAATAGGGTGGTCGAATACAGCGAGGGGAATCCCGGGGCCATGCTTCAGATGATTCGCATGGCCAAAGCTCCCCAGTATTCTCACCAGAACCAGATCAAGATCACGCCTCTTTACATTGATTACAGAATCGCGATGGTGAGTCAATAATCCGCGTGGCGATGGAAGCTGGTTCAGCAAACCCTGGTTGAGCGAACCAACGATGCACAACCTAGAAGACATACCGATTCCCAACCAAGCTCCCGTTGGCCGGCCTCCTCACGCGCAAGCGCTGGATCGACTGGCTGCAATGGCCGAGCAGCTGGGCGAAGGTTCGCTTGGCGCCGACGTGCGGCAGCTGGCCGCACGAATCAATGAGGGGCGCTTCTTCGTCGCCTGCGTTGGCCAGTTCAAACGTGGGAAGTCCACCCTGCTCGATGCCTTCGTGGGAGAACCGACACTTCCGACCGGGGTTGTGCCCGTGACCACCGTGCCCACGGTGCTGCGTTACGGAGAGGCGCGAACGGCGCGCGTTCTGATCGACACACGCTGGCGGACGATTCGGCCGGAAGACCTGCCGCAGTATGTTTCAGAAGAATTGAATCCGGAAAACTCCAAGCAAGTCGCCGGGGTCGAGGTCTTTCTGCCTTCGCCGCTCCTGGCCAGTGGAATGTGCCTGGTTGATACGCCGGGAATTGGGTCGGTCTTCTCCGGGAACACGGAAACCACCAAGGATTTCATACCGCAAATTGATGCCGCCATTCTGGTCGTCGGCGCCGACCCGCCCATTTCCGGGGAGGAAGTGGCGCTGATCGAGGCGGTCGCCGCCAACGTTGACGAGATTCTGATCGTGCTGAACAAGATCGATCGCGTCTCGGCTACGGAACGCCAACAAGCGTCGGAGTTCGCCAGCAAAGTTCTGGAGGACCGTCTGAAGAGGCCGGTTGGGCAGATTTATGAAATCAGCGCGCTGAACCGGCTTAACAACTCCAGCGATGCCGATGACTGGAACCGCCTGATCGAAAATCTCAAACTCTTGGCCAGCAAGTCAGGGCAGGCAATGACTCGTTCGGCGGCGGAGCGGGGCATGCGCCGATTCTCGGCTTCACTGCAACGCTCGATCGATGAACGCGTTCGAGCGCTGAAAGAACCGATCACTAGCTCGGAACAGAGGATTGCGAATCTCCGGCAAACCATAAGCCAGGCCGAGCAATCGCTGCGGGACCTTGGGGTCCTGTTTTCTGCCGAGCAGATGAGACTGGCGATGACGCTGCTTGGTCGCCGCAAGGAATTCCTGAAGCAGGTTTTGACAATCGCCCGCGAAGAGTTTGAGCGCGAGACCAGCGCGGTTGCAACCACGTTTGGTCCGAGTAGGCGGCGCGAGCTCATGGCCATCGCCCAGACTGTCGCTCGCCGTCATGTCATGCCCTGGCTGGACACCGAGGAGACGCAAGCGGAGGAGCTTTACGGCGCGGTCACGCAGCGCTGCGTGAACCTGGTAAACGGGCTGCTGCAACGAATCTCGGAGGAGCAGGCGGCCGACTTTTCACACTTGCCAAAATCGTTGGACGCCGAACATGGCTTCCGAACTCGCTCGCGGTTCTTCTTCCACGATATGATCACCATCGCACAGTTTGCGTCCCCGTTGTTGTACTCGATCGATTGCGTAATGGGAGCGCTTCACATCCATCGCTGGATGCAAAAGGACGCGGCGAACTTTCTCGAGAAGCTCCTGGACACCAACGCCTCGCGCGTTCAGGGAGATGTGGAACAGCGAGTGGTGGAGAGCCGCTTACGTCTTGAATCCGACGTTCGCAGGCTGCTGCGCGAGGTGAGCGCATCAGCCGAACAAGCGCTTTCAAAAGCCAGAGAGCTTGTGGCCGCGGGCACCAATGCCGTGCAGAACGAGCTTGAGCGCTTACGCAAGTTACAGGAAGAGCTCAACACCCTTGCGGCCGTTCGATAGGCGCCGGCGCGGAGCACCGCTCAGATGGCGCCGCCGCCGCACGATCTAGTGGGTGGGCACAAATTAGGAACAGTCAGAAAACTAAGGAGATTGCCGGGCGCTTGAATAATCTGCAACTTGCGGATGGGGGAAAAGCTCTGGCGCGCCCGGAGAGATTCGAACTCCCGACCTATTGCTCCGGAGGGTCGCCGCGGCGACCTCTATCCAGCTGAGCTACGAGCGCGCTAGGAAAGACTAGGGATGCGGTGGGCTGTTGTTGCGGGCCCCATGGGCAAGCATGGCCTTGATTTCATCGCGCCCCTTACCCGTTTTGAGGTGGCGCTCGCGCTCCATTGCTTGGGAACGAAACGAGAAGGTTTCGAAATATAGAAGTTGCCACGGGGCACCATGGCTAGTCGAGGTCGTCATGCCGGAATTGTGCTCCGCTAAACGACGGCTTAAGTCAGAAGTGTGGCCGGTATATAGACGACCGGTCTTATCGCTGCGGAGAATGTACATGAAGAACATTCGGACTTGGCGCACCGGAACAAACCCTGGACTTCCGATCAGGAGAGAATCTCTGGCGCGCCCGGAGAGATTCGAACTCCCGACCTATTGCTCCGGAGGCAATCGCTCTATCCAGCTGAGCTACGGGCGCGCACCTGAAAATTATACACGCGGCGCGATCATAGCCGCGGCGGGCCTTGCGGACCGGAGCTATCCCAATGTCTTACAGCCATCACTCCGTGTGCTTCAATTTCATGCCAGCCTTGTTGGCCTCCAGAAACTCGCGAATCTGGTCGGTCTGGTCGAGTAACCGGACCCATTGCTCGTAATAGAGGGTGACCGGGAATCGTCCCAGGCCATAGACGCTCATCCCGCCCTTTTCGCTGACCTTAAAATCCAAGGCGCCCCGCTTGCGTGCCTGAGTCTTTTCCAATTCCTGGACTCGGGCTTTCAGTTCTTCGTAACTTGGTTCGGCCATATTGATTTCCCCCAAGATAAATACGCGGATTCACTGCCGCCCACATGGCCGGACGAATCACCAGCCGATCCATCCGTGAGAAGTGGTCCGATCTATCCTACCCGTTTTGTACCGCCGTTAATGTGAGCTACTGCACATACCAGTGTTCAGGGGGACGCGAGTCCCGCTGGAACAACTTGGACGATTCCTGGGCCGGCCGGTTCCGCGGAGAATGAAGGGTGCTTTTTTCAGCAGGCGGTTAAGCCGTGGCTGAGCGAACGCTCAATGCCTGGTGGACTGCATTCGACAGGTCGGCAACGCTGAATGGCTTTTGCAGAAATGCACTACCCTGCAACAGGATGTCGCGCCGCGCCGCACTGTCTTCCGTGTAGCCTGACATGAATAGCACTCGCACTGCTGGGTGATGCTGGGCAAGCTCGCCCGCCAGTTCATAGCCTCCCATGCCCGGCATCACCAGATCCGAAAGAACCAGATCGACTTTGCCGTGAAGACGGTCGCAAACCTGCAGTGCAGCCTCCCCATTCTCGGCTTCGACGACGCGGTAGCCCAACTGCTCCAAACACTCGCGAACATTACTGCGAATCGTGGCTTCGTCTTCGACGATCAGTATGGTTTGCCCGCTAGGCTCCGAGTACGACTCGCTGCGAGCCAGCGGATTTTCCAACGCCGCCGTAATCGCAGGGAAGTATATTTTGAACGTTGTGCCATGTGCCGGTTCGCTGTAAACCCAGACGTATCCGCCGCTCTGTTTCACAATCCCGTACACGATTGACAGCCCCAGACCGGTGCCTTTGCCCACTTCCTTGGTGGTGAAGAAAGGATCGAAAATGCGAGGCAGGATCGATTTGTCGATGCCGGTTCCGGTGTCGCTAACCGCTAACATCACGTAGCGTCCGGGTTGAACGGGCGGATGCTCTCGGGTGTAGGTATAGTCCAAGTTGACGTTGGAAGTTTCAAGATGGAGGATGCCGCCTTCGGGCATGGCATCGCGTGCGTTGACCGCCAAGTTGAGGATCACCTGCCCCACCTGATCGGGATCCAAGCGGGAATTCTCCAGCGTGTCACACAGTTTTGTCACCAGTCGAATGTCTTCTCCGATGATGCGGCGCAACATGCGCGAGGTCTCGCTTACCACGGAATTCACGTTGATGACGCAGACCTGCATGATCTGCTGCCGGCCCAGTGCCAGCATCTGCCGGGTGAGGGCGGCGGCACGGTCGGCCGCGTTGGAAACCTGCAACAGCGACTTGCTAAGCGGATTATCAGGAGTGATTTGAGCCAGCATCAATTCTGTCGAGAGCTTGATCACCACCAGAATGTTGTTGAAATCGTGCGCTACGCCTCCTGCCAGTCGGGCTACTGCCTCCAGTTTCTGCACCTGCCGGACCTGCTGCTCCAGCGCGCTCTGCTGCGTCATGTCTTCGAGGTAACCGGCGAAGCACTCCGCATTGGCATGAGCGTCGCGAGCCAGCGAACCAGAGATTCGCACCGGCACCGTGCTTCCATCGCGCCGTAGCAAGTTGAGTTCATAACCCTGAACGGTTTTATTTCGCCGAAGTATCTCAATCAGCCGGCCGCGATCCTTAGGATCCGAATAGACCTGGGTTGAGATTTTCAGGCGCATGGCTTCGTCGAGACTGTAGCCGCCCAGGATCTTCAGCATCGCTGGATTCAAGGATTCAAAACGATCCTCGTCGAGCAAACTCCGGATGATACCGAAAGGTGCGCTGTCCACCAATGACTGCAGCAAGGCCTGCGATTGCCTTAGCGCCTCCTCCATAAGCTTTCGTTGGGTGACGTCATTGGCCAGTGTCAATTCGTAGGAAGCGCCATTTCGCTCGAAAGCGAACCCTCTGACCTCGACGAATAGAAGGCTGCCGTCCTTTTTCCGATGGCGCCGGATTCCAGTGCTGTTTAACCCGAGATGGATATGGTTCACATAATCCAGTAACGTCGGTTTCTCCTCGGGAAGGCGGATATCCAAGATCGTCATTCCCAGGAATTCCTCCGGAGAAAACCCGTAGGTCCGCACAGCCGCATCATTCACGGAGACAAAGCGCAAGGTCGCGCAGTCATAAACCCACATGGGATAAGGATTGGCGGAGAACAGGAGTTGCTGTTGATTTTCCGCGTCGCGCAAGTGCGCCGATTCGGCCGCCAATTCCTGGCGTAGGCGCACCAGTTCACGATCACTCCTAAGCTTGCATCGGAGGAGCCAAAGCAATACTCCAGCCCCCATCACTAGCGCGACGATGACAATAAGCGGCATCGGGCCAGACCCCCGCAAACCTATGGCGCGCGTCCGAAGTCCCTAATCCCACTGCGCAAAATACGGAATTTGTTACGTGCTTGTCGAGTACCTGGGTACCGCAAATTGCGCAAGGTCGGCCCTTATCGCGATCGGCGGCTTCTGTCAACCGCGCAGGACTTTGGGCGGCGCGTGCGTTGTCGATGGCAATTCATCCCGGCGTGGCGCGACAGGGGTGAACTCCACACAACCTATTCTTAGTATACCACTTACAGGCTGCGATCAATGGCACAATCTGGCGCATTTAACTGACACTTTAGTATTTCGTGGTGCCAACTTGGAACCACGGGAGACTTCGGTGCGGTTTGCCTGCCTCGTCCCTCTTGTCGTCACCGGCCGAACCTTCCCACCCCTGCTACAATGCAGGGCGAAAACCATCCGCACGTCCGGGGTTTCTGGCAAATGCCAGAAGGGGCGGAGTTTGCCCTAATTGGATCGAACTTCGGTTCGCACTTTTTCGTATAAGTCTTTAGCAGTGAGTGGGATCGGGCCAGGAGTCACGCCCCTTGGGAGCGCTGATTGGACGATATCCAAGCCGTCAATGCCCTCGTCCGTCGCTGTGTTACCGGCGACGCTGCGGCTTGGCAGGAAATCGTTCAGCAGTATCATCGCCGGATCTACAACATCTGCTACCGCTTTTCCGGATCGGCTGAGGATGCGGCGGACTTGTCCCAGGAAGTATTCATCAAAATGTATCGCACGCTCAGCACGTTCGATACCACGCGGGCTTCGTTCATGACCTGGGTCACGACGGTCACTCGAAATCTGCTGGTGGACCATTTTCGCAAGGGAAAGTACGACCGCATCACGGACTCTCTGGAGGCAACCCCGGGCAATCAGGATGATGGCCTGACCCTGGCAGAGAAGCTGGAAGACCACTCTGCCGGCCCCGAAGCCCGGGTGCGCAGCCAGGAGGCGCAGAAGTTGGTCCATCAAGCCCTGCGGAAGCTCTCTCCGGAGCTGCGGGAGGCGGTGATCCTGCGTGATCTCCAGGATATGGACTATAAAGACATTGCCCTAGTCCTCAAAGTCCCTGAAGGCACTGTGAAAAGTCGCATAAATCGGGGGCGAACGGAACTTGCGAGGCTGTTACAACGTAGTTACAAACAGGTGAGTTGATGCCCAGCGAGAACCAATCCGGAATGCAATGCATCGAGTGCGAAGGCCTGCTGGCCGAAGCCATCGATGGCGCTCTGCACGGCTCTACGCTGGCCGCGTTTGAGGCGCACCAGCAGTCTTGCACGGCATGCCACACCATGGTCGAAGAGGCCACGGCGGGCATGCACTGGCTCAAGGGTTTGGATGACGTCGAACCGCCGCGCCACCTGGTGCACAACATTCTGACCCGGACCATTGGGGCGCTTCCGTCGGAGCACGCCGTGGTTCCACCGCGTGGCGAGGGCTGGCTCGACAAGGTGAAGGGCCGCTTGGCGCCGATCTTCGCTCCGGTCGCGACCCCGCGCTTCGCCATGTCGTTTGGCATGGCATTCTTCTCCATCACCCTGCTGCTCAGCATCGCCGGGCTCCATATAAGCGATCTGCGGCGGCTTGACTTGAGTTCCAAGGGCATTGCCAAGACTTATTCCTCGACCCAGGCGCGCGTAATTCGTTACTACGACAACCTTCGCCTGGTGTATGAGATCGAGTCGCGTGTGCGTGACTTGCGCCGCGTCGCCACCCCAGAGAAAGAGAAGCCGCCGGAAGAACCAACACCCAAAACCCAACCCAAGAGCGATAACCGGCAAGACAAGGATCGCACTAATCAGAACTACGGCCGCGACGCAAACCAGCCTGAGCTGGCCGCGTCTCCGGCTGGGAATGAACAAGGAATGAAGAATTTAACGAATCAGGCCCGGCTGAACAGGAGAACCGCATGAACTGCGCCAATCATGCCGACGTTCCCGCAGTCGCATTCTGCCGTACGTGTGGGAAACCACTGTGCAGCAGCTGCGTGCGAGACATCCGTGGCGTTATCTATTGCGAGGAATGTTTGGCCTCGCACCTGAGCGGCGCCATGCCGCCACCCGGTACTACCGCCGTGCCGCCGGGTGCTCAACCGGTAGCCGGGGCTGGAAGTCCCCGCCTGGCCGCGCTCCTGGGATTCATTCCCGGGGTCGGCGCTATGTACAACGGCGAATATGCCAAGGGCTTCGTACACGTGCTGATCTTCGCCACCCTGATCTGGATGGCTGCGCACGTGAATGGCATCTTCGGTTTGGGCATCGCTGCGTTTGTAATCTATATGCCGATTGAGGCGTATCAGACAGCCCGTGCCCGCGAGATGGGTTTGCCGGCGCCCGATCCGCTCGGCCTTAACCGCCTGTTCGCGGCAGGGGGCCCGGCGCCGACTCCGGCTCCAGGTGTCGCTGCCGGCGTAGTGCCGGTGACGGGAACCACTTCGACAGCAGCCCCGGAGGGGCAGCCTGCAGACGCCGAATGCTGCCCGCCGTCGCGAGTGCCGATCGGCGCCTTCGTCCTGATCGGTCTGGGTGTGCTGTTTTTGCTGAATGAGATGGACGTGGTGAACTTCGACCGTATATGGCGGTTTTGGCCGCTCGTCCTGATCGCCATCGGCATTCGGGTGCTGATGCGGCGCCGCGGGATGGGCTGGTGAGGAGGGCATCATGAGATTCCGCTATAACCCTTATTGTTCGTGCGCCCGTTGCCGTGCTCATGGCTTCATGGGGCCGGTTGTGCTGATCACCGTCGGAGTGCTGTTTCTGCTTGACCAGTTAGGACACTCGCGTTGGATGGACTTTGGCAGCACCTGGCCGGCGCTGTTGATCGTGATCGGTCTGATCATGTTCCTGCAACACAACGCTTCGGCCGAAGGTCATGTGCCTCGTGATTACCCGGGGATGATGCAACCTGGCAGGCCGGGACAACCGGTGCCTCCGTATCCGCCGCAACCGCCGGTGGTAACGCCGCCGCCGGCTCCTCCGGCCAGCCCAGTCACGGCGGATACGAATTGGAACAATCCCAACGATCCGGAGGTGCACAATGGCTAGCCAGAATACCTATCCGCCACCACCGCCTCCGCCGCAGTATCAGTATTCGGTACCGCCGCCGTATCGCTATCGGCGCTCGATCACGGGACCGCTGGTGCTGATCGTCATCGGCCTGGTATTTCTGCTGCGGAATTTCGGATTCCGGTTTCCCTTCTGGCACTTCTTCGGCCACTGGTGGCCGTTGCTGCTTATTCTGTTTGGAGTGATCCGGTTGATCGAGTACTCCATGAGCCAGCGCCAGGGTTACCGCAGCGGCGGCCTGGGAGCAGGCACGATCTTGCTTCTAATCCTGATCGTCGCCGTCGGCCTGTCTGCGCATTACAGTTCGGACATTGACTGGGGTGGGGTGCGCGATCACATCCAGATGGACGACGACCTTGGCGGCATCTTCGGCACCGCATTCACCTTCGACGACACCCTGCAGCAGACGTTTCCGGCGCATGGCAATTTGCGCGTGGTCTGCGATCACGGCAGCCTGAGCATTGCGCCCGCCGACGACAACACTCTGCGCGTGGTGGTGCATAAGAAGGTGTATGCGCAGAGCCAGAACGACGCCAATAAGTACAACGACGGCACCAAGCCCCAGGTCACGGTGACGGGGAATTCGGTGGTGCTGAACGCTAACACCAACGGCGCCGGCGAACACGGAGTAGAGGCCGATATGGAGATCTTCGTGCCCCGCGACGCGACCCTCGACATTGCCAGCAAACGCGGCGACGTGACCGCCAATAACCGCAAGGCCGATGTCAAGGTGGCGTTGCAACATGGCGACGTTACCCTGAACGATGTCAGCGGCGCCGTGAACATCAGCTTGCAGAGCGGTTCGGTGCGCGCCTCCAAGATTGCAGGCGATCTTGAGGTGGAAGGCCGTATCGACAATGCCACCATCGATGAAGTGGCCGGCGCGGTCCATCTTAACGGCGACTTCTTCGACGATATCCGCCTCAGCAAGATCGCCAAGACTGTGACCTTCAAGTCGTCGCGGTCGGACATGCAGATCGCTGCGGTGCCCGGCGATCTGGAAATCGCCGGCGACGAAGTGCGGGGCAACGATCTAAGCGGCCCTAGCCGTCTCATATTCATCCGGTCCAAGGACGTCCACATCGAGAACGTGTCCGGGGACTTGCAGCTTGAGGACACGAATGGCGATATCGAAGTGCGCGCGGCCGACAAACTGCCGCTGGGTCGAATCAGCATTTCCAGCAAACACGGTGCCATCTCGCTGGTGCTGCCGCCCAAGGCGGGATTCCAGGTGCAGGCCGCCACCAGCAAGGGCGACATCACCTCCGAGTTCGAAGCCCTGAAGATCGACCACAGCAATGGTTCGACCCGGGCATCGGGCGCCGTCGGCAATGGCGCGAGCAAGCTGCAAATCAACACCGACACCGGGGACATCCGGATAACCAAGGGATGAAGCAAGTGGCTAGTGGATAGCTAGAGTTTCTTAGACTAACCACTAACCACTAACCACTTTTCCTACGACCCCCTCCACCTCAGCGACCACATCATCAATACTCTTGTGCGTGGTATCGACGTGCACCGCGTCCGGCGCGGCGACCAGAGGCGATGCCGAACGGGTGCGGTCGCGCTGATCGCGCGCCGCCAGCTCCGCCATCACGCGTTGCGTGTCTTCGGCGGAGCGCAGTCCGGCCTGCACTACCCGCCGTTCAGCGCGAACGCTTTCCTCGGCATCGAGAAAGATCTTGACGTCCGCGTCAGGAAACACCGCAGTGCCAATGTCGCGGCCTTCCATCACCACGCCGCCGCCCAGTCCCAAGGCGCGTTGGCGCTTCACCATCACCTCACGCACCTGCGGGTGGATGGAGACGCGCGACGCCGCGGCGGTGACATCGGCGTCGCGTATCCGCTGCGAAACATCGCGACCGTCCAGCCGGACGCGGTTGCCTTCACTGCGAGGTTCGAGGTCGATCACCGTATTCGCCGCCAACTGCCGGAGGGCTTCGCCATCGTCCAGCGAAACCTGCCGCTCCATCGCCTTCAGCGCCAGGGCACGATACATCGCGCCGCTCTCCAAGTTCACGTAACCAAGCTTCTTCGCCAGGCGCGCGGCAATGGTGCTCTTGCCTGAGCCGGCCGGCCCGTCGATGGCGATCACCAACTTGCGCGCAGTGGTCATTCTTTGCCGGTGTCCTTCGCGGGAGGGATTGGTGTCGATGGCGATGGCGATGCCGATTTTCTGGGCCGACGCTG
>PLBW01000175.1 GCA_003135475.1 Acidobacteriaceae bacterium
CGGATTTAGGGGAGCAGGTCAATAGGCCACTCCCGTCATCTCGATAAGTGACTGAAAAAAATCAGACTTGCTTAAAACGTGGCAGTAACTCGGTAAATGATTCCATAGAGCCACCTCCATACAATCATCCAGTCTCTGCGAATTATGGGGCGGCCAAGCACCACTTAACAATAACTTCGTGCTACCCGCAAGCCGGATTTTCCGGGCTTTATTCCCAAAGGGTTCGACGTCGGTTTTCGGCGCCAGAAAGTAGAGCGTCCTTGGCCGGATGCCCCACACATTCGCGACTTTCGAATGTGTGGGATAGAAGAGTTGATGCAATCCAAAGCTCGTGTGTCGAAGTAATCAGTTCCCCCTCATTCCAAAACCAGGAATGAGTGGGAACCCGGCTGAGACTGTACAGAGAGCGGCCAAGTGGCCGCCTTTTTTTTGCGGTCCGCTCTTGTCGCCGCAGAAGATGTCTCGACTCGAATTCTCCTCTCAGGTACATTGCTCATTTAGACTTACCACCTGCTGTTGGAGGCCGCCCCATGCGGAGAGCACTGCAATTGGCCGTAATTGCCGCTTTGCTGAGTTCGGCGATCGCGCAAAACCAGGCAAGTAAGACTCCCACCGGACAAGCTGGGATCGCGGAGAACAAGATCGGCGCCTCGGCGGTCTGGCAACTGCCGTCCACGTTCCTCAGCAACGCCCACAAAGCCTGCGACAATGCTGCTCAACCACCCAGCTTTGCTGAGTGCTTTATCGCCCAGATGGCGAAGGCGGGAGCGCCTGCCGCCGCAGTGGCATTTACCAAGATGCTCTACCAGAAGAGCGAGGGTGACGTAGGAATTCTGAGCGGATTCCATCCCGTCGGCCCGGTGGATGTCGCTTGGATCGTTTATCCCTTGCGTGCGAACACCAATAACGGCCTGCTGCTGGTGAACGGCTCACCCGCGATCGTGAATGCCGAAGATCTTAAGCTGCTCGACCAGAAGGGAATGGAGCAGAGCTTTCAATTCCAGGACCTGCAAAACCAGTTCCCTAAAGTCGGCGTCTGGCCCGGCGACCGCGACGGAACCACTTGGCCCAACACGCAAACAGGCCCTAACAACGGATTGCAGTTCATCCTGGGCTATCCCCTGATTAATGGCTGCCACGCCTGCGCCCATGCCGGAACGGCACTGTTCACCTGGAATTTTGACGCTCAGGGGAAGTTCCTGGGGACGACGTTCATGGGGCTTACTCCGGCTCCGCTACCAGGTGTGAATACTCCGCCGGCAGGTTCCGGACCGAGCCAGCACTAGACAAGCCGCGACCTGGTTCTCACACTCCCGCCGCAGCCACGCCTTCGTAGTGCCGCTGAGTGCGCGGAAGCTTCGCGGCATATCCCAGGGCCAAGAAAAGAGCTGTCGAGAGTAAACAGATCGCCAACCGAAGGCGGGCCAGCGGAAGCGGCGCCAGGTCCATGAACTTGCCGAAGCGCCACGCGCCCCAATTGATGACCTGGGTCGGCACCACCGTCCAGATGGCCACGTAGAACCAGGCCCGCTCGGCGCCCTCGCCCACGGTGTCGCGTTTGGCGCGCGGCGTCCAGTCCAAGGCCGTCGCCAGAATTACGGCCAGCGCCAATGGATAGTAGCCGTAGCGGTAAAGATCGTGCAGCAGCCAGCGGCCATTGATAGAAGCCACGATCAACCCGACGAGGTTCAGCGTGTAAGGCACGCTGATGTCGATCCACGCCGCCGTGTAGCACACCACGCGATACGGCAAGTTAGGCTGATGCACGCCATAGTGCGTGATGTACGGCGCCGGCTCACAACCGGGAATGCGCCCATTGAAGCCGCGCCACGCCACACCCGCAACTACGATGGCCAGCCAAATCCAATGGCGGCGGTCCGGCCCGTGAGCGTAGAGGTCGTAGGTGAGCGGATATCCGGGCAGGACCCAGAAGACCCAAATCCAGATGGGGGCGTGCAGAACGCGATAGTACCGCTTGTTGCGTTCCCGGAAGACGGCCTGTTTCATCGGTACTTGATGGTAGCGCAGGAAAGGAGAGATTCGCTATTCGGCAGTTGGCAGTTGGCAGTTGGCAGTTGGCATTTAGCACTTGGCGCTTAGCACTTAGCAGCCGGGACTTGACAGTTCATTCAGCCCTTCACAATTGTCATCCCGACCGAGCCCGCCGCGGCGGGCGAGCGGAGGGACCTGCTTTCGCGTTGGTTCAGCAGCGCACTGAGTGCCGACCGCTAAAACAACTCCTGCGCGTTGTACAGCAACTGCCCATCCACCAGCCGCGCTTCGGCCATCAGCTTGTGCTCGCGCAACGGACGCTTATCGTCATCAATGTGCAGGACGGTGTGGCCATGCGCCGTGAGATAGTCGCTCACCAGCATGCGATGGCACTGGAAGTACATTCGCTCGGCGCACATGATGGCGGTATTGCCTCCGGCGGTGATCTCCACCAACCGCTCCACCCCCTGTGCGAATTCATCGGTCAACATGTAATCGGCGTAATTGCGGAATGAGTCGTTACGCAGGCCGGTGTTGGGCGAGTCATTGCGGATCTTCTTGCGCCGTCCGCCAAGTTCTTTCATCCAGACGTAGGCAATGCCCTGCTTCGGCAACTCCAATTCGAGCGATTCGCGATTGAAGTGCGGCATCCGGCGCGACATGGGAAAGGAGCGGATGTCCACGAGTGTTCGAATGTTGTGCGCCTTTAGGGCCGCCACGAGTTCGTTGAGCGTGCGCGTGGAGTGCCCGATGGTGTAAACCGTCGCCATTCAGATGGGATCAGTGCGCCCCTTCAGCAGATTCATTGCGAGATGCTCTCCAGGGCCACAACGATTGCCTCTTCCTGTTGGGGTTCGACGGTGCGCAGATCGAGCAGCACGCGTCCCTCTTCCACGCGGGCGATGATCGGCCTCTCCCACTGGCGGAGCCGCGCGCAAAGTTCATCGGCATTGTGGCTTGCGCTCTTCACGGCGAGCACGCGCGTCGGCAGTGTCGATCCAGGCGCAGCGCCACCGCCCAGCACCGACCGCGACTCGACAACTTCGATCCGCAAGCTCGGGCAGCTCACAAGCAATCGCTCTGCTATCTGCTTTACGCGTCGCTCCAGTTCGTTTTCGGAGAGGCGCATCATGCGCAACGCTGGAATCGAATCATAGTCCTCGCGAAGATACGCGAGCAGTGTCGCTTCCAGCGCGGCATAGAACATCTTGTCCACCCGCAGGGCACGGAACAGCGGATTGGCGCGGACCTTGGCCACCAGTTCACGATCGCCGCTGATCATGCCCGCCTGCGGGCCTCCCAGCAGCTTGTCTCCGCTATAGGTGACGACATCCACGCCCGCGCGCAGGCTGTCGGCGATCATGGGCTCGCCGCGCACGCCAACGTTGCGCAGGTCGAAGATCTCTCCGCTACCCAGATCTTCCATCACCGGAATGTTGTGCCTGCGTCCGAGCGCGACCAGTTCTTCCAGCGAGGGTTGCTCCGTGAAGCCGACGATCTGGAAGTTGGAGCGATGGACGCGCAGGAGTAATTTCGTGCGATCGGTTATCGCGCTCTCATAGTCGGCGATTCGCGTGCGGTTGGTGGTCCCCACTTCGTGCAGGACCGCTCCCGACTTCGCCATGACATCGGGAATGCGGAACCAGCCGCCAATCTCGACCAGCTCGCCGCGCGAGGCCAGCACCTCTCCGCCTTCGGCCAGCGAGTTCAGCGCCAGCAGCACCGCGGCGGCGTTGTTATTGACGACGATGGTCGAGACTTCGCGCTCCGCGGTGTTCAGCAGTTTCGCAAAGAGGCGATCCAGGTGAACGTCGCGCTGGCCGCGCTCGCCGGTGTCGAGGTTGAATTCGAGGTTCGAATATCCTTGCGAAACCTCGGCTATGTGTTCCAGCGCGGCTCGGCTGAGCGGTGCCCGTCCCAGATTGGTGTGCAGGATGACGCCCGTCGCATTGATGACCTGGCGCAGTGAGTAGGCCAGCGACTGCTGCAACCTCTGCTCTACCGTCCGCGGCAACTCATCGAGTCGCGACTTGGTCTGTGCCTCGTCGAGCTTGCCCGCCGTGATGTCGGTGCGCAATTGCTCCAGTGCCGCGCGGGCCGCTGCGATGGTCGCGCTTCGGCCTTCGCGTTGCACCAGGGCCTCGATCACAGGATGGCGCAGCAGTTCGTCGAGCGACGGCAGCAGCCGAAACAGGGCGGATTGGCTTATAGCTTTCACGGCTGAGAGTTTTCGCTTGCACTTCCACCCAGACAACTGACGACTGGCTACTGCTTCGGTGGGACGTACTCCTTGGGCTTCTCCGCGCCTTCGCCGAAGAAGTAGGCATCCATCTGCTGCACGATGAATTCCTGGTGCTCCTTCTTCCAGGGTTGCAGGCGATATTCGTTGAGCAGCATCTTCATGTGTTCCTGCCACTGCTCCCAGGCCAGCTTGGAAACGTTGTCGTAGATGCGCTGTCCGAGTTCTCCATCGAACGGCGGCTCGTCCAGACCTTCCATTTCGCGCCCCATCTTTACGCACTTCACCATGTGTGCCATCGAGAACTCCTCTTTCCCGCCAACGGCGGCATGAATGCCAACGCTTGATTCTAACGGCGGCGGCCACAGAACCCAAGTGCGGTGCTCTACCGCCCGCGCACCCTAACCAGCAAATGCCTTGGCCAGGAAGCGCGAGATGTGCCAGGCGTCCATGTACTTGTAGGGGCTCTCGCCGAGGGAGTAGTGTCCGCACGGCAGCGCCTTGATGGTGGTGTCGAGCCCGCGGCGCAGAAATTCGCCCGCCGCCTGGCTGGAGAATTCCGGCAGAAACGTCAGGTCGTAGCGGCCGTAGATCATCAGCGACTTTTTCGGCCAGCGCTCAAACTTGTCGAAGTACACGATGGGACTGATCGACAGCCAGACCTGGCGCAGCTCGTCCTGGGTCAGCACGCTTTCAATTCCCTGCCGGATGTGGCGGGTCGATTGTCCCGTCCAAGTCACGTCGCCGAACGACGTTGAAGCATGGTTGAAAACATTGACGCTGATGCGCGCGTCGTGGGCCGCCGCGATAAACGCGTAACAGGAGCCGAGGCTGGTTCCCACCAGGCCCAGGCGCGTGTAGCCGCGCTGCTGCAGCCAATCGAGGCAGCAACGAATGTCGATGATGCCTTGCCGCGTGGCGTCGATGGTGCGCCCGATGTTAGCGGAAACCGCGTAGTCGGCGCGCGTGAGTCCCGCCGGGCGGCGGATGTCATGGTACGGCATGCTCATGCGCAACGCCGAAATGCCCAGCAGATTGAAGATGCGGCACAACGCGTTCTGGCTTACGCCGTCGGCGTTCCACTGCGGAATGACGATCACCGCGCGCCGCCCGCGCGCCGGAAACCAGCGCGCGTTCATGCCATTGTTCTCGGCATACGGCGACTCCACCGCCGACGTGAAACGCAGGAAGGTGCCCAACTCGTCTTTCGGCTGTTTCTTGGGAGCGGCGCTGCCAGTGTGGAACAGTTCGACCTTGCGCTTTTCCAGCCGGAAATCCGATGGGACTTTGTAAGCGTAGAACTGGTCGCTGTTGGCGACAATGTGCTCGTTGGCTGCCGACCAATAAGCCAGCATTGCGGCTTTGTCGCTCTGGTCCTGCGGCGAAGGAAAATTCTCCAGAGTAGGCCAGCGGCTCGCCCATTCCGGACCCCATTCGAAGGGACGCACCACGCGATTGTTGTCGCGCGAGGTCATGCGCGCTTCCCAGTCGTGCATCCAGCGGCGGTAACGTTCTCGCATCTGTAAAAACTATACAGAAGCGAACAGGCCTGGTCGTGTGTTACCCAACGAACCTGTGGCAGTGTGCGCCGAATGGTGTTCAGGTGAGGTTGAGCGGGAAGGCGCTCTTTACCTTCGCGGCCCGAATGGTACCCCCCTCCCCCATACCCTCGCAAAATATTGAAAGCAAAGGAACTGGAAAAACTTTTCCTCGCAAAATATTCCATCGAAAGGAGTTAGAAGTCAAAATATTCCATTCAAAGGACTTACGCGAGAAAATCCTTCCCGTTTCGGCACTCTCCCCGTTTCGCACTCCCACTCCAAAGACGCAAGCTACCCAACTAGCAATCCGGCCTGCCCGGCTTTGGCACCGGTAGCCGACCACCGAATTCTCAAAGAACCGTTCACCACGTCGTATGACGAGTGTGGACACCCGCCGCGGCGGGCCCGACTCAAGCGTAAGCCCTCGGCGCAGTTTGTCAAGATTACGAAAGTACAGGGTAGGCAACTTTACCTTAGTAACATTCCAGGGGCACCCGGCGTGGTGGAGGTTGAATCTCTCTGGACGGGACGAAAACGCGAGCGCGTGGGAACGGTGCCGCAAGTAAAGATCACGACACCGTCAACTGCAATACTCAACAATAGAAGTTGGGCTGCGCTGGACAGGATGTAAGAATGTTACATGTGCGGGGCGAAGGGCTCGGCTCAAGTTTTTGCGAAGCACAATGGTAAGAACATTGTCGCTATCTTCACTATGAACCCGCTGCCGCCTTCAATGGTGATGTTTGCCGCCGCCGTGGCCGCCGGAATGGCCGCCTCCACCGGAGTGCGAGTGCCCACCGCTGAAACCCTTGCCGCTGCCAGAGCCCTTCGGGGCATGGCCGCCTCCAAAGCTCTTCGCCCCGTGCCCGCCGCCGTGGAAATTCTCCGACGCGGGCCCGCCGCCAAACGGATGGAAGCCGCCCGAGTGCGCGGTCTTTCCGGAAGATCCCGCAAATCCCTTGCCCGAAAACCCAGAAGACCGCTCCCCGAAATCGCCGCGCTGATAGGCTGCGGCCTGCGCGCGATAGCTGGACTGCCTGCTTAGCGGCGACTGCAGCCGGTGACGCGCCTCCAGCGGTGGTCGGGCATAGCCGACTCTGGTCGGGTAACCGCGGCTGGAGCCGCCTAGTTGCCGGTTCGTCGCATAGCTGTAGGGAGGTCGATGGACGAATGTGTTGCCACGTGCCGCGCTGTATCCGCTGCCAGTCCGACCGTAGGTGTTCGGCGGCCGGTGGACGAATCCGCTGCCAAGCCGGCCATAACTGTTCGGAGGCTGGTGGACGAACCCGTTTCCACGTGTCACGTTATATCCGCGCTGTACCCGGTTCGGTGGCCGGTGGACGAATCCGTTACCACTTGCCACGTTGTATCCACCGCCCGGTCGGCCATAGCTGTTCGGCAGCCCGGCAATCGCTCCCCCTCCCGAAGCGGCGCGTGGTCCACCGTTCGGGAAGCCCCAATCGGCCACCGATGTGCTTTGCGAATAGTAGTTCTCATGATTGAACAGCACGGACTGGGTCAGCCAGCTCAGGCCCCAGGCCAGCCAGCCCCAGGGCGTGTGGCTGAAGGCCGTCATCGCGATCCCCAGCCCATAACTTACGGGCGATGAGCCGAAAAATGACCCCAGCGCACCTAGCAGCGAAAACCCTGGGTAAGGCGAGACCGGATCTCCGTAGACGGCCCACGGGTTATAGGCTGGCACATATACCAGCTGCGGATTCACCGGGGCCAACTCGATGTTGCCCTGGTCGTAGCTCACCGCTTCCTGCGGAGTGCTTTGCAGGTTTCCGGCCGCCTGGGCGCGCTGGCGCATCACCTGCACCGCCTCCAGTACGTCCTGTGGCTGGTTGTAGTAGGCATTGCCTAGGTCGGTGGCCCACTGCAGGTTCCCGTCCATCTGCGCCAGCACCTGCGGAAACGCCGTCAACGCCTTCACGCTCGGGTCCCAGGTCTGCGCGTCGGCTCCGGCTGCAATCTGATCGGGAGACGCATAGCCCTGCGCCTGCCGCCAATGGTCGGCGTCCACCACCTGCGCGGGGTATGTGGACGCGGCCAGCACCTGCGCCACCAGCGTGTCCGGATAGAGCGCGATCGGCGCCACCAGTTGCTCCAGTTGCTCCGCATTGCGCGGCTGCGCCAGAGGTTGCGCCTGCCCATAACCCTGCTGCGGATACATCTGGTCCGAGGCCGGATAAGCCTGTTGCGCGTAAGGCTGCTGTCCATAGCCTGGTTGCTGGTCCGGAGTGTACTGTCCGTTGGCTGGATCGTTCTGCTGCCATTCCTGTTCCGGTGGCGGCGCCTGCTGCGCGAACAGCTCACCCTGTCCCAGCGGCAGAAGAAGCAGCGCTATCGCCAATGCGACCACACGTCTAAGCACCTGCGCCACGTCTCTGGTGGCGCCCGTGTCGGGAGAAGAATCTTGGGGTGAATCAAGCCGCAGGCAAGAAAACCTGGCAGTGCGCGATGTGTGTAGGTACGTTCGGGGTCTCATGTTTCCTCTGACTGGCATACATAGGCTCGCCCCGAGGTGAAACCTATGTTACAAGCCGCCTTAGGCTGCTCTTCCGGCCCGCGGCAATACACCGTACGCTTTGTCGTGCTCCGGTCCGTCCGGCGCCAAAGCACGCCCGGTTCGCGGAAGAAAAATGCTTACTTAACGTTGAACCCGGAATTCTGGGGTTAGTTGCGGAGATAAGTAAGAGTGAGTAGTTACGCAACGTCATGTCTCCACCAAAACTGGGGAAGATATGCCGCGAGGCCGCGCAATTCAGCGATTCTGCTTGCGCTGCTCCTTCAGCTCCACCGCT
>PLBW01000216.1 GCA_003135475.1 Acidobacteriaceae bacterium
ATTATCTTGGAGCATCTACATTGTCCTGCTTTGACAGTCGCCATCTCGTGCGTTCGATTATTATGATTGAACACGGCGGTCTCATTGCATGTCGGATGCCTTCATCTGTGACGTAATCCGGACCCCCTTCGGCCGCTACGGCGGAGCGCTCTCCTCTGTCCGCACCGACGATCTGGCGGCGATTCCGATTAAAGCCTTGATTGAGCGCAACTCCTCCGTGGATTGGAGTGCGGTTGACGATGTAATTTTGGGATGCGCGAATCAAGCCGGCGAAGACAATCGCAACGTCGCACGCATGGCGCTGCTGCTCGCCGGCCTCCCGCAAACGGTTCCTGGCACAACCGTGAATCGGTTATGTGGCTCCAGCATGGACGCCGTTTCCGCTGCCGCCCGAGCGATCAAGACCTTAGAGAATTCCCTGGTGATCGCCGGCGGCGTGGAGAGCATGTCACGCGCGCCGTTCGTCATGGCAAAGTCCGATGCCGCTTTCGCCCGCGGCCTGAAGGTGGAAGACTCCACGATCGGCTGGCGCTTCGTGAACCCCCTGATGAAAGCCCGGTACGGTATGGACTCCATGGCGGAAACTGCGGAGAACGTCGCTGAGGAGTTCCATATCTCGCGTCAGGACCAGGACACATTTGCCTATCGCAGCCAGCAACGCACTGCGGCTGCGATCAAGAGTGGCGCTCTGGCAGAAGAGATTGTTCCGGTCACGATTTCTGGACGCAAAGGTGCGCCCGTCGTTGTAAACCAGGACGAGCATCCACGGCCTGACACAACCCTCGAAGCCTTGGCTGCGCTGAAGCCAATCGTCAAAGCCGATGGCACAATCACAGCAGGAAACGCGTCGGGCATCAACGATGGCGCGTGCGCGCTGCTGCTGGCCTCGGAGCAAGCCGTGAAGCGTTACAGCCTGACCCCAAAGGCGCGTGTGCTTGCCTCAGCGGCGGTGGGCGTAGCGCCGCGCATTATGGGGATGGGTCCGGCGCCAGCGACGCGCAAAGCGTTGGCGCTGACTAACCTCAGCATCGCGGATATGGACGTGATCGAATTGAACGAGGCATTCGCCGCGCAGGCGCTCGCCGTGCTTCGCGAACTGGGAATTGCAGATGACGCTCCGCACGTGAACCCAAATGGCGGAGCAATTTCGATTGGTCACCCTCTAGGCGCCAGCGGGGGCCGGCTGGTCACTACCGCAGCACTGCAGTTGCACCGTACTGGCGGGCGCTACGCCCTGTGCACTATGTGCATCGGCGTCGGCCAGGGCATCGCCATGATCCTGGAACGCGTGTAGTCCATTTCTATGCTTTCCAGTTGTACGGTCGGGCGTGCGTCCGCAGCCGGAACTGTGTGGGCACATGTCTCGCGTTGCTCTCGTAGGTGATCTCTACGTTCAGCACCCACAGCACCGACGCGAGAACCACCCCTAGCAGCATCCACAGCAGGCGTTTCCGGTAGCGCAGCACTGGATTCAACGTCGTCATTTCGACTTCAGGTTCTTGGCCAGGAAGTCGAGCGTCAGCTTCCAGGCTTGTGCTGCGTCTTCCGCACGATATCCCTGTTTGTTATTTGGGTTCTCGAACCCGTGTCCGGCGTCGGGGAAGATGTGTATCTCGGCCGTCTTGCCGAGCCCCTTAAGCTGGGCCTCGAACTTGTTTACGTCCGCCGGTGGAATACCGCGATCTTGTCCGCCAAAGATGCCCAGGATTGCCGCATTTATCTTTTTCAGCGCCGCCGCGTCGGTCGCAAGATGGCCATAATTGATGACCGCAGCCTTTAGCTTGGGATCGTTCAGCGCGAGATCGAGAGAATAGCCGCCGCCCATGCACCATCCAATCGAGCCGACGCGCTTGGGATCGACATTTTTCTGCGCGCGCAAATAGCTACTTGCCGCCAGCAGATCGCGTTTGGCCCGGTCTTCGGGCACACCCCGCATGATCTCGTGCGCTTCGTCGGGGGTCGTGGCTACCTTTCCGCGGTACAAATCGATGGCCAGCGTCACGTATCCCTGGTCAGCCAACTTTGATGCCTGCTCCTTCACCCAGTCGTTCAGCCCCCACCATTCATGAATCACCACCAGCGCGGGAAACGGTCCCTTGCCCTGCGGCGTGTATATCACCGCGTTCACTGTCTCATCGCCGCTTTTGTACGACACATTGCGCGATTCCGCCGCAAACACTGTCCCTGCAAACAGGAATATCAAGCTCAACAGCAACAAGATCTTCATGCGCGCTCCTCGCTAATGTTCACGCCTTCTCATTTTTTCTGTGGTCCAGCCAGTCCTTTCAGCAATTGGCGCCCTAGTTCCAGCAGCTCGCCAAAACCCTTCTGATATTCGACGAACAGCCGGTTATACTCCAGCGAATGAGCGGCATCGAGGTGCGCTCTCAGCATCATATCGCGCACGCGAACCGGGTTGGGTAGCACGGCCTCTTCGTTCAACTCTTCCAGGGCAGTCCGGGGATCGTAGTGGTACATGCTTGGTTCCTCGATATGCGACGTATCTGCTAGGAGATGCTGAAAAGCCCGCCAACGTCGCAGGGAATACGCGGCCTGTGCACCCGAGCTGCCAACTTTAGGGTCTAAGATGGAGGCTGTATCTCGTGGCGAGTGCAAAGGAGCGCTTATCGAATGAAACTACACTGGATTGGCCCTCTCTTAGTCGTACTCGCTGGTGCTCTGATGCTGGCGAGTGAGCCAGCAACGAACCCGCAGCGTGGGCAGGACGCGAGTACGACGCCCGACGTGTGGGGCGGCCATGGCGTCAGCATGAAAGTTACCCCGCAAGGCGCGACCCTGGAGTTCGACTGCGCGCACGGAAATATGCTGGAGCCAGTCAAGGTCAATGCGAAAGGGGAATTCATGGCACGTGGTACTTACACGCCGGAGCGCGGCGGGCCCATCAGCCGGGACAATCCACCCCGCGACCTCCCTGCCACCTACAAGGGCAGCATTGATGGCGACACCATGCGTCTGGAAATCATGCTTGCCGGGAAGGAACAGGCCCCGGAACCCTTCACGCTTACGCGCGGTAAAGTCGGGCGCCTAGTCAAGTGCCGCTAGCACAACCGGTTCAGAGTGCCCCGGTGCGAACGAAGCCGGCGACGGGACGGCTCGCTCGCAATCGCTAGCGGCTGGCCGCGATCACACTGTTCTCGACGGGCTGCACAAGCTGATCTGGATTTTCGCTCGCTGCCTGGGCTATGCGGATCTGCCGTTTGAAGTCGTCCATCATGCCTTCATGCAGGCGAACTTCGGTGGGCTTTTTCGCGATGGTCATTTTGTCGATCTTGTCCTGTAGGCGCAGCAACCCGTAGAAGAGGTTCTCTGGCCGCGGCGGACAGCCCACGACGTACACGTCGACGGGCACGATGCGGTCCACTCCCTGCAGCACGGCGTAGGTATTGAACGGGCCGCCGACCGACGAGCAAGCGCCCATCGAGATGCACCATTTGGGATCGGGCATCTGGTCATAGATGCGCTTTACCACCGGCGCCATCTTCAACGTAACCGTTCCGGCCACAATCATGAGGTCGCTTTGGCGCGGACTGGGGCGAAACACCTCCGACCCGAAGCGCGCGATGTCGAAGCGCGAAGTCGAAGCGGCGATCATCTCGATCGCACAGCAGGCCAGGCCGAACGTCATGGGCCAAATCGCCGACTTGCGCGCCCAGTTGAATACGTAATCCACCGTGGTGACCAGAAAATTCTTCTCGAACCGGTTATCGATCCATCCCATGAATGCCTTCTCCCAATCCCCGCTCCACACTCCACAAACTGTCATCCCGACCGAGTGGAGGGACCTGTTGTTGACCTATTATCTTCGCCGATGGCTGCACACCCAAGCTGTGATGAGCATCACAGTTGCCGATAGAATCAGTCTAAGCGCGTCCAGAAGGGTATTCAAGCGGATTGCGGACGTGCAAGCACTCTGCAGAGCACGACGTGCACCTGCCTGCATACGGTACAATTTCCGTTGTTTCCATGCATTTGAAGACCCAGCCAGCGCAGACGGCGCCCACCGCAGGCCCGTCCGAATCTGCGCCCCGATCGCGTTGGCATGCCTTCGCGCACTCCGTCGGCTGGATGGTGATGCTCGCGTTTCTGGTGCGCGTCTTGTGGATCATCCTGGCGCACACCTATCGCCTCCGCACCTCAGAAGACAACTGGGGATTTGGCTGGGAGGTCGGCCGCCTGGGATATTCACTCGCCAACGGCCGTGGGTTTAGCTCTCCCTTTGGAGGCGATACTGGCCCCTCGGCGTGGACCGCGCCCGTCTATCCTTGGATCGTCTCCGTGGCCTTCCGGCTTTTCGGCAACTACTCGCGCGCCGCGGCTTTTTCGCTGCTGGTGTTCAACAGCGCTTTCGCCGCGCTCACCTGCTGGACGATCTATCGCACGGCCCGCCGCATGTTCAATGAAGCCGTGGCTGTCTGGTCAGGCTGGATCTGGGCGTTGCTTCCCTACACCATCTTTTGGTCGGTGCGTGAGATATGGGAGACCAGCGTGTCGGCCTTCCTGCTGAGCCTGCTGTTCATGCTGACGGTGGAGATGGAGGGCGACGAGCGGCTCTCGTCATGGATTGGCTACGGCTTGCTGTGGGGCGTTGCGGCGCTTACCAACCCATCTGCGCTGTCGTTCCTGCCGTTTGCAGGGTGCTGGCTGGTCTATCAGTTGCACCGTCGCGGCAAGCGATATATTGTGCCAGCCTTGCTCAGCGCTGTTGTTTTCTGGATGACAATCATGCCCTGGCTGGTGCGCAATTATGAAGCACTCGGCCGGCCCGTATTTATCCGCGACAACTTTGGAGTTGAACTACGGATTGGAAATAACCCGCTGGCCGAGGGAATTTACGTGCTCGCGTACCATCCTGCCAGCAGCGTCACCCAATACGCGAAGTACAAGCAGATGGGCGAAGCCGCCTTTGCCGCGGAACAAGGCCGTCTGGCCACGGAATGGATTGAACAGCACCCCGCCCGTTTCCTGTTGTTGACCGTCCGGCGCTTTATCTTTTTCTGGGATGGTATGCCGCGAGTCTCCGACGTGGCGGGATTGATTGCTACCAAGAATCTGCTCTTCCTGGGGACTTCCGTGCTGGCTATCGGGGGATTGCTGCTGGCATGGAAGCGGCGTATTCACGGAGTGTTTCTGTTCGCGGCTCTGCTGATTTTCTATCCGCTGGTTTACTATGTATGTTTTCCGGAGCTGCGCTATCGGCATCCCATCGATCCGGAGCTTCTGATCCTTGGAGTTTATCTGGTCTCCGAAACTCGATCCGCCAAAGCGACGCATCACGACACGGAAGAGTTTCTCGAGCTCTCGCAAAGCCAGACCCTGCCACAATTCCACACGCTCTCCATCATTGTTCCGGTTTACAACGAACATAAAACCGTAATGAGACTTTTGCAGCAGGTGGCGCGGCAGCCGCTCAGTCTGCATAAAGAGCTGATCATTGTGGACGATTGCTCAACCGATGGCACCCGCGAATTCTTGCGGGAAAACGATTTGCAAAAACTCTTGGGAGGCAATGGAGCAAACACCGTAAAGCTGGTGCTGCATGAGAAAAACCAGGGCAAAGGCGCTGGAGTTCGAAGCGGGTTGGGGCATGCCAGCGGCGAGTTGGTGCTGATCCAGGATGCCGACCTGGAATACGATCCTCGCGATTATCCTGCGCTCATCGCTCCCATTCTCGAGGGGCATGCCGACGCGGTCTTTGGCAACCGGTTCCATGATGGTCCGCACCGCGTCCCGCGCTATTGGCGGTATGTTCTCAACCGCGGGTTTTCCATGTTATGCAACGTGCTCACCGGCCTGAGTATTCATGACGTGACGGCCTGCTACAAAGTGTTTCGTCGCGAAATTTTCTCCCAGGTCCATTTGCGCTCCGACCGGTTCAGCGTGGAGACCGAGATGACGGTGAAGTTGGCAAAGCTGGGAGTCCGCATCTACGAAGTGCCGATTGCGTATCACGGGCGCACCTACGCCGAGGGCAAGAAAATCGGTTGGACCGACGGCGTTATTGCGGTATACCACCTTGTACGCTATCGCTTTAAAGATTAGACGCTTAAGAGGACTCTGGCGTACTTCCGTCGAACGTCTGCACTTTAGCCAGCAACATTTTGCCGGTTGGGCTGATTGGTTTTGGTGAACGCGCCCGCGAGATAGTTCCACGTCACCAACCAGGGAACAATTAGAGAGAAAAACAATCTGGCGCCCAACTGCCGAACTGAAGTCTTGCCCGGAAAGCTTCTCCAGTCGAGTCGAAACGCAAAATAGACCTCCAAAACCAGCACGCAAACCAGTGGAATCATCGTGCGAGGCACCAGCGCAACGGCAAGCACCTCGGCAACGCAGCGCGCCAGATTTCGCAGCAGACGCCCTCGCCTGATATCCATTGCCCCGTCGAGGGTTGCGTAACGGCCAAGTTCTCTGAGAGCAGTCTTCAGGCTGCGACGAGGCCGATAGCGCGCCTTAGCGCGTTCTGGGAAGGCCGGCTTTACGATTTCGCGGACGCGTTCATCGAAGAGAGTATCTTCTGTAAGGCTCGTCTCAGGAAAACCGCCCACCCGTTGCCACAAGTCTTTCCGAAAGGCCATAGAACGAGCGGTGCATGACTTAGTTTTTTGATTTGGGTCCAGCTTAATTCCAAAAAAAGGGGCTGATGCGATGTCCCACATGGTTTGCCGGTCAGCGTCCAGACAAGATCCGCCAAGCGCATATGCAGCGTGCCCGGCAAGTATCGGTTCGGTAAGGTTCTCCAACCAGTCGGGACTGTAAATGCAACCGGCGTCCGCGCAAGCAATCACCTCGGCGGAAGCAGCCGCAATGGCAACATTTCTTCCACGAGCGATCGGCCCCGGCGACTGTTTTAGATTGCAACTCCGGTCTTGGATCGCTTTCAGACTTGCGTGAGCCAAAGCGCTAGCCTGCAGCCGCTCCCATGTATCATCGGTAGAACCGCCATCCACGATGATGATCTCCGCCGGCGCGAACGCCTGGTGGATAAGACTCGATACCAGTCCCTCGACCTCTTCCGCTTCATTAAGCACGGTCGCGATTACGCTGACTGCTGACATTCCTAACAGCCCCTCAAGCCCGTTGCGCCTGCATCGCCATGGATCCTTTTTCGGCTGCGCGAAACCAGCGGCGAACAACAGCTAAACAGGCAGTTTCCCCGCAGAGTATGGTGTACACACAAGTATACTTCTCAGTCGCTGCGGGCTGGCATAGCTGCCTCGGAAGTGTGAGCGCAACAAAAAGTGAAGGGATTAGGGGCCTTCGTTTTCGGACGAACCTGCTCTTGTTAGCTCCCACGCTTTAGCGTATTTACTCGACACGTAAACCGCGTGGTAAAGGTGCAGCAGCAGACCTTCACGGCCGTCGAGGAATCCGAGGCGGAAAAAGTAGTTGTAGATGAACGTCGCCATAGGCCGTAAGACGATGTCGAGGATACTGAAACCACGATAGCCCTTTTCCACCACCGCCCTGGCACCTAACGAAGAATAGCGGTTCATGTGCTCCATGTAGGAGAACAGAGTGGGATAGGCATGATGAACCATCGGGTTCTTCAAATGTCCGGTTCTTTGGTCAAACTCCGGTTTCAAGACAATATCTTCGTGAACTACAGCGCCTGTCATAAACGCCCGACCGCGGCGGAAGAGTCGCAGCTTGGGATCGGGATAAAATCCTCCAAACCGCGTCCACTTCCCGAGAAACAGGTTCTTGCGCGGTATCCAGTATCCGTTGGGAGCGTCAGGATCGCCGATCACCCTTTGGATTTCCTCCGCTAGTCCAGTGGTGACTACTTCGTCTGCGTCCAGCGACAAGATCCAGTCTTGCGTACAGTTCTCGAAAGCGAAGTTTTTCTGCGGCGAAAACCCTGGCCACGCTTTCAGCGACACCTTGGCGCCATATTCACGGGCGATGTCGACGGTCCGATCGCTCGAGCCGGAGTCCACTACGATGATCTCATTTGCCCATCGAACGCTATCCAAGGTTCGGCCAAGATTAGCCTCCTCGTTCATGGCGACAATGGCAACCGACAAACCCATAGATGAAACGTGCGCGATCGAGTCCCAGCCGGCGCGATACGATTGGCTGAGAATTCTCGTTTTGGACTGCCGAGTATACAGTATTTATAAGTGGATTTCCGATCCACTCCACTTGCCGATCGAAGCACCACAGAAAAATCCGGGCGGCAAACAGCTTCATGACCATTCGTCTCTTCTCCCGTCTAACCCGCGCCAGGAGGCACTATGTTCGACATTCGTAAATATGCAACCTTGGGGACAACGATTCTAGGATCACTGCTTGCGCTACTGTTGGCCACCTCAATCCAGGCGCAGGTCACACAGGATTTCCACCGTACGGTCCCTCTCTCCGCCAAGGGCCGGGTTTCGCTGGACAACATCAACGGCAACGTCGAGATCACCGGCTGGGACCGCAACGAGGTGCAGATCGATGCGGTGAAGAAAGCGCGCGATCAGCAGCGGCTCGATGAAGCTCGCATCGAAGTTAACGCTGCCAGCGACTCCGTGGAAATTAAGACCCGTTATCCGGAAGGCCGCACCAACAACAACCCGGCATCTGTGCATTACCAATTACACGTGCCGCAGAATGCGCGCCTTGATCGCATCAACCTGGTCAACGGTTCGCTCACGGTGCAGAAAGTCAGCGGCGAAGTGATTGCCGATTTGGTGAACGGCAAGCTGCGGGTTGACGACCTGGCCGGGCGGGCCGATCTGTCCACCGTCAATGGCGGAATCGAAGCGAACTACGCTTCCTTGAACAATGTCCGCGAGATCAAGCTCAAGTCGGTAAACGGGTCTATTGAACTGGGGCTGCCCGACGCACCGAATGCCGAGGTCAAAGCCAGTACCGTGAGCGGCGGCATTCGATCGGACTTCCCTCTCGAAGTGCACGGCGGATACGTAGGTAAGAACCTCACCGGTAAGCTCGGCGGCGGAGGAACGTCAATCGCGCTGAGTAATGTGAACGGCAGTATTCGCATTGGCCGGGGACGCGGAAGCCTGTAAGTCAGTAGTCAGTGGTCAGTAGNNAGTGGTCAGTAGTCAGTGGTCAGCAGTCAGGCCGTCGCCTTGCCTTGCTCTGCTAAGTGCTGAACGCTGTTCTTAATACGGCCCAATAATGCCGCCGATGTTTCGCGAGGGCGGCAGCTTCGTCGCCGCAGTGAAGGCCTCCACGCCCCAGTACTTCGCAAACACGTCCAGATACTTGTAACCTGAACCGGTGTTGAACAGCACCACGCGATCACTGCTTGCGAGAAATCCGCTCTCCAACAATTGCCTGTACGCCGCGAGCGCAGCGCCTCCTTCAGGAGCCGCGAAGATGCCCTCCGCCGAAGCCATCTCCTTCACCCCGTCCATGATCTCGTCGTCACTGACGGCAATCGCCGTGCCGCCGCTTTGGCGCACGATGTCGAGAATGATGAAGTCGCCGTACGCCTTGGGCACTCGCAGTCCGGCCGCCAGCGTATGCGCGTCGCGCCACATTTCCGACGCGGCTTTACCTTCATGTAAAGCTTTAGGGATTGGCGCACAACCATCTGCCTGCACGCAAATCATCTTTGGCCGCTTGCCCGGTTCAATCCAGCGCAGTTCCTCCATTTCTTCGAACGCCTTCCACATGCCGATTAGCCCGACGCCTCCTCCCGTCGGGTAGAGAATGGCGTCTGGCAAGCTCCATCCCAGTTGTTCGGCCACTTCGTAACCCATCGTTTTCTTGCCTTCGACGCGGAACGGTTCCTTCAGGGTTGAGACATCGAACCAGCCCTCCTGCTCTTTGCGCTCGGCGACCATTCGCCCGCAATCGCTGATCAGCCCATCCACCAGCGTCAGGTGCGCGCCGCTGGCTTCGACCTCCAACCGATTCGCGATTGGCACATCCTTCGGCATGAAGACGTATGCCTCCAGCCCGGCTGCAGCTGCATAAGCGGCCAGTGCTCCTCCGGCATTGCCTGCCGAAGGCGCCGCCAGCTTGGTGAGCCCATAATGACGCGCCATGGTCAGCGCCGCACTCATGCCGCGCGCTTTGAATGAGCCTGTCGGATTCAACCCATCGTCCTTAATCAGCAGATTAGGATGCTTGCGGCTCGGCAGCATCGGCGTAAATCCCTCGCCCAGCGTCACCGGCTCGGCATCGGGAAGCACCGCCGCGTAGCGCCACATACTCTTCGGTCCAGCCTTGACCGACTCGCGAGACGCGTTCCGTCGAATCTCCGCGAGATCGTAGCGCACGTATAGGGGGCCGCCATCCTTCAAGCAAACGTTTTGNNATCTTCGCCATGGAATGATTGCCTCGAAAAACCTCGCAGTGTAACACCCATCACCGCTTTCGCGCAGCGAGGTGCGTTACTCTTGAGTGTTATAATCCGCGCAATTCGCGCCAATGCGATGACTGAGCCGTCCACCCCGCTGATGCGGCAGTATGCCGCGGTCAAGAAAGAGCATCCCAACGCGCTTGTCTTCTTTCGCCTGGGCGACTTCTACGAACTTTTCTTCGAAGATGCCATGGTCGCGTCGCGGGAGCTGCAAATCACGCTGACCTCGCGCAACAAAGAAAAGGGCATTGCAATACCGATGTGCGGCGTGCCGTACCACTCCGCCGAGAGCTACATCGCCAAGCTGATCCGCAAAGGATTCAAGGTCGCCATCTGCGAACAGATGGAAGATCCGCGCATGGCCAAAACGCTGGTCAAGCGCGAAGTCACGCGTGTGCTTACGCCAGGCACTGCGGCTGACATGCATCTCGGCTCGGAAGAAAATAATTTCCTCGGCTGCGTGGCGCGGGCTGGAAATGCTTTCGGCTTTGCGGCGTTGGACCTCTCGACCGGCGAATTTCGTGCGACCGAATTTCAGGGCGAAGATGCCGAGCGCCGTGTGCGCGAGGAACTGTTGGTGCTCCGTCCGCGCGAAGTGCTATTCGCCTCGTCGCTTCCTCTCTTCGATCAACCACACAGCAGCGCCTCTTCGCCCGTAGCGGCATCGGCGCCGCGCATCACGTCGCTCGAAAATGCTTCCTGGGCCGAGACTCCGCTCGATGATTGGGTGTTCTCCCCTGACTACGCGATTCCGCAGGTGGAGAATCATTTTGGTGTGCTCTCGCTGGAAGGATTCGGACTGGCGAACCGAGCGGCTGCGGCGACCGCGGCGGGCGCCATTCTGCATTACGTTCGCACTACGCAGCGTGGCACGCTCGATCATGTGGACCGCATCGGCTTTTACGAGCGGCAAAACTGCCTGGTGCTGGACGCGGTCACGGTGCGCAATCTTGAGCTGATCGAGCCGCTGTTCGCCGGCGCCGCCGACAATGCCACGCTGTTCCGCTGTCTGGACTGCACCATAACCCCGATGGGCAAACGCCTGCTGCGCGCCTGGATGCTGCGGCCTTCGATCGATGCCGGCGAGATCAACCCGCGGCTTGATGCTGCCGAAGGCATGGTGAAGGACGTGGTCGCGCGCGAAGAACTCCGCCGCTCGCTGGAAGGCATTCTCGATCTGGAGCGGCTGCTGAGCCGAGTAACTCTGGAGACCGCGAATCCGCGCGACCTGCTGGCGCTAGCAACATCGCTAGCTAAGCTGCCGACGGTGCGCGTCGCGCTGTCGCACTTCCCTGCTGAGCGCCTTCTGACACTTCATGCGCAATGTGACGAACTGGCGGATTTGCGTAACCGGCTCATGACATCGCTCGAAGATGAGCCACCGCTGACGCTGGTTGACGGCGGGGTTATCCGCTCGGGAGTGGATGCGGGACTCGACGAGCTTCGCAACCTGAGCCGTAACAGCAAGCAATACATCGCACAGATCGAGCAGCGCGAACGACAGCGCACTGGCATCGGTTCGCTGAAGGTCAAGTTCAACAGCGTCTTTGGCTATTACCTCGAGATCTCCAAGGCGAACCTGCATCTCGCACCTGCGGAGTACGAACGCAAGCAAACCCTGGTCAACGCCGAACGCTTTACCACGCCGGAGCTGAAAGAATACGAGGTCAAGGTGCTCGACGCCCAGGAGAAGATGGTCGAGATCGAGCGGCGCCTGTTTGCGGAATTGCGCACCGCAATTGCCGCCGAGGCGCGCCGCATCCGGCAGACCGCGCTGGCCTTGGCGGAAATCGACGTGCTCGCTTCGTTTGCCGCGCTCGCTGCCAACCGCAACTACTGTCGTCCGCGGTTCAAAGACGGCGCGGACATCGAAATTGTTGAAGGCCGTCATCCCGTCATCGAGCAGATGGAAATCCCCGGAGCCGCCAATCGCTTCGTCCCCAACGATCTCTATCTGAATGGCACAACTCATTCGATCCTGGTCATCACCGGCCCGAACATGGGAGGCAAATCCACTTACCTGCGGCAAGCTGCGCTCATCGTGCTGATGGCGCAGATGGGATCGTTCGTTCCCGCTCGCTCGACAAGCCTGGGGCTGGTGGACCGCATCTTCACACGCATCGGCGCGGCCGATAACCTGGCTCGCGGGCGTTCAACCTTCATGGTGGAGATGACCGAGACCGCGGCGATCCTCAACACTGCGACCGCGCGCTCGCTGATCCTGCTCGACGAGGTCGGGCGCGGAACTTCCACCTACGATGGATTGGCGATCGCGTGGGCCGCCATCGAATATATACACGCCAACACTCGCGCCAAGACGCTGTTCGCCACGCACTATCACGAGTTGACCGAGCTGGCCGACCGGCTGAGCGGAGTCAAGAACTATCACGTCTCGGTGAAGGAGAGCGGCGGCGGGATTGTTTTTCTGCGCAAGGTGGAAGAAGGCGCAGCCGATAAGAGCTACGGCATCGAGGTCGCCAAGCTCGCCGGACTGCCTTCCGACGTAGTGAATCGCGCGCGCGAGGTGCTGGCCGAGCATGAAAGCGCAGAACGGAACGCGGTCAAGCACTTGGCACACGATGAAACGCAGGAGACCGCACCGTTGCAGCTAACCATCTTCACTCCACTTTCGCAGAAGATCGTGGACCGCATCAAGGAGACGGACCTCAACCGCATCAGCCCCATGGACGCGCTGGCCCTGCTGCATGAACTCAAAAAGCAGATGGACTAAGGCGTACCTCCCTGCGTACCTGAATTTCTCCGCCTCAAGCGTTACACTCTCTTATTCCCTATGTCTTCCAGAGGCACCCTCGAACTTCGCCAGCAGGTCGGCCAACTGCTCATCATGGGCTGCGGCGGGACCGCGATGTCGGCGTGCCTGCGATCCATGCTGGGCACGCTGCATCCGGGCGGCATCATCCTCTTCCAGCGCAACATCGAGCAGGCCGCACAAACGCACGCGCTGCTGCGCGATGTCCAGAAGGCGGTGTCCACTCCGCTGTTTCTGTGCGTGGACATGGAAGGCGGAACGGTCGATCGCCTGCGCGATGTGATCGCGCCAGCGCCAGCCGTCGCCGAGGTCGCAGCCGCAGGTTCGAAGAAGCTCTTCCGCAAACATGGCCGCATCATCGGCGAAGAAGCGCGCGCCTTGGGTTTCAACACCGACTTCGCACCAGCGCTCGACCTTCAGCTTGAGCCATCGAAAAGTGTGCTAGGCTCGCGAACAATTTCGGCCAATCCTAAAGAGACGATCCAATACGCGCGCGAGTTCCTGCGCGGGCTTAGCGACTGTAAGATTCTTGGCTGCGGCAAGCACTTTCCGGGACTCGGGGAAGCGAATCTCGACTCGCACAACGAACTGCCCGGGATCGACAAGCCTTGGAAGCGCCTGTGGAACGAAGACCTGCTTCCCTATCGTGAGTTGCGGCGAGACTTGCCATTCGTGATGGTGGCACACGCGGCTTATCCGCAGGTTACGGGTGACCGCACGCCCGCGTCGCTGTCGAAGAAATGGATGAGCGAGGTCCTGCGCAAGAAGATCGGTTATCGTGGGCTCATCATAACTGACGATCTCGACATGGGCGGAGTGCTGGCGGCCGCGTCGATCGAGGAGGCTGCGGTCGAGACACTCCGCGCTGGAGCCGACATGTTCCTCGTTTGCCAGAAAGAAGAGAACGTGTGGCGGGCGTTTGAGGCGGTTTACAAGCAGGCCGAGAGTAACAAGAAATTTGCCAAGCTCATCGCGGAGAAGTCACGAAAAGTGTTGGCGGCGAAAAAGAAGTCGCGCGCGCTGAAGTCGCGTATGGCTGCCGCTCCAAACCGGAAAACCGTGGACAAGCTCCGCCGCAACATCTGGGAGTTCAGCGAAGAGGTGCGGATGCATGCGCTGGGGGGCGCTCGGTGATCGTCGCGGGAGTGATGAGCGGTACCTCGGCCGATGGAATTAACGTCGCCCTGGTGCGTATCCAGGGGCGCGGCTTCCGCTCCCGTTTCGAACTGCTGGCGCATTACGAGTTTCCCTATCCGGCCACTGTTCGGCGGGCGATCCTCGCAACCATGAACGCAGGCCGCGCGAGCGTCGCCGATATTTCGCGGCTGCACTTCCTGCTTGGCGAACTTTATGCGGACGCGGTCCGTGCTGCCCAGCGACGCGCGCGTCTGGAGTGTGAACTGGTCGGTTGCCACGGGCAGACGCTCTATCACCAGGGAACTCCGGCGCTCTTCCTGGGGCGCCGCATTGCCTGCACCTGGCAAAGCGGCGAAGCGGCCATTATCGCGGCGAAAATCGGGGTGCCTGTGGTTTCCGATTTCCGTCCCGCTGACATGGCTGCAGGCGGCAAAGGCGCACCGTTGGTGCCTTTTCTCGATTACGCGCTCTACCGCCATCGCCGTTACGGACGGATCGTGCAGAATCTCGGCGGCATCGCTAATCTCACGGCAATCCCGCCGCGCGCGCTTCCCCAGGATGTAGTTGCCTTCGATACCGGTCCGGGCAACATGGTGATCGACGCCATTACCGAGCGGCTGTTCGAGCGCCCCTTTGATCGCAACGGACGAATTGCCGCCCGTGGCGAACCCATGGAGCGAGTGCTGCAACAGTTGCTCCGGAATCCATTCTTCCGGCAGAAACCACCGAAGACCGCCGGTCGCGAGCAGTTTGGCCGCGAGTTTGTGCGCGAGCTTCTGCGACTTTGCCGCCGCGCTGACGAGCATGACATCGTCGCCACTGCAACCGCGCTTACCGCCCGTTCCATCGGTGTCGCTGTGCGCAAGTTTGTGCTGCCGTTGGTCGAGCCGCCGGTGCGTTTTCGCGAGCTTGTGGTCTCCGGTGGGGGAACGAACAATCTGACCCTGATGCGAATGATTCGCGAAGAATTGGCGCCGCTGAAAATGCGAGTGCGCACCAGCGACGACTTTGGACTCCCCTCGCAGGCGAAGGAAGCTGTCGCTTTCGCGATGCTTGCGCACCAGACTTGGCGCCATGTGCCGTCAAACATCCCATCCGCGACCGGCGCCGAGCGTCCGGCGATCCTGGGCAAGGTCAGCTATGCGTAGGTTCCTTTTCACCACGGAGGGCACGGAGAAATTCCAGAGGTCATTTACCACAGAGACCCGAAGGCACAGAGAAGAAAGACCTGAAGTAAGAAACAAATGCAATACAAAGAAGCTTGGGCCGGAACAAAAAGAGTGGCAATTTGGACATCTCAGATCTAATTTTTCTCTGTGCCTCTGTGTCTCTGTGGTTTTGTTCCTCGCCGGTTGTGCGCGCAAGCCCGACCCCAACACGCTGGTGATGGTCATTGAGAGCAGCCCCACGAATCTTGATCCGCGGGTCGGGGTAGATGCGCAGTCGGAGCGAATTGACACACTTCTCTTCGATTCGCTTGTGCACCGCGACGATCACTTCAACCTGCAGCCGTGGCTGGCTGACAGTTGGGAAATACCCAATGCGCAAACCTATATTTTTCATCTCCATCATGGAGTTCACTTTCACAACGGGCTGCCCCTGACTGCGCGCGACGTCAAGTGGACGTTCGATTCGCTCTTCAGCGGTAAAATCCGCAGCGCTAAAACAAGTACCTACGCGCCCGTCGACCGCATCGACGCGCCCGACGACTACACCGTCGTTTTTCATCTGAAGGAGCCGTTTGCGCCGATGCTATGGAACCTCTCCGACGGCGCCATCGGCATCGTGCCTTACGGCAGCGGCGATGACTTTAATCGCAAACCCATCGGCTCCGGGCCATTCCGTTTTGTGCGCGCGCAGATGGACAAGGGAGTGGTGATCGAACGCAATCCCGAATATTGGGCGATGCCAGCCAAGCTGGAGCGCGTGGAGTTCAAGGTGATTCCCGACGCCACCACGCGCGCGCTCGAACTGCGCAAGCGCAGCGCCGACATAGCCCTGAACTCTTTGGTGGCCGACACGGTGGTTGCTCTCGAGCGCGATCGCGAACTCACGGTCACGAAATCGGACGGCACGATTTACGCCTACCTTGCCATGAACCTGCGCGATCCCATCCTGAAGGACGTTCGCGTTCGCCACGCCATCGCCTATGCCATCAATGTGGAGCCTATTATTCATTACTTGCTGCGCGACCAGGCGCGCCCCGCTTACAGCGTACTGCCGCCGCAGCACTGGGCCTACGACACCGATGTTGCGAAGTATCCTCACGACCCGGCGCGGGCGCGGCAGATTCTGGATGACGCAGGCTATCGGGCGACCAACGGCATTCGGTTTCACCTCACGATGAAGACATCCACCGACGAGTCGACGCGTCTGCTGGCGGCGGTGCTGCAGCAGCAACTGCGCGAAGCCGGCATCGCGCTCGATATCCGCACCTTCGAGTTCGCAACCTTCTTTGCCGACGTGACCAAAGGCGCTTACCAGATCCATTCCTTGCGTTGGGTCGGCGGCAGCAATCTCGATCCTGACATCTTCGAGCACGTCTTCGATTCCGCCAGTTTTGCGCCTAAACGCGCCAACCGCACCTTCTACTCCAATCCGCGCGTGGACGAACTGATCCGTGAAGCCCGCGGCACCGTTGACCAGCAGAAACGGAAAACCATCTATGACGAGGTCCAGCGCATCCTCGCCGAGGACCTGCCATACATCAACCTTTGGTACCTCGATAACGTGCTGGTGCACACCAACCGGGTGCAGGGAATCGAGCTGAGTCCCTCGGGCAATTACGATTTCTTGCGCACGGCAGAGCTGGCCCACTGAGTGAAACCCAATTTTCAGAACGCGTGTTAACATCGAAACACAGCGTTACTCAAGGACTGCAGCAGCTTGCGCATACTTTTCGTCGGTGACATTTTCGGGCGCCCCGGGCGCACCATCGTTCATGAGCGTCTGCCGGAGTTGCAAAGGCAACACAGCGTCGAACTCACCATCGCCAACGGCGAGAATTCCGCCGGCGGCTTCGGCATCACTCCACAAATTGCCGAAGAGTTGTTCGAACTCGGCATTGATGTCATCACCACCGGCAATCACGTCTGGGACAAGCGCGAGATTATTGATTACCTGAACTCCGCCAATGGAAATGAGGCGTCCCTGGCCCGCCGTGTGCTGCGTCCGGCAAACTATCCGGCAGGTTCCCCGGGCTTCGGCTGGTACGAGGGACGTACGCGCAGCGGGGTCGCCTATTGCGTCATCAATCTTCAGGGCCGCGTGTTCATGACCAACAACGACGACCCCTTTCGCTTCGCCGATCAACTGCTCAAGCAGATCACGGCCAAGGTGATTTTGGTGGACTTCCACGCCGAAGCCACGTCGGAGAAGATTGCGATCGGCTGGTACCTGGAAGGAAGAGTAACGGCAGTGCTCGGAACGCACACGCACGTGCCCACAGCGGACGAGCAGGTGCTGAAGGGCGGCACAGCCGTGCAGACCGACGTGGGAATGACCGGTCCCTACGACGGAGTCATCGGCGTGCAAAAGGAACAAATCCTCGCTCGCTTTCTGACTAATATGCCGGCTCGGTTCGAGGCAGCGACCGACGACGTGCGCTTGTGCGCAACTCTGATCGATTGCGATCCCACGACCGGCCGGGCAACTGCGATTCAGCGCATCATGCTGCGCCAGGATTAGCGCAGCAGTTGCTAATCGCAGGTCGCTGCATTAGCCTCTTCGC
>PLBW01000162.1 GCA_003135475.1 Acidobacteriaceae bacterium
CATCCTGAGCGACGAGGTCGCCGCGGCGACCGAGGAGTCGAAGGACCCCTATAGCTGCGAGAAATCACAGTGTGGCCGAATGGGAAAATAAGTTTGAGATTGCTGGCGGCGGCCCGCGATGCCAACACAAATCATCCGGACTCATGTTCTTCACTGCTAATAAATTTGTCGCCACCCGCTACCTGCTCTTGACGGACGGCGACGCGGCGTACAGAATCAAAGGGTTGAGGTGAACATGCTGGCGTATGTCTTCGTACTTGTTGCCGTGGCCGTGCACCTGCGGTTTTTCGCGATGCCTTTCAGCTTCACGCCTGTGGCCGCTGCCCTGCTGTTTTTCGGAGCGCGCATGCCCCGCAAGCAGATGTGGATTCCGGTGGCCCTGCTGGTCGCCTCCGACGTCTATCTCACGCGGGTGACCTACGCCTATCCGCTCACCGCCGATCATTTCGTCACTTGGGCCTGGTATGCGGCCATGCTGCTGCTCGGCGGAGTGCTGATCAAGGGCTTCTCGGCGCTGCGCATCGGCGCCGCTTCCTTGACCGCTTCGGTTTCGTTTTTTCTGATCAGCAACTTCGCGGTATGGATGGTCTGGCGCGACATGTATCCCAACACCGTCAACGGCCTGATGACGTGCTACGTCGCCGGCTTGCCATTCTTCCGCGCGGAAGTTGTATCCGACCTGCTGTTCTGCGGGGCCTTCTTTGGCATTGCATACCTGGTGAGCCAGCACGCGACGGAGCCAGCTTCGGTCCCGGTTAGCCGCAACCTTCGCTAAGGTCCTCGTCAGCAAGAAGCAGCCGGACACATCGTCCGGCTTTGTTATTGCGTTTACCGCTCTTCTCTTTTCGGCGAGACTTCCGTCCAGCGGGAAAAATGTTCAATAAAATGGGCTTCTAGCCCTGGGATTTCTTTATCCCGGCGCTAAAGCGCATGATCTAAGTCGAGCTTTTCCCGGAGCCCTGAAGCGCTCCTTCCCCCGCATAAATGCGGAGGCTTCCACCAACCCCGGATTTTGCTAGTTGCTAATTGCTAATTGCTAGTTGCTAGTTGCTCTTTGCTATATGCTAAGGACTTCCCATGACCGAAAAGCGCAAAGTTCTTGGCCGAGGCCTGGAGACCCTGCTCCCGCCGCGACACCTGCCTCATGCTTCGACCGCGGTTTCGCCCGCTGCGCATCCCCCAGCGCCGAGCGGTCACCCCGGCGAGGCGCTGCACCAGATTCCGCTCGACCACCTCGACCGCAACCCTTACCAGACGCGCACCGTTTCTCTCGACCCGGCCGCGCTCAACGAGCTGGCCGCTTCCATTCAAGCCGTAGGCGTGCTGCAGCCCATCGTGGTGCGGCCAGTGGCAGGCGGGCGCTATCAGGTCATTGCCGGCGAGCGCCGCTGCGAAGCTGCGCGCATGCTCCACCATCAAACCATCCCCGCGGTGGTGCGCCCGGTTTCCAACGAGCAGGCCATGGAGATGACCATCGTCGAAAACCTGCAGCGCTTGGACCTGACCCCCATGGAGGAGGCCCGCGGCTATGACCGGCTGTCGCGCGAGTTCGGCCTCACCCAGGAACAGATGGCGCAGCGTACCGGCAAGGAACGCTCTTCGGTGGCCAACTTCCTGCGCCTGTTGAAGCTGCCGCCCAGCGTGCAGGCCATGCTCGACCAGGGCGAACTCAGCTTCGGCCATGCCAAGGTGCTGATGGCGCTGGAATCGCCCGAAGCCATTGAAAAGCTGGCCCGGCGCGTCCTCGCGCTTTCGCTTTCGGTTCGCCAGACCGAGCAGGCGGTTACTAATCTGGTTCACCCCCCGGAAAAGGCCGAAAAGGTCCGAATCGTGGACCCAAACGTCAAAGAAGCCGAGCAAGAGCTGCAAAGAGCGCTGGGTGTCCGGGTCGCCATTACCGACCGCAATGGCAAAGGCAAGATCCTGATCGAGTACTCCTCCCTGGAGGACTTCGATCGCATTCTCGAGGTGATGAAGGCGAAGTGATGGGCCAGCCCCAGCCCGCCCGAAGATAAGCCCGACGACACCGGCCAGGGGCCCGGCTTCCTTTCCCTGTTTCTGTACGGCGCACCGTGACCCCCATCACTGACGGCCCGCTCTTTGCGGGGAGAATATGGTTCGTTAGCGCCTTCAGCTTTGCCGAGGTCACCAGATACCCGGCTGCATCCCCAATCCATAGTGCCGAGTATTTGGTTTCTTGTCGGGCCGCACTCCGTCGCAAGAAGCTGACCGAGATCGGAGATGGTCATGCAAAGCCTTCGTCGTGCTCTATATGTATTGATTCTTATCGTCAGCTTCGCAGTACTGGCGCTGCCTGTCCTCGCGCAGCAAGTGATCGCGACCGTGCCGGTGGGCGCATGGTCCTCTGGCCTAGCGGTCAACCCGATAACCAACAAGATCTACGTGGTAAATGAATGCGCTTACACTCCCGACAACTGTCAAGGAATCATTGGGACCGTCACCGTTATCGACGGGGCAACCGATAACACCCAGTCCGTCAATGTGGGATACTTTGCCAACAGCGTAGCTTTAAATCCGGTCACCAACAGGATCTATGTCGTCAGCTGCGGCAACGATGAGTACTGCGGGGGCGCCGGGACTGTATCTGTGATTGACGGCGTGAGCAATACCGTTGTTGCCACGGTCACCGTTGGGAATGGTCCCTATGGCGTGGCGGTTAACTCGGTCACCAACAAGATCTACGTGACCAACTTTTGCGCCAGCGACCCCACATGCCGATTTCTCACACTGGGGACGGTATCGGTCATCGACGGAGTGAGCAATACCGTCACCGCCACGGTTACTGTCGGAGCCCGCCCCGGCTTCCCGGTCGTCAATCCGGTAACCGATAAAATCTACGTCGCAAACTATTGTGGCAACGATCCCACATGCGGACAACCCAACTTTGTTTATGGGACTGTGACCGTAATCGACGGCTTGACCAACAACACTCAGTCTGTCAATGTGGGAGTCCTTCCTACTGCCCTAGACATCAACTCGGTCACTAATAAGATCTACGTTGTCGACCAATGCGCCGACGATCCCACCTGTTTCGGCACAGGCGGCGTGACCGTGATCGACGGGGCGACCCTTGCCACCACCGACGTTAGCCTCGGCGGATATACCCCCAATGCGCTGGGGGTCAACTCGGTCACCAACAAGGTTTACGTCCCCAGCGGGTGCTTCGGCGACCTTTCCTGCCAGGGTGACCGCTATGGTACGGTTACGGTCATCGATGGTGTCACCCTGGCAACCACCAGCACTACTGCCGAATATGGTCCTTACAGTGTGGGCGTCAATTCGGTGACGAACAAAATCTACGTTGCCAACCAATGCGGCCTCAATGCCAACTGCTACCTCCACCAGGGGACAGTGACGGTAATCGATGGAGTGTCGCTCGCAACCGTCAATCTTGACGTCGGACGTAGACCCAACGGCCTTGTGCTCAACTCAGCGACCAACAGAATCTATGTTCTAAACCAATGCGGCAACGATTCCTCCTGCCGAAGCCGCAACGGCACGGTCTCGGTGATAGACGGAACACCCATTCCCCCGACCCCTTTGCAATTCGTCCCGCTGAGCCAGCCGTGTCGCGCCGTGGATACCCGTCCAGAGAACGGCGGAGACGGTCCGATTCCGGGTGGTACCTTCCAGGACTTTCCCATTTCCGGTGCTCCCAACTGTGGGATTCCCGCCTCTGCAGCCGCCTATTCGCTCAACGTCACAGTGGTTCCGCAGGGATCTCTGGGCTACCTGACGATATGGCCTGCCGGACAGCCGCAGCCGGTGGTTTC
>PLBW01000090.1 GCA_003135475.1 Acidobacteriaceae bacterium
GACGGCACCTGCGTTCGCGACTACATTCATGTTAACGATCTCGCCGATGCGCACGTGCGGGCGTTGCAATACCTTGAAAGAGAGGGCGACGAAAAAGGCGACGACTCGCTGGCCATCAATCTCGGAACAGGCCGGGGACATTCCGTTCTCGAAGTCATCCGGGCAGCGGAACATGCCACTGGACTGCCGGTCCGGCGAGTGATCGGACTGCGGCGGCCGGGCGATCCTCCGATTCTGGTGGCCGATCCGGCGAAGGCTCAAAGAGTGCTGGGATGGAACGCCAAGCGGAGTCTCGCCGACATCGTGTCGAGTGCGTGGACCTGGATGCAGAAAAACTCGATCGGGTCATGAGCGGAATCGGTGTGGTCGTGAACGGAAGGCGCGGTAGAAGCCCAGTCGTCGTGAAGAGGCATAAGGGCTACGACGCGCAGCGGAGATTGGTAGGGTCGAGGACTGGCGCGGTCTCATACTATCGATCGATAGGGTCGCCGTTTCCTCCTACTGCGTTACGGGAATCTTAGTAGCTGGAATTTCGCTGACGCACACCGGTTAGTAATTGGTGAAAAATGCTGTTACGTGAAAGTCTGTACATCCTATTCCTGCTGATCGGTTTACTCATCTTTGCGAAGATTCGTTCGCGGCGGATACGGCAGGTCTTTCTCTTGCTAGCCAGCTATGCACTGTATGCCTCCTGGGGACCGTGGTTTGCCGTTGTACTGCTGTCCTCTACAGTCATGAATTTCCTGTTGGGACAATGGCTTCGGCGGAAGCCATCGCTCGTCCGCTTATGGACAGGAATTCTGCTTAACCTGGCGCTGTTGGGCAGTTTCAAGTACCTATCGGCAGCGGCAAGCGTTCTTTCTTTTGCCTCGCTGCAACGGATCTCGCACTTAATTCTTCCTCTGGGAATTTCATTCTGGACTTTCCAGGCGATGAGTTATCTTCTTGATCTCTACCGCGAGGAAGAACTGGATCCAACCCTGTTTGAGTTTGCACTCTACATGGTCTTTTTTCCGGTTGCAATCTCCGGGCCCATCTGCCGCATTCCGGAGATGCTTCCCCAGTTCCGTTCTGAGAATCCTGTGCTTGAGGAGGATATCGGCCGGGGGGTCAGCCGCATCGCCACGGGCATACTGATGATGCAGTTAGCTCAGGTACTGGGTAAAGGTATCCTCAGTGGGGACGGCATCACGGCTGCTTTCGACCACCTTACGCGCTGGAGCGGCCCAGACGTGCTCTGTCTGGCGTTCGGGTATGGGCTGCAGTTGTTTCTTGACTTTGCTGGTTATTCACACATCGCCATTGGCGCTGCCAAGGTTCTGGGGTTCACGTTACCAGAAAACTTCGCTCGTCCATTCACATCCACCACTCCCTCTGTATTCTGGACGCGCTGGCACATGTCTTTGTCCTTCTGGATCCGCGATTATGTTTTCCTACCATTGGCAGTGCTGCGACGGGAGGCCTGGTGGAGAAAACTCGTGCTGATAATTTCTATGATTTTGTTCGGTCTATGGCACAAGGCGAGTGTCCTGTTTATGCTATGGGGCTGCTATCATGGAGTTTTACTGGTTCTGCATCGCCAGTGGCAGCAGTTGCAACGCCGCTTCGACTGGGATCCCCCCTCTTTTGTCTGGACGCCCATCTCATGGATCAGCACAATGACCTTGGTTAGTCTGGGCTGGATTCTTTTCCGGGCAAATTCGCTAACGCAAGTCAGGGTAATGCTGCGTGCACTCTTTACTCCCGCAACTTACCTCTCGTGCTTTCTGCCCGCTACGCTTTACATGCTGGTGATTGGCTTGGCGCTTGCATATGCCATTGTCCTGCTCGTGATCGGCATTCTGGATCGCTACTCCGAGCAGCGGGCACCGGACGAACCCGCAAGTCGGCGGGAAATCTTGGTTCTCATCGCTCGCGACCGATGGGTCTGGATCGCACCGATGTACGCGTTGACGACACTGGTAGTCGTCTGGGTTGTAACGCGCGGGCAGGATGCCGGCGCCTCACCTTTTATGTATAGGTTGTTCTGAGGTAACGCACTACGGCTATAAAAAGTAACTCCCGGCCCCTACAGACGCACTGGCTCAAAGCAGAGCGCAGCACGCCTGATCGCTGAAGTAAATCCTTTGATGGGTGTGAAGCTTACAACCCGAGATCGAGGAACTCAGCGTACAGCAACGCTGGTGGCATACATTGTTCATCTCATGGTGCCGGTGCTTATGCTGGTGGATATCGCTGTTGCCTGGCACAGGATTGGCTTTACCACTTCCGACGTCAAGGCGGTTGCGGCAGGAGCAGCCTTGTGGCTGTTGATTGGCACGGCTGCGCTGGTTTGTCGTCCTTGGCGCGAGGCAGTCTTGACGCGGGCGGGCAAGCCTTTTGTCAGCTTCTGGTTGTTTGTCTTCCTGGTTATCGGCTTCGAGGTTTCTTACCGCGTCATTTTCGGTAACACCGCACACGAGGTGGCTCTTTTTCCGCCGCGCACTGTTTCGATTGCCAAAACGGACCCTCAGAGCATGCCCGGCATTTATCGGGACGCGAGAGTTTCGATGAATGAAATCGGGTTGCGTGGTACAACCGTGCCCGCCCGACCGGACGCCTTCAGGATCGTCACCGTTGGCGGCAGCACGACCATCTGCTCCTTTCTGGACGACACGATGGAATGGCCCTACGTTCTGATGGACGAAATCAACCATCGCGAAAGGGTCCGCCGTGTTTGGACCGGCAATGCCGGCGTGGACGGCCAGAGCACCGTGCACCATCTGGCGTTGTTGAAAACGCTTCCTATCTTGAACCAGTCGGACTTGCTGATCTTCATGATCGGAGCGAATGACATGCAGACTGCGCTAGCCAGCCGGGGGCACTCATCACAAGCCATGCTCGATCGTGATGCCGCCCTGTGGCGCGAGGAGATGCTGGGCGGAGGTGTTCCGCGGAACCCGTTGTTGCGCAAACTCCGCCTCTATCAGATGCTGCGCGAGAGCCTAATCTCGGCCAAGCACTTCGGTTCTGCGCCCAAGAATGACCCCAAGAATGACATAGTTGGCTGGCTTCGTAACAACCGAGCGAAGCGCGCGCAAGCACATCTCGCGGCACTTCCCAACCTTGACACCTCGCTTTCCGAGTACCGTGCCCGAATCATTGCGCTCGCGAATCAATGCAGGAGCATGCAAGCGCGTTGCGCTTTCGTTACCCAGCCCAGCCTCTACCGGCCTGACC
>PLBW01000071.1 GCA_003135475.1 Acidobacteriaceae bacterium
ATCGTGACTCTGATCGTCAACGCACTGGCCCGGCTGCTGGTGTGGAGCATCACCGGCGGGACTGCGAGGGTACGTGCCTAATTTGTCCGCACAGGCAACGCCGCAGGAGGTCGGCCTGGTACGGCGTCTTACCAACGCAGGAGCGACGACGTTCGCGGTTGCTGCCGCCATCCTGGTGCTGGTTCCGCTGTTGGCGATCTTCGCTTACCTGGTGATCAAGGGAATCGGCTCGATCAATTGGGCTTTTCTTACGCAGACGCCGAAACCTCCGGGCGAGGTGGGCGGCGGCATGGCCAATGCCATCGTTGGCACCGGAATCATCCTGGCGGTGGCCAGCCTCATCGGGGTGCCCCTGGGTATCGGCTCGGGCATCTACCTGGCGGAATATGGCCGCAATCGCTTTGGCGACCTGGTGCGATTTACCGCCGACGTGCTGAATGGGGTGCCGTCGATCGTTATCGGCATTGCCGCCTATTCGCTGGTGGTGGTCCCACAGAAGCACTTCTCGGCATTTTCCGGCGGCGTGGCGCTGGGAATCATGATGATTCCGACGGTCGCGCGCGCCACCGAAGAAATGCTGCTAATGGTGCCCAACGTGGTCCGTGAGGCCGCCTATGGACTGGGCATTCCCAAGTGGAGGACGACCCTTTCGGTCTCGCTGCGCACCGCTTCGGCGGGCGTGATCACGGGCTGCATGCTGGCATTCGCCCGCGTGGCGGGAGAAACGGCTCCCCTGCTGTTTACCGCTTTTGGAAATCAGTTTTGGAACTTGAAATTGAATCAGCCCACCGCGGCGCTCTCGTTGCAGGTTTTTACCTATGCCATTTCGCCCTATGACGATTGGCACAAACAAGCTTGGGCCGGAGCGCTGATCCTGATCGTCTTGATCGTGGGCGCGGTTGCGGCCGTCCGCATCACCACCAGCCGCGGAATGTTGAAGGGGGGATCGTAAGGCTCCTATGGGCGTCGGAATCGAAGTGCGTGGACTGAACGCCTGGTATGGCAAGAACCTGTCGCTGAACTCCATCGACATGACCGTGGCCGCCAACCACGTCACCGCGGTCATCGGACCTTCGGGCTGCGGCAAGAGTACCTTCGTGCGCTGCTTAAATCGTATGCACGAAACCATTCCCGAAGCCCGCGCCGAAGGCTCGGTCAAAGTGGGCGAAATGGACGTTTACGGCAGCGGCTCGGACCCGGTTGAGGTGCGGCGGCGCATTGGCATGGTTTTCCAAAAGCCGAACCCCTTTCCCACCATGTCCATCTACGGCAACGTTGCGGCGGGCTTGAAGTTGAACGGCTTCCGCAACCGCAAGCAGATGGACGAACTGGTAGAGCGATCCCTGAAGCTGGCCGCTTTGTGGGACGAAGTGAAAGACGTTCTGCACAAGAAGTCGGGCGCTAGCCTTTCCGGTGGACAGCAGCAACGGCTGTGCATCGCGCGCTCCCTGGCGGTCGAGCCCGAAGTGCTGTTGATGGATGAGCCGGCCTCGGCCTTGGATCCCATCTCGACCAGCAAAATCGAGGAACTTATATTTCAGTTGAAGCAGCATTACACTGTGGTCATCGTGACCCATAATATGCAGCAGGCCGCACGCGTGGCCGAGTTTACGGCGTTTTTTCTGATGGGAAGCCTGATCGAATACGACAAGACGGAGAAGATCTTTACCACCCCCGCCGACAAGCGGACGGAAGACTACATTACAGGCAGGTTTGGATAATGCGCAGCCGCTTTCAGCAGGGACTGGACGAACTGAAAGAGAAACTGTTGCGGATGGGAGGCCTTGCCGAGCAGGCCATCGATCGCGCAACCGAAGCCTACCGCACCCGCGACAGCAAGTATTGCCAGATGGTGCTGGCCGGGGAAAATGCCATCAACGAAGCCGAACGCGAGATCGATGAACTCTCGCTCGACCTGCTGGCCATGCAGCAGCCCATGGCGGTCGATCTGCGCTTCATCCTGGCGGTGCTGAAGATCAATGCCGACTTGGAGCGCGTGGGTGACCAGGCGGTGAACATTGCGCAACGGGTGCTCGACCTGATCAGCGAACCCGAGGTACAGTTGCCCGTGGATATACCGCGCATGGCCGACAGCGTCAGCACCATGGTGCAACGCGCGCTCGAGGCTTTCCTCGACGGCAAAGCCGAGGTTGCCGAGGCCGTTCTCCAGATGGATGGCATTGTGGACCGCATGAAAGATGAAGCCTTCATTGTGCTGGTCCAGAAAATGCACAACGAACCCGCAGTGACGCGCCCGGCGCTCAATGTGCTACTCATCTCGCGCAATCTGGAGCGCATCGCAGACCACGCCACCAATATCGCCGAAGATGTGATTTTCTGGGTGCGCGGCGCCGACGTCCGCCATGGAGGCGCTCACTACCGGCAATAAATCCGACGGCGGTTGTTGACATCACCGTCCACATTCACGATATTGAGCTAAGAGGTCCGCCTGCATCCAAGCAAGCAGACACTCTGGCAAATTGAGACTGCCGGAAGGGAAGCCAATGAAGAAGACGCTGGGCACGGCCGTTTTTCTACTGGTTGCAATGAACTGTTTTGCCTGGCAATTGCAATTCCCTTTGGGGGGATCGGGATCTTCCGACACCGGGCATAAGGAAACTCGCGTCACCACCCGCACTCTTACCGGCGTGGTGCTCGCCAAGAACGACGACGCTCCCGTGAGCAATGCGGTGGTCTATCTAAAGAACATGAAGTCGCTGGCGGTGAAAACCGTTATCGCCGGCAATGACGGCGCCTATCGCTTTCCTGAGCTCTCGCCCCGTGTGGATTATGAGATCTATGCGCAGCGCGAGGGCAAAAAGAGTGACACGAAAACCTTGAGCCAGTTCGACGATCGGCAGAAGGCCAACATCGTTTTGCGGATCAAGTAGGGAAGAAGCTATCAGCCGTCAGCTATCAGCTCTCTGTGAACTTCGCTTTTCGCTCTTCGCTCTTCGCTAACGCAAACCTAATTTCATTTGTCATCCTGAGCGGAGGCGGCGCCGGGTTTGCGCCGCCGGAGTCGAAGGACCCCTATCCTTACGAAAAAGGTTCGTCCCTGCATTTGTCATTCCGAGCGTCACATGGGTTCCCTGCGGTCCCCATAAGTATGAAATTAACCACGGAGGCACGGAGATCACTGAGAAAACTCGAGAGAAAATCTAACTCCGTGTTCTCCGTGTCTCCGTGGCAAATAATTTTTCGACAGAGTGCAAAGGCCGCCATCGCTGGCGGCCTTTGCAGTTTCAATCCAGTCGCACTAATTGTTTTCGTTGCTGGCGCGCTTCCACGACATGAACTCGCCAATGGTCGAGCCAGTGCCGGAAGAAGAGGTGGCCGCCGGAGCTTTGTAGGTCTCGACCTCGCGGCGCGTGGCCTCTACGCCACCCACGGCACGAATGCTGAGTCCCACTTTCTTTTCGGCAGGGTTCATCTTAATGATCTTGAATTCGAACTCCTGGCCGGATTCCAGCTTGATGGGCTGGCCCTGAGGGTCCGCCGCTTCCGAGTTGTGGCACAGGCCTTCGATGCCATCGGCAATCTCGACGAACGCGCCGAAGCTGGCCAGGCGCAGCACCTTGCCGTGGATGACATCGCCGACGTGATGCTGCTCGAAAAAGGTGTCCCAGATATCTGGCTGAAGCTGCTTCACGCCCAGGGACAGGCGGCGCTGGTCCGGTTCAATGGCCAGTACGATGGCCTTCACCTTGTCGCCTTTTTTCAGCACCTCGGAAGGATGCTTTACGCGCTTGGTCCAACTCAGGTTGCTGACGTGGACTAGTCCGTCGATTCCGTCTTCGATTTCGATGAAGGCGCCGAAGTCGGTCAGGTTGCGGACTTTGCCTTCCACCACCGCGCCCACCGGAAACTTCTCGTGCAGGCTCTCCCAGGGATTCGATTCCAGTTGCTTCAGACCGAGGCTGATGCGGCGCTCCTGCGGGTTTACGTTCAGCACCACAGCCTCAACCTGGTCGTTGACATTGACCAGCTTGGAGGGGTGCTTCATGCGCTTGGACCAGGTCATCTCGCTGACGTGCACCAGCCCTTCGATGCCCTGTTCCAGCTCGACGAACGCGCCGTAGTCGGTCACGCTGATGACGCGGCCGTGTACATGCGCGCCGATGGGATAGCGCTCGGCTGCGTCCAGCCAGGGGTCCGGCGTGAGCTGTTTGAAGCCCAGCGACACGCGCTGCTTTTCGCGGTCGAACTTCAGCACCTTTACCTGGATCTGGTCGCCCACCTGCACCAGGTCGCGCGGGTGGGTCAGGCGGCCCCAGGACATATCGGTGATGTGCAGCAGTCCGTCAATGCCGCCCAGATCGACGAAGGCGCCATAGTCGGTCAGGTTCTTGACCGTGCCGGTGAGAATGCCGTCTTCATGCAACTGGTCCAGGGTCTTGGTGCGCTTCTCGGATTGCTCTTCTTCCAGCAACTGTTTGCGGGAGGCGACAATGTTGCCGCGCTTCTTGTTCAGCTTGATGATGCGGACCTCGATCTCCTGGCCCTTCAGACCGTCGAGGTTACGCACGGGGCGCAGATCGACCTGCGAACCCGGGAGGAAGGCGCGAGCGCCCAGAATGTCGACGGTCAGGCCTCCCTTGATGCGATCGATGACCCGGGCCTTGACCGAAGCCTTGTCGGTGTAGGCCTTCTCAATCTCGTCCCACGCGTGCAAACGCTGCGCCTTGTCGTGTGAGAGGTGGATGTAGCCTTCTTCGGTGTGGCCGGGCTCGCGCATGACCGCGATTTCGTCGCCCCGTTTGACGGTGACGTTGCCCTCGGAGTCGGTAAACTCCGCGACCTGCACCACGCCCTCGGACTTGTAGCCAATGTCCACGACCACATACTGCGCCGTGACCTTCAGCACCGTGCCGGTAACGATCTGTTCTTCGTTCAGCGCGGCTTCGGTCTGGGCTTGTTCCTGCTCGAAGGTTTCAAGGGCGGTGGCGAAATCTTCCATGGTCGGTTCTTTTTCGGAGCGAGGAGCGGCGGCAGCGGTCCTCTCGGCAGGTGGGGAGCTGGGCTCGGAGGCTTGCTCGATGTGAGGCTGCTCGGAAGGAGTGCTGGGCTCGGTTGCCGGCTGGGTTTGCGGCTGCTCAGGAGCGCCGGAGTCTTCGGTTTGGGTGGTCGGAGCGTTGGGAACTTCTTCGAAGGACATGTGGTTGCGTATGTACACTCGCGCGTTTTGAAAACACGCAGAGAGCCTTAATAAGAAATAAGAACGGACTGCTGGCTTGAATCTTCAGGTATGATTGCCCGCCTATAGCGGGTTTGGACAACCCAGCGGCCGGATCCTATGGAGCAAGCTTCGCTTCCTGGAACTTCTTCGAATATAACAACCGTGCGCAGCAGTGTCAAACATGTAAGTTGGAGATTCGCACTGATTTTACAAGCTTTTTCAGGATTATTAACCTCCCTGTCAAGTTCGTCCGACACCGGCCACTGTGACGGCGATGCGCGGACGGTTGGGAACGCTAAGACGGTTTGGTACTCTGCTCATGGTATGGATTATCTGTGGACCCCGTGGCGTTACGCCTACCTCACGGCCGGCGAGGCGGCGGCTTGCATCTTTTGCGAATTGTTGCGCTCCGGCGACGACCGCAAGTCGCTGATTGTGCACCGTGGCGAGCATAACTTCGTCATCCTGAATGCCTTCCCGTACACCTCGGGACATGCCATGATCGTGCCCTACGAGCATCTCGACCGTCTGCACAAGCTTCCGTCCCCGGCGGCAACTGAAATGATGGTCCTGTCACAGCGCCTGGAAGTGGCCCTCATCGAACTCTATCGCCCGGATGGAGTGAATGTCGGAATGAATATTGGCAAAGCGGCGGGCGCCGGCATCGCGGAGCACATTCACATGCACGTTCTGCCACGCTGGGTGGCCGACGCGAACTTCATGACCGTAATCGGCGAGACCCGCGTGTTGCCGGAGTTGCTGGAAACCACGTATCAACGGCTGAAGTCGAAGTTCTAGGGGACTATCAGCGGGTGCCCCACCCAAGCTTCCTTTGCTTGGGTGGGATAGGGTCTCGCAGCTACGGCGCGAAGTAACTGGAGATGTCGAGGATCAGTTGCGTGAGCCCGTTGGCATAGGCATCGACCTTGCCGTTGTTAGTGGGCACGATGGC
>PLBW01000186.1:0-7266 GCA_003135475.1 Acidobacteriaceae bacterium
TGGGAGCGCGGGATGAATCCGATCCCCACGTCGGCGGCCACGAAGCGCTTCAGCAGTTCGCTGGAGTCCAGCTCCATAGATATCCTCGGCTTCAATTTGCGCTCGTGGAAGAGGGTTTCCAGCGCGTCGCGCGTGCGGCCCACCTTGGGCAGCAGCAGGGGATACTCCACAACTTCCGCTACCGTCGCTTTGTTCTGTCCGGCCAGGGGATGATGCGGCGGCGTGATCACAATCAGTTCATCGCGATGAATGGGCACCACCGTGAGGCGCTTGTCGGGCACCGGCATGGACACGACCCCGAAGTCACACGAGTTCTCGATGATCGCCTCCAGAATCTTGTTGTGCTCCAGCCGCTTCACGCTGACCGCGACGCTGGGGTATTGCCGCTTAAACTCGGCGAAAACTTCCGGCAGGATGTGCAGGCAGGTGCCCTCATTGGCGGAGACGACCAGCTCGCCGCGAGGCACGCGGTGCATCTCCGCGAGCATGACCAGCATGACCCGGCGCTGTTCCAGCACGTCCTCTGCGTACTTCTGGAAGACTTTGCCCGGCCCGGTCACGGCTACTTTTCCGCCGCTGCGGTCGAGCAGCTTGGCCCCGACTTCTTCTTCCAGGGCGCGAATTTGCGACGAGATCGCCGGCTGGGTGCGAAAGCGGCGCTCGGCCGCTCGCGAGAAGCTGCTGAGCCGTGCGACTTCCAGAAATGTTTCGAGCTGATCGAAGTCCATAAAGCGGCACTTAGCCGTTAGCAATTAGCCATTAGCAATTAAGGCGGCTGCGGAGTTGGTGTAGCCCGGGTAGAGCCGGCCTTCAGGCCGGCGTCGAGGTGGTCACACTGTAGGCTTCCGCAGTGGCGGCCCTTAGAAATGACCGCCACGCCGGAAGGTCTTCTTGTTGTTCGCGGCGAACGCGGTGCTAAAGCGCCGCTCTACCCTTGCTCGCAGGATACAACCTCAATTTTACGGGGGTATCCGGGCTTTCGCCAGCAGAATCATTAGGTTGCGATTCATAAAGCCGGGTTATGCCGGCCATAAAAACATTGTATGAGCCATGCCTTGTTGCGCCGCGTATGCTTATCGCGTGCGCTAAGGGTGAGGGCCCGAAGCCGCGCTAACTTCCTAACCAAATGCAGTTCGCAGTTCCGAATTCCTACTCCGGAAGGCCGCACCGCTCCGCCGGGCAAGCTGGCGCTAGCGCGGGCAGGACGTTCCGCAAAATATTCACCGCAACACAACCGCCGTCCTCGCACGACATACGCGGGTGCGCCTCCGGCCGAGCGACGGACAAGGAGAATCCGCATGGCTGATACCAAGCCTGATCCGAAAGCAGTCCTGGCATTTGTCAAGGAGAACAACGTGCAGGTGCTCGACCTGCGCTTCACCGATCTCCCCGGACTGTGGCATCACGTCTCTTATCCGATCGGTCAACTGAGCGAAGCGTCGTTTGAAGAAGGCTTCGGCATGGACGGCTCGTCGATCCGTGGCTGGGCGGCCATCCATGAGAGCGACATGCTGCTCATTCCCGATGCCAGCAAGTACATGCTCGATCCCTTCACCGAGGTCCCGACCATGGTGATGGTGTGCGACGTGATCGATCCCGTCACCAAGCAGCGCTACGACCGCGATCCTCGCTACATCGCCACGAAGGCCGAGATGTATCTGGTTTCCACCAGCCTTGCCGACACCGCTTACTTTGGAGCCGAAGCGGAGTTCTTTATCTTCGACAACGTGCGCTTCGATCAGAACGAACACGAGGGCTATTACTTCATCGACGCCGAAGAGGGCCGCTGGAATTCCGGGCGCGTCGAGAACAACCTAGGCTACCGGCCGCGCTACAAGGAAGGCTACTTCCCGGTGCCTCCTACCGATCACTACCAGGACCTGCGCACCGAGATGGCGATGACCATGCAGAATTGCGGCCTCACGGTGGAGTGTCATCATCATGAGGTTGCCACCGGCGGACAGACCGAAATCGATCTGCAGTTCGATTCGCTGATCAAGTCGGCCGACGCCATGATGCTCTACAAGTACATCGTGAAGAACGTCGCCAACCAATACGGCAAGACGGTGACCTTCATGCCCAAGCCGCTCTTTCAGGACAACGGCAGCGGCATGCACACCCACCAGTCGCTGTGGAAGGAAGGCAAGCCGCTGTTTGCCGGCGACGGCTATGCGGGCTTGTCGCAGATGGCGTTGTGGTATATCGGCGGACTGATCAAGCACGGGCCGGCCTTGTCGGCCATCATCGCGCCCACTACCAACTCCTACAAACGCCTGGTGCCAGGCTTTGAGGCCCCGGTGAACCTGGCCTATTCCCGCCGCAATCGTTCGGCTGCGTGTCGTATTCCGATGTATTCGGCTTCGCCCAAAGCCAAGCGGGTGGAGTTCCGTCCGCCTGATCCCAGTTGCAACCCGTACCTCGCTTTCTCGGCGATGCTCATGGCGGGGCTCGATGGCATCGAGAATAAGATCGATCCGGGTCAGCCGCTGGATAAGGACATCTACGATCTGGGTCCGGAGGAACTGGCGAAGGTCCCATCCATGCCGGGCTCCTTGGAGAACGCATTGGACGCGCTGGCGCGCGATTATCAGTTCCTGCTGAAAGGCGACGTCTTCACCGAGGAGATGCTGAACACGTACATCGACTACAAGCGCGAGAAGGAAGTGAACGCCATGCGCCTGCGTCCGCATCCCTACGAGTTTCAGATGTATTACGACATCTAGCATTGAGTCTTTAAAAAAAGGACTTGTGTTAGCGTGCTTTCGTGCGCGGGCAAGCCGTGGACAAAACTCCTATAGCTCCTGCCGTTGCCAACTCCGCGGCAGGAGTTTTTTTGATCCTAAAGATTATCGTTCCCCTTCTCCGTCGCAACCGCAGAGATAATAGAATGCGGTTGGCGATTTACCGCGTGCAGCCACTCAGGTTGCTATGTTCCCGCGCTTGTCTGTAACTCAGCATGGAGAAGGTGAATGAAGCTGGAATTGTTTGAGGATGCCGAGGCGGTGGCACGAGCCGCGGCGACAACTGTTGCGGCGGATGCGCGTGCGGCGGTGGCTGCCCGTGGGCGCTTCATCATGGCGGTCAGCGGCGGCAAGACGCCATGGATTATGTTACGCGCACTCGCGGGCGAACAGGTGCCTTGGAAAGATGTGCATGTCTTCCAGGTTGACGAACGCATTGCACCCACCGGCGATCCGGACCGCAACCTGACGCATCTGCGCGCCAGCTTGCTGGAACACGCGCCGCTGCCGCCGCAACAGATCTATGCCATGCCCGTGGAATCGCCTGACCTGGAGGCGGCTGCCAAACAATATGCGCGAACCCTGGAGCAGGTTGCCGGATCGCCGCCGGTGCTTGATCTCGCCCACCTGGGTATGGGACCCGACGGCCACACCGCTTCGCTCGTACCCGGCGATCCGGTCCTCAAGGTGACGGAGGCTGACGTCGGGCTGACCGGCGTCTACATGGGCAGGCGTCGCATGACGTTGACCTATCCGGTGCTGAATCGCTCGCGGCGCATCTTATGGTTGATGACCGGCAGTGATAAGGTTGCGATGTTGCCGCGTNNGTGGTGCTCGCCGATCGCGCGGCCGCAGCTAGCGTGCCATCGAAATACCGGACATCATAGACGAATGGCTGGTGAATCAAACGCGCGGGTGACGATCTCTCCGCTGGCGGGCAAGCCGGCGCCGAAGGAGATGCTCGTCAATGTCACCCGGCTGGAAACGGAATATTTTGAGCGCAAGCCCGACCTAAGCGATCCCACCCAGATGGTCAGCTTCGGAACCAGCGGCCACCGCGGGTCTTCGCTGCACGGGACCTTCACCGAGGCGCACATTCTGGCCATTACTCAGGCCATTTGCGACTACCGCCGCAGCCAGGGAGTCGATGGCCCCCTCTATATGGGCAAGGACACGCATGCGCTGTCAGCGCCGGCGCAGCGCAGCGCACTTGAGGTTCTGGCGGCGAACAACATTGAAACAGTAATTCAGCGAGACGACGGTGTTACTCCGACGCCGGTTATTTCTCACGCCATCCTGGTTCATAACCGCGGTCGCAAAGAACACTTAGCGGATGGCATCGTCGTCACCCCGTCACACAATCCGCCGGAAGACGGCGGCTTCAAGTACAACCCGACCAACGGCGGACCCGCCGATACAGACATTACAAGTTGGGTCGAAGACCGCGCCAACGAGTTGTTGCGAACCTCGAATGCCGGTGTGAAACGCGTGCCGTACTCAGCGGCCCTCACGGCTGCTACGACACACCAGGAAGACTTCGTGCTGCCTTATGTCGAGGATTTGCATAACGTCATCGATACGGAGGCCATTCGCTCGGCTGATCTGAAGCTGGGCGTCGATCCACTCGGCGGCGCCGCTGGGCCTTACTGGGAGCCGATTAATGCGATTTATGGACTGAACATTGACGTCGTAAATCCGAAGGTTGATCCAACGTTTTCGTTCATGACCGTGGACTACGACGGGAAGATTCGCATGGACTGCTCCAGCCCGTACGCGATGGCGGGGCTCGTCGGCCTCAAAGATCGGTACCAGGTGGCCTTTGCCAACGACCCTGATGCGGACCGGCACGGCATCGTTACGCCCGCTGCCGGATTGATGAATCCGAATCACTACCTGGCGGTTGCGATTCAATACCTGCTCACCCATCGCGAGCGCTGGGCAGCGGATGCCGCGGTCGGCAAAACCCTGGTCAGCAGTAGCATGATCGATCGCGTGGTGAACAGGCTTGGCCGCCGCCTGTGCGAAACTCCGGTAGGATTCAAGTGGTTCGCGACGGGACTGTTCGACGGTTCGTTCTGCTTTGGCGGAGAAGAGAGCGCTGGTGCCAGCTTCCTGCGGCGCGACGGCACTGTGTGGACGACCGACAAGGACGGTGTGATCATGAACTTGCTGGCCGCGGAGATTACTGCGCGCACCGGCAAAGATCCTGGCGAACACTATCACGAACTGACCGCGGAGTTCGGCTCTCCCCTTTACACGCGGATTGACGCACCCGCGACACCTCAGCAGAGGGCCAAGCTGGAAAAACTTTCACCCGAGTCGGTCAAGGAGTTGTACCTGGCGGGTGAGCGCATCATCGCAAAGCTTACGCGCGCTCCCGGCAACAACGCCCCGATCGGCGGCCTGAAAGTTGTTGCTGCCAACGGATGGTTTGCCGCCCGGCCTTCCGGGACCGAGAACATCTACAAAATCTATGCAGAGAGTTTTAAGGACCAAGCTCACCTGGACGCGATCGTGCAAGAAGCCCAGCAGATCGTGAATAAGGCACTCGGGTGATCGGAGTGGTATCGCCGCTACGCGGCTCCCGTAAATTTTCCACTTTACCCGCGCTTGCGCGCCGGGCTCAAACCGAGGTCGCCGCTGCGCGGATGGTTACCGGGCTTGTGACCACTTGCGCAAGACAAAAATGGTTGCGACACACCCTCCAAAGGCCTACTCTACCCGAGCGCGCGCAGACTCCATATCCTCTACCCAGCCGAAGCTCTCGGAATCAATTCGACGATCAGATAGACTTAGCAGGATGATTTACGCCGCTGGTGCGCAGCTCCTCAGTCAGCAAAACGCACTGCCAGCGCCCGATATCCTCGCGGGTGGCCAATTTTGAGATGGGCATGATTGCGACCGAATACCGTACTCTTATCGACGCCCTTAACTGCGCTCCCGCGGGCCGTCCCTTCGTTACCGCATGGCTTGACGAAGACACGTGCGAAACCGTGACCTTTGGCGAGTTTCGCCGCCGCGCCCGCTTGCACGCCGCACTACTGGCCGATCATGGAGTAGGAGTGGGCGATCGCGTTGTGGTTATCATGCCCCAGGGCATTCCAACGATGACGACCTTCGTGGGAGCGATGATGCTGGGCGCCGTGCCGGCCATCCTTGCCTACCCCAACTTCAAAGTTGAGCCGGCAAAATATAGCTTTGGGCTTGCCGGCGTCACGGCAAACCTCAGGGCACGTGTGGTCGTCATCGATCAAGGGTTTCCCGAAGAGATGCTCGGGCATGTCGCACTCGGCGAGGGGACAACGCTGGTCCGCGCTGGCGATACCACGGCAGATGGCAGAGACGACGAGTTGCCCGACCCAGGCAATCAGCCTCAGAGCCTCGCGTTCATTCAACATTCGGCGGGCACGACCGGCCTTCAGAAGGGCGTGGCGCTGACCCACGTTGCCGTGCTGCGCCAACTGAGATCTCTCGCCGAGGTACTGAAGATCGACGGTGGTAACGACCGCGTTTATAGCTGGCTGCCGCTTTATCATGACATGGGGTTGATTGCCTGTTTCATCCTGCCCATGGTCTGCCACATGCCCGTGGTGATGCAGTCGCCCCTGGACTGGGTGATGCATCCTGAGACGATGTTGCAGATCCTCAGCGAGTACAAGTGCACGCTGGCCTGGCTGCCCAACTTCGCCTTTCAGTTCGTCCCCCGCCGGACACCGCCGAGCCGATGGCCGCAGTACGACCTCTCTTCGGCGCGCGCGCTGATCAATTGCTCTGAACCGGTGCGGGCCACCAGCATGGACGAGTTCTATCGCGCTTTTGCTGCGATTGGGTTGAAACCTGAGGCGCTGCAGTCGTCTTACGCAATGGCGGAAGACGTTTTTGCCGTGACCCAGTCGGATATCCATCGCCGCCCCGAGCGCATTTGGGCGGATGGGCAACGTTTTCGCGCCGAACACTTTATCGCGCCGGTCGCGGAAGAAACTCCCGGAGCATTGTCCTTCGTATCCTCGGGGCGTCTGTTGCCCAACCATGAAGTGCGTATTATCTCGGATGCCGGTGCGGTCCTGCCTCAAGGCGAGGTCGGCGAGATTCTCATGAAATCCGATTGTATGTTCGAGGGCTACTACAACCGCCCGGACCTCACCTCCGAGGCGATCGTGAATGGCTGGTACCACTCGGGCGACCTGGGTTTCTGCCTTGACGGCGAACTTTATGTGGTTGGCCGCAAGAAGGACCTGCTCATCATCGGCGGCGAAAATATTTATCCGCAAGATATCGAAGAAACCGTGTGCAGCCACCCGGCGATTCATGACGGACGAGCGGTCGCCATGGGCCTGTACAATCCCGATCTCGGCACGGAGGAGATCATCGTGGTAGCGGAAGTGGAGCAGCAAGAACTTCTCGAAGCCGCGGCCGTTCTTGAACGCGAGATCCGCAGCCGGGTGGTGGCGAGCAGTGGCGTGGCCGTTCGAACCATTCTTCTGAAGCCGCCGAAATGGATCGTAAAGAGCACGGCGGGGAAGCC
>PLBW01000186.1:7277-27812 GCA_003135475.1 Acidobacteriaceae bacterium
AAGCCGGGAATCGAGATTGACGAAACTACGCCCCTGGTATCTTCAGGACTTGTCGACTCCATGGCACTGGTGGACTTGTTGCTCAAGCTGGAAGACCTGACACAAATGCGCATCCCACCTGGAAAAGTGCAGCCCAAGGACATGGACACCGTTACGCTGATGTTTGCCACCGCGCAGCGTGTAGGACGGCCGCGCAAATAGCATCCATGGAACGCGCGGACTTCGAAGCGAAACTGGGAAGAGGGCAGACGTTGAGTACAGTTCAGACTGCAGGTCAGGTGGATTCGCCTTCGAAGCATCCCGGCGGGCAACGCGAGGTGAAGGTCCTCTTGTTTCTAGCGTCTCTGGTGATCAGCGCGGCCGCATTCGTCACTTTCGATTATTTCTACACCGCGACGATTTTGGTGTCTACGGTTTCGGGGGGGCCGCACGGTTTTTGTTTTGCCCGCGATCCGGTTCGCGCTTTCGCCTTTCAGCCTAACTGCTCTTGTATCCGTCCGTGGCTGGGAAACTCGTACGAGTTCAACACGAATAGCCTGGGTTTTCGCGACGAGCGCGTCCGAAATGTACCTGCCACCAGCGCCCGGCCTCGGGTCCTCATTCTGGGCGACTCTGCCCCCGAGGGAATGACCGCCTGGGAGGACAGCTTTATCGGACGAGTGGCGGCAAAGTTTCCGCAATACGAATTTCTTAATAGCAGTGTCGAGGGTTACTCGCCGTCCAACTACCTCAACACCGCGCGAAAGCTGATCGACGACGGCATCGACTTTGACGAAGCGATTGTATTCATCGACCTCTCCGATGCGCAGGATGAGGCGGCATTTTTTCATGATGTGGATTCGTCAGGCGCGGTGGCCACTGCAAAGCAGAAGCTCACCAAAGGGAACTGGTACTCCAGCCTGCGGCGGAACATCAACGACCACCTGTTGCTCACCAATGATGTCTTCGAGTTTTTCGAACGCAACCTGATCCGGCTCGGCTGGTATCACCTTGATCTGGGGCACGGCGGCAACGAATTCGACCTGGAGCGCTCGGCCTGGACGTATCGCAAGGTCTCCGATACAGAGCCGTATGAAACGGGCTATGCGCCGCTGGGATTGGAAGGCGGCATTGCCCGGGAGAAGGCGAAGATGGATTTGCTCTGGCAGGAGATTGCCAAGCGCAACATTCCCATCAGCGTGGTTGTCTATCCGTGGCCGGCACAGCTCGCGCATGACTCGGCGGATTCGCGACAAGTGCGCATCTGGCGCGAATGGTGCGACGGCAAATGCCGGCGCTTCATTACGCTATTTTCTGCTTTTTTTGCGGTGAAGGAACAGTGCCCGCGGACCCAGCCCGGCTGCTGGTACCTGAGTCATTTCATCTTCGGGGACACGCATTACGACTCGGCGGGTGACGCTATCGTCGCCGGCGTCATCGGTAACAGCCTCACGGAGAAGCCGGTGACAAAACGCCCATTACAGGTTTCCAGCCCGGATTCCGCCGAGCGACCCAAAGGGCCGGTACGCCGTATGGAACATCCGCACGGTCAATCATGAGGAGTTTGGGATGCTGCTGACAGGATTGCTGTACGGCGTTGCACTGCTCATCGGGTTACTGGTGTTGGGGAAGTTCCGCTCGCACAAACTACGGCAATGCGTTCTTCTTTTAGCCAGCTACGCGCTGTACCTCACGTGGGGAGTGTGGTTCGGGGCGGTGCTGTTGGCCTCCACAGTGATGAATTACCTTGTGGGCCGATGGCTGAAGCGGCAACCTGCGGCGGCGGTATTGTGGATAGGCCTCGCATTCAACCTGGCCCTGTTAGCGGTCTTCAAATATATCCCCGGAATCGCGGTTTCAATTCCAGTTGCATCCTTGCAGAAGTTTTCTCATCTGGCGCTGCCAGTAGGTATCTCGTTCTGGACTTTTCAGGCGATGAGCTACTTGCTCGACCTGTATCGCGGCGAGGAACTGGATCCATCGTTCGTGGAGTTCGCGTTATACATGGCGTTCTTCCCGGTCACCATCTCCGGCCCGATTTGCCGCATGCCGGAAATGTTGCCGCAGTTTCGCTCTGAGAAGTCTGTTTCGCGACAAGACCTCGGACGCGGATTGTGTCGCATCGCGACCGGTGTGCTGATGATGCAGATGGCCCAGCTCCTGGGCAAGGGCATCCTGGGCGGAGAGGGAATCAACAGCGGCTTCGATCATCTGACTCGCTGGAGCGGGCTCGACATTTGGTGTCTGGCATTTGGTTACGGGTTGCAACTCTTTTTCGATTTCGCCGGCTACTCGCACGTCGCCATCGGGGCCGCGCAGATGCTGGGCTTCACCGTGCCGGAAAACTTTGCCCGGCCCTTCGCATCCACCACGCCGTCGATCTTCTGGACACGCTGGCACATGTCGCTTTCGTTTTGGATTCGCGACTACGTATTTCTTCCCCTGGCGGTCCTGCGACGGGAAATGTGGTGGCGAAACCTGGCGTTGGTCGTCTCGATGATCACATTTGGATTGTGGCACAAAGGAAGCCTATTGTTCGTGTTGTGGGGAAGCTATCAAGGGATGCTTTTAGTTTTGCACCGGCAATCGCAAGCCTTGCAGCGCCGATTGAAATGGGAGCCTCCCGCCGCGATTTGGACGGCAATATCCTGGGCGGTGACCATAACTCTCATCAGCGCGGGATGGATCTTGTTCCGAGCTAATTCACTGCCGCAGGCGACTCAGATGCTGGCGGGGGTTGCGTCTCCGGCCAGCTACCTTGATCACGTTCTTCCTAAAAGCCTGTATCTGCTGGTCGCGGGTCTGGCCATCGCATACGCGGCTGTGCTGTTCGCGATCAACTGGCTGGAGCGATATGCAGAGCGCATGGGAACCCGCTCGGAGATTTTGGAAGTTATGGTGCGAGAGCGATGGGTGTGGGTAGCGCCCATGTGGGCTGCCGCGTCACTGCTTGTCGTCACCATGATGGAACGTCAGAGCGGCGGGGCCAACGTATTCATGTACCGGTTCTTTTGAAACGGGAACCACAAAGCAGGTTTCACGGCGCCTTAACGGCATCTGCTTCTGGTCGTGGGTCCACGGACTTCTTGGCGGCAGCCGGCGACTTCTGAGCGCTGCCGGCCTGGTGGTGCACGTCGCCGCGGCCTACGCTGGTGTAGGTGAATCCATGCTCTGCCATTGTGGCGGGGCTGAACATATTCCGCCCGTCAATCACAATCGGGTATCGCAACAATTCACGCAGGCGATCGAGATCAATCGCGCGAAATTCTTCCCAGTCCGTGAGCACCAGCAAAGCATCGGCGTCCCTGGCCGCTTCCATGGCTGAGGCTGCGTACTGGATGTTTTGCGTGCCCAGCAACTCCCGCGCATTCTGGGCTGCGGCAGGATCGTAGGCTTGAATCTTGCAGCCCTCGTCCAGGAGGGAACGCACCACCGAAATGGCTGGGGATTCTCTGACATCGTCAGTGCCGCCTTTGAATGCCAGCCCTAATACGGCGAGCCGTTTGCCTTTCAAGGTCCACAGCACGCTCCGCACTTTGCGCAGGAAACGCTCACGCTGCTCGTTGTTAATGCGCATGACTTCCTCGAGCAGGCGAAAATCGTAACCGCATTCTCGAGCCACGGCACGATAGGCGGACAGGTCTTTGGGAAAACACGAGCCGCCGTAGCCGATGCCCGGCCTCAGAAACTGCCGGCCTATGCGCGAATCGGAACCAATACCTTCCCGTACCTGGTCCACGTCAGCTCCCACCGATTCACAAATAGCGGCCACCGCGTTGATGAAGCTGATCTTCATCGCCAGGAAGGCGTTGGAGGCGTACTTGATGAGTTCGGCGCTCTTGGCGGTCGTCACAATGAGGGGAGGCGGGGACTTGACCACTTTGTGCGGGAACAGGGAATCAGCCCGCCGATAGTAGCTTCCGTCGAGCAACGGCTGATAGATAAGGCGCAGACGTTCCGCACAGGCGTCGTTATCCGTACCAATTACGATGCGATCAGGATAGAGGAAATCGGTGACCGCCGTGCCCTCCCGCAGGAACTCAGGATTGGAGGCAACGTCGAACAGGCTGGCGGAAGCGCCGTTGAGCAGCATGACCTTGCGCACCCATTCGCTGGTGTACACCGGCACGGTACTCTTGCCAACGATGATTTTGTACTCCTTGATGGCAGAGGCAATTTCGCGGGCGACCGATTCAACGTAGGAAAGATCGGCCTCCCCATTGATGTCGGGGGGAGTGCCGACTGCGATAAAGATCGCCTCAGCTTTGCTGACCGAGTCAGCGAGTGCATCAGAGAACTGGAGCCTGGTACCACGGTGGCGCTGGAACAACTCCGGCACGTGCTTCTCGTGAATCGGGCATTCGCCTCGTTGCAGAGCTTCATACTTCACGGGATCGTTATCGACCAGGATGACATCGTGGCCTAACTCGGCAAAGCACGCTCCCGAAACCAACCCCACGTGCCCGGACCCGATCACTGCAATTCGCATGCATAACTCCAGACAACAACAGTCTAATTGCCGCTTCTGGACGGGCTCCTAAGTGGAACCCCCAGCAGCGGCGGGAACTGAGGCTAATTGGGCAATACGAGCCATGGAGTAAAGTTCGGTTTCGTGGCTCACAAAAAAGGAATAATCGCGTATGGGGAGAAAGCCAAGGTGACTGCGAGTCATCATGGCGGAAAAAACCAACATGAAACAACCGAGTAGAAACTGACCGCCGAGGATGAACAGAACGCCTACGGCAACCGCGGCCCAAGCGGGAATCGCTGCATGCGTGAAAAGCCTGATTCCCACCCCGATGCCTAAAAGCAGCACCGACATCAAGGTGATAAACACGGCCATCAGCAAGAGACGCGTGCCAACCACCTCCTGATTAGCAAACAAGGCAGACATTCCATGGATGACAAGGCTTACGAAATTCATGCGCGACTCGCCCGCCAGGCGCCGGCCACGATCGCAACGCACCCGGGTATAGGGAAGGCGGGACTTAAGAAATGTGGCAGAGTAATGATTCCACAACTCGGGACACACGACCAGGCTGTCGAGATATGACCAGGGCAGAACGCTAAAGTTCCCGAAGCGAATGTCGCGGCCGGTGAACACCCGATGCAGCAGCGAGTAGCAACGGTACATAAGCCGGAAGGTAAAACTCTCAAGCCGCCGACCGCGCTCGGCAAAGACAGCGGTCGGATGCCCCGCATTTCCCATGGCCTCCAGGAGTCGGGGAATGTCCTCTGGCCGGTCCTCTCCGTCGGCATCCATCACTACGACCGCGTCGCCCTTCCAGTGTTGCTGGAGGTAAGCAAACCCGACCGCCAGCGCCCTTTGATGACCCAGGTTACGGCGCAGGGTCAATACCGAGACATGATCGATAGCTTCAAGTCGAAAAGGAAGTTCGCGCGGGTAGCTCGTAAGCGCACTGCCGTCGTCAATGAGGAGCACGCTGGTGCGCAGCGAACTCTGCCCGCGGAGGACGACGTCGATATTGCGACAGAGTTTTAAGGCCGCGTCCCAATCCTCATAAACGGGCATGACGATGACGATGTGCATGGTGCAAACCTGGGTATGTGTCTTCGCTTCCCGGAGGATTGGTGCCTGCCCCTGAGCGTGTCTCCGTACAATATACAATGGCGCAGCCAGTTTTTCACTTAAGGCCGAGAGCTGCGACGGTGACGGCTGTGGAGAGAATGGCATACCTCTATGGAGAAGCTCGACGTTGCGGTAAGCAAGCCAGGCTCGCAAACTCAGGCGCCGGTCTCGAAGATTTCGATGACGCGCTTCCGGCGACACTGGGACGTGCTGGCGATTGTGCTGTTGGCGCTTATCGCAGTCCCTTTGCCATGGCTTTCGCCGCGCACGCTAATCGTGGTTACGCGTCCCATGGCCTTCGACTACAACTGGGTCCTGGATAGCGCCTTCGCGGCCTCGCGTGGAATCTGGTTCGGCCCCGGCATTATCTTCCAGTACGGTCCGTTGTTTCAATGGATTTGGACCGCGCCTGCGCGCTGGATGGGCCTTTCGATGGGTACCGTCTATGCCACCTGGAAGGACACATCCCTGCTGTGGTTCAGTCTGGTTCTTCTGTATTTCACGCAGCGGATGCTGCTGAGAGAACAACCAGCGTGGAAACGATTTCTGCTGTTAGTGCTGCTTCCTGTCTTTTGGCTGCCCTGGGACGGACGAACCATTCTCAACATCTTTCTCTTCGTGTTGTTCCTGAAGGGCTGGTATGGAGTGCGCGAGGGGCAGTTTAAGCCAGCGGTGCTAGGTTGCATCTCGGCGGTTTTGTGTGCGGCCGCGTTTCTATATTCGGCTGACGCTGGTATCTATGCGATCGCAGCCTTGTTGCTAGCACTCGCCGGAGTGGCATGGGAAGGCCGGTGGGCGCCGCACGCCTTTCGGCGGTACGCCGTCGCTCTGCTGGTGTTTGCTGTGCTTTCGGTGGCGCTGGTTTTCGCTATCAACGCCGCCATGACCAGAGCTCTCGACTTCCGCTACTGGAAGAGTTCAGTGGCAATCGTGAACCTGCACCGCTGGAAGGAACCAGCGCCGATGACCGAGGATGGCAAGATCCGGTTATTGGCCACCTTGATTGCGGGAGGCGTTGTCTTTCTTCTGCGCCGCCTGGCGCCCGGCAAGGGGATCACAGCTCGCACCGGATTTCTGCTCAGCGCATTCGCCTTTGGCGTGGTTACCATGCAAAGCGGGCTGGTGCGGTCCGATGACCAGCACATCGTCTTTGCCATCTTTCCCATGGTGTTATTCGCCAGCGCGATACTGTTTTCCTTCGACTCGTTCATCCTGTCCGCCGGTGTTGCGTTAGCGATGGTCGTATGTTCCGTGCTGTTCACCCAGCCCACTGCCGTGTTCCGGCCATCGGTGATTCGCTTCCGCCTGGAGCAGGTAGAAAATCCTCTTACTTCCTGTCCCCCGGGCTTCCGGGAATTCGATCGCGCCTGCTTTCCGGCGGACTTCACCGGTATGTTGCAAACGGTTTCTGCTTATGTGCAGCAGCATAGCGGTCCGAAGGATTCGGTGGCGATTTTCCCCTACCAATACATAATGGGAATGGCATCGGGCCGCAACGTGGCCAGCGGGGTGATGCAGGCGAATCTGGCCAGCGGGCCGTACTTGTCGCAAGTTGCTATCGCGGGAATGGAACAAGCGCCGGCTCCCGTTGGCCTCTATTTCCCCGACGGGCCGCTGAGTTTCCCTATCGACGAGGTCAGCCACTTTACCCGCACTCCCGATGTCTGGTTTTGGATCTTTCGCCACTATCGCTCGCAGGAAGAAATCATCCCCGGCGTTTTCGGGTTGCAGAGAGACGATTCGCGCGCGAGCAAAATCTCCATGCAGGCGCGGCCGCTCCTGGTGGCAGCGAAAAGCTTTGCGATTCACGACCGCAGCTCTTTGCTGGATCTCGGTGACCCCGCGTGGCCGGTCGAGAGCGGCGATTTCCTGCGGTTGCGGGTCAACGTTCACTATGGGCCGCTGTTGAAGTTGCGCAAGCCGGAACGCTTACAACTGGAGATCACACGGGCCGACGGCAGTCGGGATGTGAGGTCGTTCGTGGTGGAGCCGAACGTGTTGTCGGACGTGTGGATTTATCCCTGGAACGAACCGGACCTAGCGCATTACTTCGACGCTGACGAGATTCAGTGGCGCACCGCAACGCGCCCGGCGATCACGCAGCTTCGCTTGCTAGTCACGCCCGTGGACTGGGTTTCACAACAGCCTGACTCGATCGTGATCGAGTCAGCCGATGCGGTCACGGTCAGCATGGCGCACCAGTAGAGTTTCATGCCCTACATGGAGGTGTAACGGATGCTCAAATCCATCGCCGTCGTCGTCGGCAGCTACCTGCTCTCGATTGTTCTTGTCCTGGCAACGGACCCGTTGCTCGCACTCCTATTCCCCGGCGATTTCGTCAAGGGCCGTGTCCCCTCCGACACCGCTCTCATCGCGAGCACAGCGCTCTTCGTCGTGGTCTCGATCCTTTGTGCCTGGCTCTGCGCCCGATTTGCTCCGGGCCGCGCCGCGCGGCATGTGCTCTGGTTTTTTATCGTCGGGGAAGCGATGGGCATCGGCGCGATTATTCCCAATTGGAGCAAGGGCTGGCCGCACTGGTACTGGTTGTCCTGGCTGCTCACCTGGCCGGTGAGCTGCTGGATCGGCTTGCGGCTGGCCGGGCGCCGGGTTGATTCGCCCTCCGCCTGAGTTCTCATTCAGCGGAACCCTCCCAGCGTCGCTTGGTTTCGCACGTACAGCATCCCGTCGGCGAATGCCGGATATGCCTTCGACTCCGGTGCGTCCGCATGGCGGACGAACCTCAGAGACGTGTGGGAGACAGTCTGCCGTCCCTACGGGACTCAGATCCAATTCCAAGCTTACCCAGGGCTCACGCCTTGGGCTACGATTATGTCGCCCTCCGGGCTGTCAGTTGTCGCTCGCTCCGAACGGACCGGATGAGATACAGATGCCCGGTTCGAGCGAATGCTAGGGCCATAGTCGGGTAGTGGCTCAATTGAGCCACTACCCATGGTCGCTCTTACTTGCCAGGCAGGTGCGGGATCATCCCCGGGAAGACATATGCCTGGAGCATGACGATCACGCCGATGATGCCGGCCAGTACTATGGAGTGCCAAAAGACCTTGCGGAAGATCGGTCCCAAGGCGTGGGAACGCTCGTAAGGATCATCGTAGCAGGCAGCACAGGCGACCATGATGGACTGGGCGTCAATCATCTTACCCATGACGCCGCCCGTCGAGTTGGTGGCCACGATGAGGACCTCATTCAAATGAAGCTGCTGCGCCGTGATCCGTTGCAGGCTTCCGAACAGCGCATTGGAGGCGGTATCGGAGCCGGTCAGGAAGACCCCCAGCCACCCCAGGTAAGCGGCGAAGAAAGGATAGAGGGGACCGGCGGTGGTGAAGGCCAGTCCGAGGACCGCATCGGTGCCGCAGTAGCGGGTCAAAAAGCCCAGGCCCAGTACTTGGCCGATAACCAGGACGGGGATCTTCATGCGGCGCAGAGTGCGGGCGGCCGCTTCCATCCATTGGGCGGCGCTCAACTTCAGGGTCAAGCCGGTGAGCAGGGCGGCAACAAAGACGCCGGTACCGGCAGCGGACAACCAGTTGACAGCAAAAACAGCGCCCTCTGGCTTGGCGTTCGGCAGCGCCACAGGAGGCATGCGCTGCACCAGGTTATGCAATGCGGGCATCTGCCAGGTGGGCAGCGAGAGGGTGCCGGCTAACTTCGAGCCAAGCAGCGTTGTGTTGATCTTCACGCTGGCAAGAAGGATATTGAGGTGAGCCTTCCAGGTTGGCATGCCCCAGATGGCACAGCAGAGGATCAAGATGGTCCACGGCAACCAGGCATATACCGTCTGACCGATGGTGTATGAGTATTTCCACTCTTTAACCGGCTGTGTGACCTCTCCTGCAGCCGGGCCGCCAGCTGCTGCGGCCAGCGCCTTGCGCTCGGACCTCAGGAGAAAACGCGTCTTCGGATGCCAGACGAAGCGCAGGAAAAGGGCGGTGCAGATCACCGAAAACACACCCGACACCACGTCGGTCATCAGGTGGAAAGCCTGTGTCTGGGAGGCGAAGAACTGCATGATGGCGAAGGACGCTCCAGAGACCAGAGTCGCCGGCCATACTTCCCAGGCGTCCTTGAATTTGCCTCCCTGCATAAGCACAAAAGTCGTCACTAGCCAGAAAGGAATGAGAATGGAGACGAAGGGGAGCTGCCGGCCAGCCATGGCGGAAAGGGTGAGCTGATCGAGACCGCTCACCTGGGCCAACGTCACGATTGGAGTGCCAATTGCCCCCCATGCCACCGGGGCGGTATTGGCCAGCAGGTTGAGCACGGCGGCGTCAAACGGCGAGAAGCCGAGGCCTACCATGACGGCACCCGCGATGGCCACCGGTGTCCCGAAGCCGGAGGTGCCCTCGATGATCGCCCCGAAGGAGAAGGCAATCAACAGCACCTGCAGGCGCCGGTCAAAAGAGATGTGGATGATCGATTCCTTGACAATCTCGAACTTACCGGTGATGACCGTCATCGTGTAGAGGAACATGGCTGCGAGGACGATCCAGATGATGCCCAGAAAGCCTGAGAGCGATCCATAGGCAAAGGCTGAGACGGCCGATTTGAAGGGCATGCGGAACGCCACGCATGAGACCAGAAAAGCGGCCACCACACCGTAGAAGGCGGCATAAGGTGCGCTGATGCCGCGATGGCGAATGCCTTGCTTATCCCGGTGCGGATGGAGGGCGATGAAATACAGCAGTGTCAGGATCGGGATTGCCGCCACGATCGTCGACAGAGTGACATTGCCCAGAGGATTGTAATTCTGATGGTACATCTGTGGTGCACCACCATCGGTGGCGAAAAGCGGACTTGCAAGAGCGACAAAGCCCAGTGAGGTCAAGAACCTTTTCATTTACTGCTCCCTTTCCCCAGCACTTCGATTAAAAGGCCATCGAGGTTGTCGTGCTGGATTCGCAACTTTAGGCTGCGCGGGCTTTTCAGCAAACCATGCTCGCCAGCCGTGTGGGCGCAAGGCTGAATGACGGCAAGGGAAGATAAATCGCACTGCTGGCGCGAACGCCACCAGGTTCCCCAATTCGAACGGCGCGCTCCCCATCGTCCCGGTGACACCAGGCGCAAACCTGACGGGAACAGGGATAAAGTCACTAGGCCGAACGCGCCCTCCGAATCGGGAACTTGGCTGCGCGCCAGTCTAACACGGTGCACACCGGGGATATCAGTAGTCGTAAGTCTTATGCAAATCGCCTGATGTAAAACAACTTAGAACGTTAGACGAAAGGCGGCAGACCGCGAGTGATGGGCGTCACAATTCATGGTGATACATCGTACAAATTGGCGCCGGAAAGGGGTGGCAGGCGGGAGAGCCCCATGTGCGCGACAATTTCTGGGGCCGGGGTCGAGTTTTCTCGACCCGGTATGCGCCAACCCTGAACTACTCTGGCGGGAGCAATTCCTCTGCCGTCGACTGCGCAGGCGCGGCGGACGTGCCTTGCTCGGCCTCGCTTGGCAGTTCCTGCTGAGGGGCTTGCACTGGCTGCTCGGCAGGCGCGCTCTGTACTGCTTCGCTCGGCGCCGGCTGTGCGACCCCCTGCGCCGGCGGGTAAGCGAGGGACGATCGCAGTCCATCCATCAGCTTCTGGATGTTCTTCCGGCTCACGGGTTCGAGCATGCCGCCTGCCAAGAGAGCCAGCTTGCCCAACACGCTGGTCTCGCCTTGCCAGGCGATCCTGGTGCCCTCGGCAAGCGGCGAGAGATCGAAGCCGGTGCTGATGGCGATCTGGCTGCCCACCGCGTTGCCCCGGCCCTGGTATTGCGCCCGGATTGGCCGCACTGCCTCGGCCAGCTCCATCTTGATTTCTGCCGTGCCGCGAATGTTGCCCACAGCCATGCGCACCTTCACCGTGAAGTGGGTCGCATCCTCGACCGACATGCTCTCGAAGTCGGGCAGCAGCGGGCCAAGCTGATTGGCATCGCAGAGGAAGTCGTAAACTTCGTCCGGCGTGCGCGGCGAGATGAACTCGCCTGAAAACGTGACGGCCACGGCTAGCTCCTCGGCCCTGATAGGATAGCCCAACGCGCACTGCTCGGTGGGCGTTGATTTTCTTGCCCAGGGGCCCCCTTCATCGCAGCACACTTTTGCTCAAACAAATTCCGGCCGAGATGCAGGCGGCAAGGTCAGGTATAGTGGCCGTAGTGTACGCCTTGTACCGCTGAACTTCGCGGTACGGTCTCACGAGCGCTTTCATGCCCGAACTAGTTACACCCAACGAATTCAGAGATGCTCTGGGCCGCTTCGCCAGCGGCGTCACGGTGATTACCGTCGAGACGGCCCATGGAGAAGTGCACGGCATGACCGCGAACGCCTTCTGNNCACATCCGCGAGCGCCGCCAGTTTGGCGTGAGCGTGCTCAAAGCGGAGCAGGAAGCGCTGTCGGAATTTTTCGCCGATCCCGAGCGCGACCACGATGCCGCCTATCGTCTCGGCATCCAATACCGTCCCATGCGAAGCGGCACGCCCGTTCTGCAGGATGCGCTGGCCAATCTGGATTGTTCCGTGGTGCATGACTACGAGGGGGGCGACCATACCATCTTTGTCGGCGAGGTGAGGGAAGTCATCGTGGCCGAGGGCGCACCGCTGCTGTACTTTCGCGGGCGATATGGAATGAGTGATGTCCCGCAGGAACCGTGATGAGCGTGAATAATTTGCAGTGTCATCCTGAGCGACGAGCGAAAACGGGGTCCCCAGCAAGCACCGGGTTTGTGCTTGCTGGGGCGTTGGAGCGAGGAGTCGAGGGACCCCTATGGCCTACAGATCGCGCATCCAGCGAATTTCTGGCGGCCCATTTGCGCGAGGTATGCGAGGGGCGGCCACTCTCCGCGGAGATCGCCTGCCAGCTCTTGCGCTGTGACGACGAAGTTCTTCCCGATCTGCTTGCGACTGCGCGCGCGCTCAAGCAGCAATATCGCCCCGTCGTCACCTACTCGCGCAAGGTGTTTATCCCGCTGACTAACCTCTGCCGCGATTATTGCGGATACTGCACCTACCGCCGCGATCCCGGCGAGCCCGGTGCGCACACCATGACGCCCGACGAAGTTCTCTCCGTGGCGCAAGCCGGCGAGAAGCTGGGCTGCACGGAGGCGTTGTTCTCGCTCGGCGACCGTCCAGAGGCGCTGTTTCCCGAGATGCGCGAAACCCTGCGCAAGCTTGGCTATCGCAGCACCCTGCATTATCTCGAAGCCATGTGCGAGTTGGTGTTGCGCGAAACCCGCCTGCTGCCCCACGCCAACCCCGGCCTGCTGAGCGCGAACTGGATTGAACGATTGCGCGAAAGCAATCCCAGCCTGGGGCTGATGCTGGAGAGCACCAGCACCAACCTCGCGGCCGCGCACCCGATCGGTCGTACTCCCGACAAACTTCCCGCCCTGCGACTGAAGACGATCGAAGATGCTGGCAGACTTGGAGTGCCGTTCACCACGGGAATCCTGATCGGCATCGGCGATGCCATGGAGGATCGCGTCGAGTCGTTGCTGGCCATCCAGCGCCTGCACGAGCGGTACGGCCACGTGCAGGAAGTCATCGTCCAGAATTTTCGCGTGAAGCCGCCCATTCCGATGGCGGCATGGCCCGAGCCCGACACCGGCGATATGCTGCGCACGCTGGCGGTGGCGCGCCTGCTGCTGCGCGACATGAACATTCAGGCGCCGCCCAACCTCACCGAGAACGATTACGAGAAACTGTTGGAGGGTGGCATCAACGATTGGGGAGGCGTGTCGCCGCTGACCCCCGACTACATCAACCCGGAAGCTCCGTGGCCGTACCTGCTGGATTTGCAGCGGCGCACCGAGGCCGCTGGACAGAAGCTGAAGCAGCGCTTGCCGGTGTATCCGGAATTCATTGCGAGTGTCGCGGCGCGCGGCGGAATGCTGGGCGAGCGGCTTGCAGCGGCCGCGGATGCCGACGGCTATGCGAGGGCGGCATAGATGATCGTCGTCTTCACGGGCGGGACCGGCGGCGCCAAGCTGGTGCAGGGTTTGCAACAGGTGGTTGCGCCGGAAGAGCTCACGGTCATCGTCAATACCGGCGACGACATCGAGTGGTGGGGGCTGCACGTCTCGCCCGACATCGATTCGGTGCTCTACGAATTGTCGGACTTGCTCAGCAAGGACCGCGGCTGGGGCGTGGACAACGACAGCTTCCGCTGCCTGGAGCGCATGAAGCAGCTCGGGCAGCCGTCGTGGTTTAGTCTCGGCGATCTTGATCTGGCGACACATCTGACGCGCACGGCGATGCTGCGGGCAGGGAAGTCGCTGAGCAGAGCAACTGCCGAACTCGCGAGCAGGATGGGGATTCGAGCGCGCGTGCTGCCCATGTCGGACGAGCGCGTCTCGACCATGCTCGACACAGCGAAGGGCACATTGACCTTTCAGGAGTATTTTGTGCGCGAGCGGCATCAGGTTGCGGTGCGCAGGGTGCGTTTCGAAGGAGCCCACCGCGCCCATCCAGCGCCCGGCGTGATCGAGAGCATCGAAGCAGCCGAGGCGATCATCTTTGCGCCCAGTAATCCGGTGACCAGCATCGGGCCAATTCTCGCAGTGCCGGGAATTCGCGATGCGTTGCGGCGGGCGAAGGCCGCGATTGCGGCGGTGAGCCCGATTGTGGGAGGAGAGGCGGTTACCGGCCCGGCGGGTGCGCTAATGAAGATGATGGGTTGGGAAAGCGGTATTGCAGGAGTTGCCAAAGCCTATGAGGATTTTCTGGATGTGCTGGTTGCCGACCGCTCCGACGAAGCCGCGGCTTCATCGGTGTGCACTGCGGGCCTGCGCGTTGTGTGTACGAACACCATCATGAAGTCAATGGACGACAAGCGCGAGCTGGCGCAGTTCACGCTGGAGGCGTGCGCTGTACAAGGGAGCGCCAAGGCCTAACGATGCGCGGCATCCTGCTCATTCCGGTGAAGAGCTTGACCACGGCCAAGCAACGTCTGGCTGCGGCGTTGGATCAGGAGCGGCGCTCGCACCTTGTTGAAGCCATGTTGCGCGACGTGATGACGGCCGCCGCTGGCGTGCTGGGAAGAATCGATGTGGCGCTGGTGACCGGCGATGCCCGGGCGCGCGCGCTGGCCGCCGAGTTCGGTTTCCTGGTGATCGACGACCCGCGCAACGAGAGCGAGACCGCCGCCATCGAGATGGCGACTGCATGGTGCGAGCAGCGTGGGTACGACACCACCGTCGTCGTGCCGGGCGACATCCCGCTTATCACCAGCGGCGAACTACAGCGCGTGCTTGATGCCGCTCCCGCCGAAGGCGCGGTCTTCGTGCCCGCGTATGATCGCCGCGGCAGCAACTGCATTCTGCGGCGGCCGGCATCCATCATTCCGCTGCGCTTCGGCAACGACAGCTTTCTGCCGCATTGCGAAGCCATGCGAAAGACCGGCAGGGAACTGGTGGTCCTGGAAATACCCGGCATGGGACTCGACATCGACAATCCTCACGAGCTCGAACTGCTGTTGCAGCGCGCTGGCAGCACCAACGCGCAACGGCTGCTGCGGTCGTGGAACTTCGGTAGGGATGACGAGGCGCAATGGGAAGCAGCGGTCTGATGCCACCTCCGTGTGTAGTCAAGACCGGCGAACTGCGCGCGATTCCGGTGCTCGGCATTTGCGACGTTATTGCCGGCGACTCCGTTGCCGGCCTCGTCGTGGACGCGCTCGCTCTCGGGGGGCTGGAGTTTCACGACGGCGACATCCTCGTGGTCAAGCACAAGATCGTATCCAAGGCGGAGGGCCGCACGGTTGCGCTGGATTCGGTGAAGCCATCCGCTGCGGCCAGAAGTTTCGCTCGTAACAACAGTGTCGATGCTCGGGTCGTGGAGTTGGCGCTGCGCGAGGCCAAGCGCGTGCTGCGCAAAAAGCACATTCTCATCACCGAAACGCAGCACGGGCTGGTGTGCGCCAACAGCGGCGTGGATGTCTCAAACGTGGATGGCGGCAAGACCGCGGTCCTGCTGCCCGCCGATGCGGACCGCTCGGCGGCGCAGATTCACCAAGAATTAAAGAAGCGCACCGGACGGTACATTCCCGTGATCATCGCCGATAGCTTTGGGCGTCCGTGGCGCGAGGGACTGTGCGACGTTGCCATCGGCGTGGCGGGGATGAAGGCGATTCACGATTATCGCGGCCGGCGCGATCCCTACGGTTACAAAATGCACGCCACCGAAGAAGCCGTGGCCGACGAATTGGCGTCCGCCGCCGGTCTCGTTTGCGGCAAAGATGCGCGCATTCCGGCTTGTATAATCCGGGGTTATCCGTATCGTCGCGGCAAGGGCAGCGCGCGGCAGATGGTGCGGCCGAAGGAGAAGGATTTGTTTCGGTGACGTTCGGACCGGCTCCGCTCCCGAAAATCATTCACCACGGAGACACGGAGGACACGGAGCTTTGGTCTCTGTAGATTTTCCGTGATCTCTGTGCCTCCGTGGTTAATTTCCATCCCTATGGGTGGGCCGGCAGAATGATGCGTGGGGAACTATGCACGACACCAGTTGGGCCAATCAGCAAACGCTTCAGAGTGTGACTTGGGACGGTGCGCGGCAGCGCGTCAGTTCGCCCGTGCGAACGGCATTGGAGAAGGTGCTGTCGTCTTTGGATGGCAGCGCGCTCACCCGCGAGGAATGTCTCGCGCTCGCCAATTGCAGCGGCGATGACCTGTTTGGATTGGTGGTCGCGGCCAACGAAGTGCGGCGGCAGTTGGTGGGCGATGTGGTCAGCTACGTGGTCACCCGCAACATTAACTTCACCAACGTGTGTTTCGTGGGTTGCAAGTTCTGCGCCTTCAGCGTCGGCCCGCGCGACGACACCGCCTATTTTCTGTCGCTCGACGAAGTCGCGCAGAAATGTCGCGAAGCCGTGGCTTGGGGCGCGACCGAGGTCTGCATCCAGGGCGGGTTGCCGCGTAACCTGCCTCCGTTTTACTACCGCGACATTTTGCGGGCGGTGAAGTTGGCCACCCCGAAGATGCACGCGCATGCGTTCTCGCCTATGGAGATGGTCTATGGCGTCGAACTCACCGGCATGCCGCTGCGCGAGTACCTTCTGATGCTGAAGGAGAACGGGCTCGATACCTTGCCGGGCACGGCGGCGGAAATCCTCGACGACCGCGTGCGGCGCGTACTTTCGGCCAACAAGCTGAGCACCGCCCAATGGTGCGAGGTGATCGAGACCGCGCATCAATGTGGCATCCGCAGCACCTCGACCATGATGTATGGTCACGCCGAGACGCATGAACACTGGGTGAACCAATTGCTGCTATTGCGCGAGATGCAGTCGCGCACCGGCGGATTCACCGAGTTCGTGCCGCTGGGATTCATTCACGACAATACGTTGTTGTTCGCGCAGCGACTGGCCCGTGCGGGCGCGACGCTGGCAGAGCACTTGAAGGTACATGCGTTGGCGCGCGTGATGCTGGCGGGCTCCATCAACCACATTCAAGTTTCATGGGTAAAGCTCGGTCGCGAAGTTTCGCAACTGTCGCTGCTGGCGGGCGCCGACGATTACGGTGGCACGTTGTTCGAAGAGAACATCTCGCGGCTGGCGGGAGCCACTGCGGGGCAGTACATTTCGACGGCGGAATTCCAGGAGCGCATTCTCGAACTGGGCCGCATTCCCGCGCAGCGCAACACGCTTTACAGCAAGTGCAGCTCTCCGGCGGAATCGGCAGCGGCGCAACCGGCGGTGGTGGGCGGCAAGGCATGATTGCAATTGTCGGTGGTACGGGGCCGGAAGGGTCAGGGCTGGCGCTACGCTGGACGCGCGCTGGCGAATCGGTCATCATCGGCTCGCGCGATGCGGAACGCGCCCGGGCCGCAGCGGCGCGGATCGCGGAGAAGGTCGGACATCTGGGCAGCGTAGAAGGCGCAGACAACGCCACCGCCGTCAAGATGTCTGACATTGTGGTACTCACGGTGCCATTCGCCGGACAAGCCGAATTGCTAAAGCAACTCAAGCCGTCCTTCCGGCCAGGCACCGTGCTCATCGACGCGACGGTGCCCTTGGCGGCGGCCATTGGCGGACGGCCTACGCGCGTGCTGGGCGTGTGGCAAGGTTCGGCAGCCGAGCAGGCAGCCGAGATCGTCGGCAAGAGCATTGGCGTCGCCGGGGCGTTTCACAGCCTCTCCGCAACGGTGCTGCAGGGCGACCAGCCGGTGGATTGTGACGTAATCGTGTGCAGCGACGACGATCGCGCGCGGCAGGTTGCGTCGGAGCTGGCGACAAAAATTCCCGGCGTGCGCGCCATCGATGGCGGCAAGCTGGAGAACGCGCGCATCGTGGAAGCCATGACCGCGCTGCTGATCACCCTCAACATCCGGCACAAGGTACACGGCGCGGGATGGAGGGTGACGGGGCTGGGAATCTAGAGACAGTTGCCAGTAGCCAGTTGTCAGTTTTGTGGCGCGCTTTGGACCTTAGGATGACCACCTCCGAAACCACAGACCCCTCGGCTCCGCTCGGGATGACAAAGCCGAAAAGCGAATCGGGACGACAGAGCGAAGAGAAAAGCGACGTGCGACAGCCGTGGAACTCTTGCGTTTATAGGGGTCCTTCGACTCCTCGGTCGCCACGGCGACCTCGTCGCTCAGGATGACAACGTGGAGGTTCGTGCTCGAAACTGGAAACGTGAAACCTGAAACTTGAAACCTGAAACTCGAAACTTGAAACTCGAAACTTGAAACTGGCCCCTGGCCCTTGCTTCCTACGCTTCGCGCAGTGCCCTGGTGATCGGCATTCGTGCGGCGCGAAAGGCCGGCAGCAATCCGCCGACGAATCCCATCAGCACGGCGAAGCTAAGACCGATGATCAGCAGCGTTGGCGTGACCTTGAAGGCGAACGCGAGTTCGCTGAAGGCGTTGGTTCCAGTGGCGGCGGTATAGCCGTTCATCGGCAAGGCGATCAAGCAGCCCAGCAGGCCACCGACGAGGGCGAGCAGCACCGATTCCATCACAAAGGAAAACAGGATGCTGAAGCGCGAGAAGCCCAGGGCGCGCAGCGTGCCGATCTCGCGAGTGCGTTGCGAAACGATGGCGTACATGGTGTTCATGGCGCCAAACACTGCCCCGATGCCCATCACGATGGCGACGAACGACGCCAGCATGATCAGCGCCGTGGCCGTACTGCCAGCCAGGTTTTCGTAGTACTTCCGTTCCGAGTCGGCCTGCACCTGGATCTGCGGATTGCCGCGGATGTCTTTATCGAACGACGCAAGTACGGTTGGGTTCGTGAGGCGCACGGTCAGCGACTCGCATCCGCCATTGCGACCAATGGCCGGAGCCATGGCGTCATAATCGCCCCAGATCTCGCTCTCGAACGAGCTGTCATCGGCGGCGAACAGCCCCACCACTTTCCAGTTCTTGCGCTGAATGTTAATGGTCGAGCCGACGTCGACCCCGCCCACCCGGTCGGCAATTTTCTTACCGACAATCACCTCGAACAGGCCGGGCGTGAAACTTCGGCCCTCGACAATCTTGATGTTGTTGCGCACGTTGAAGGCGGTGGGCGTCACCCCGCGAAAGGTAATGTTCATCGGGATGTTGGTCCCCTTTTTGGGGCGCGTGGTGATGACGACGACTTCGCACGAAGCCATCGGCTTGCCATCAGCGCCGCGCGCGACCCGCGGATCGACCGCGATCAGGTTGGCATTGCCAATGTCGATCCACGAGGTCAGCTCCGACATCGAGCCGCGCTGGGTCACAATGGCATTGTTGTCGGAACCGGTGGAACTCAAAGCGATGTTGAAGCCGCGGGCCATGGACAAGATGGTCACAAGCGCAGCCACCACCAAGGCAATGCCGAAGATGGCCAGCAGGGTGACTTTCCAGCGGGAGCGCAGGTTGCGAACGTTATAAGAAATCGGCAGCGCCATCAGACTTGCCTCAAAACTTCAGTTATGCGGGCGCGATACGCCAGCACTGCGGGGACCAGCCCAGCCAGCAGACCCAGCAGCAGCGCTGCACCCAGTCCATAGGAAACAATTTTGGGCGACAATCCAAGTCCGGGGAACTGACGCACCGCGTCGCCGATAAAGGGAACGTTGGGCAGTGCATGGATCGCCCCTCCGGCAAAGATCAGTCCGAGCGCGCCGCCCATCAATCCCAGCAGCAGCGCTTCAATCAGGATCAGCGCCATGACCAAGCCGCTGGGGAACCCCAGCGTCTTGAGCACGCCAATTTCCTGCTGCCGTTCACGGACGGCGATGCTCATCGTATTGGCTGTCACCAACAAAATGGTGAAGGCCACGGCCAGCCCGATGCCGTTCAGTAGCAGTGCAAGGTTTCCCGCCATGGCGATGAAGCTGGCGCGGAAGGCCTGCTCGGTCTCCGTCTTGGTTTGGACATCGCTGTTTTCAAATTCAGCGTCGATGGTCTTGCTGATGCGGCCCGCGTTCTTGGGGTCGTCAATCAAAAGCGTCAACGTGCCGATGCCGGCCCTCTGCCCGGTGGCTTCGTAGAGATACTTGTAGTTGAAGTACATTGAGGTCAGATCGGCGCCAGGATACTTGACCGTGTCGGTGTCGAAGATTCCGTCGATCACAAAGTCGAAGGGCTTGCCCACGCGATACGGGGGGATGAAACTTTCCAACTGAAAATGGTCGCCGACCTTCCAGCCCCATTTTTCAGCGAGCTTTCGGCCGACGATGCAGCCTCGCCCATCGTGCAACCACGCTTGCTTCTGGTCTTCCGGCAGCATGACCTCGGGATAAATTTGCAGGAAGGGTTCGGGCTCGACCGCCATGTTGGGGAAGAAGTACTTCATGTCGCCGCGATACATGCCGCCAAACCAGTTGACGATGGTGGTGTTTTGCACGCCGGGAATGGCAGCGATCTTGTTCTTGTAGGAATTGGGCAGATTGAAGACCAGGCTCACATAATGGCGGGTTACCAGGCGCGACGCGTTGCCGAGATGCAAGCCATAGTTCACCGCGTCCACCACCGTCTGCAGGGTGCAGATGAGGAA